>DASVBE010000328.1:0-2137 GCA_036375995.1 Streptosporangiaceae bacterium | reverse complement strand
CGGCCGTTTCACGGGTTTCGGGGGGCGGGCGCGGGCGGGACCAGCGTGCCCTGGTGGTAGAGCACCCGCCAGTGGCCGCCGGACCGGCGCCACAGCGAGACCCGGCGGGCCCGGCGGCCCTGGTGGCCGGTCTCGAAGGTGAGCATGACCACATCGTCGGCCAGCCGGCGGCCGGCCATCGCGTGGTCCGCGATCCGGTCCGGGCCCGGGGGCACGGCACCGGCTTCGCCGGCCGGCAGCTCGTCGAGGATCTCGGCGCGGGTCCACCGGCGGCCGGACACGCCGGTCTCGGTGAACTCCGGGTCGAGCAGCGCGTCCAGGGCCGCGGCGCTGGACCTGACCTCCCGGGTCAGCAGGGCCCGCTCCAGCGCGATCACCTCGGCCACGGCATCGTCGTCAGGCGTCACCCCGCCATGATGACCCGGCCGGGCCGGTCAGTCAGTGGCCAGCAGCGGGCCGAGCGGGCCGAGGTCGAGGTTGAGGTCTTCCTGCTCGAGGCCGAAGTGGTCGAGAAGCTCCTTCATCCGCTTGTCCAGCAGCATCAGCGTCCGGCCGAGCTTCTCGATCTGATCATCGGTGAGCGTTCCGTCGTCCACCCGGCGCATGGCCTGCCGTTCCATCAGCTGGCGCAGCAGCTCCACGATCGTCATGACCAGGCTGACCAGGCCGCGTTCCACCGCTTCCGGGTCGGCGTCGATGCGGTGCCGGCAGGCCGGGGCCTCGTGCCGGTACGGGCCGGTCATGAGCCAGCCTGCTGGGCGGTCCGCTGGGCGGCCTGCTGGGCCACGGGCACCGGCCCGTCCAGCGCCGAGACCGAGGTGACCAGGGCGCGCAGGGACACGGCGACCAGGTCGATGTCCGCGATGGACAGCACGATCTCACCGGTCACCACCACACCGCCGGCCAGCACCCGGTCGAGCAGGTCGACCAGGGCCAGCCGGGGGCCGGGCACCTCCGGGTCCCGGACGACGCGGCCCGCCACGGGTGCGGCTGCCCGCCGGGCGGGCATTCCGGGCTGGGACGTCATGCCGGATCCCCCGCCGGGGTGAGCTCGGGCAGCTCGGCGAACGAGTAGGGCGGCCACGGCCCGGTCAGCTCGAGCCGCACGGCGGGATGATCCGCGGCCAGGCTGCGTACCACGGCGGCGAACTCACCGGCCCGCTCGTCGTCCAGCAGGCAGGCGGCGTTGAGCAGCATGGGCTGCTTGTTCCCGTGCAGCTGCGGGGCCTGCGGCGGGTGCAGCCGGAAGGCCATGGCGAGCCCGGCGAGCGTGTCGTGAATCTCGGCCGTGCTGGTCATCGCCGCCTGGCGGGCCTCCTCCTGGGCGGACCGCTCGTGACGGCGGCGGTTCAGGTAGGCCGTGCCCGCGCCGGCGGACGGCTTGGCCGCCCCCGCGGGGCCGGCCAGCCCATCGGCGGCCGCGGCCGGCTGCGCCGCATAGGCCTTGACCCCCCATTCCCGGCGGCCGCGGATCCGGTCGAGCAGCGCGCGGAAGTCACGGCTGCGCCCGGTCAGCAGGCCGGTCACGCCCGCTTCGCCGTGGTAGACGGTGGCGAGCCGCATCGGCACCAGCGGCTGCCGCTGCGCGACCGCGTCGATCACCGCGTGATGAGCCCGGGCCTTCTCCTCCAGCCAGCCCAGGTCCTCCAGGTTGCGCTGCAGCGCGGCCTCGCTGAACTCCGCCAGCGGGACCTGCTCGGTCACCGCGGTCAGCCCGGCCGCGGCGACGGTCGCGACGGGCCCGCCGCTCACGCCGGTGAGCTCGCCGAGGCTGCCGTCCGGGACCGCCTCGGCAACGGCATACACCCAGATGCCCTGGGGGTCAGTCATCGCGTTCATGGTCGTCATCCGGTTCGTCGTACCCGCCGTTTGCCTCCAGGGCCCGGACCCGCGCGCGGAGCCGGCGGTTCTCCTTAGCGAGGTCCTGGTCGGCAATTCCCTTGGCCGCGTCGGCGCTGAGCCACGGGTCGCTTTCCCACCAGTTGATGCCCACCTGCTTGGCCGTGTCGAGCGACGCGATGACCAGCCGGAGCTTGATCGTCAGCAGCTCGATGTCCAGCAGGTTCACCCGGATGTCGCCCGCGATCACCAGCCCCTTGTCGAGCACCCGTTCCAGGATGTCGCCCAGGTTGGCCGG
>DASVBE010000303.1:0-5966 GCA_036375995.1 Streptosporangiaceae bacterium | reverse complement strand
CACCGGATTCTCCCCGGCCACCAGGGACGCCATCGTGACCGCGCTGGGCTGGGAGAAGCTGGCCGACCTGTACCTGTCCCCGGCCGAGGCCGGCCGCGGCAGGCCCTGGCCGGACCTCCCGCTGACCGCCCTGCTGCGTCTCGGCGGCGGCGCGGTCCGCGAGCTCGCGGTGGCCGGCGACACCGCCAGCGACGTCGAGTCCGGCCTGCGGGCCGGGGCCGGCCTGGTGGCCGGCGTGCTCACCGGCTCGGCCTCCCGCGCCGAACTCGAGGAGGCCGGTGCCCCGCTCATCCTCGACTCGATCGCCGGTCTCCTCCCGATCCTCCGCCCGCCGGGTTAGGGCCTGTCCGGCCGGCCCCGGATAAGTTCACCGGCCCGATGCCCGCCGGCCTGGACCGGCCACCGGGGGCTGGTGCCTCGCCCTGGGTGGCTGCTGCGGTCAGCCGCTGCTCTTCGCCACCGGGCGCGGCCACTCCACCAGCAGCACCGCGTTGCGGTCGGCCGGGGTGCCGGCCCCCGCGCCCCCGCGATCCGTAATCTCTTTCCGCACCTGCCAGTCGTTCGCGGCGAGCTCCCGCGCCAGGGCGGCGAGATCGGCGGGGCCGGCGCCGCCGGCGTAGGCGGCCGGAGCCGCCGTGTCCAGCACCGTGCAGCAGATCGCCAGGCCGCCGTCGGTGGCCAGCAGCTCGATCACCCGCGACTGCTGCGGCCAGTCGATGTGCGACGCGGTCGTGATCTGCCAGAAGCCGCCGGGGGAGCCGTCCGCGCGGATCGCGGTGATCTTGTGCGTGTGCGTGTGCCCGTTCACCCAGGCGATCACGCACGGGTGGCCGAGCAGCACGTCGCGCAGCTCATCGGCCAGGATGCGCCGGTCCGCGCCGGGCGGCCGGGTGCCGTTGATCAGGGTTTCCAGCGGGTGGTGGCTGAACAGCACCACCGGGCGGTCCGCGCAGGCCGTCAGCTCGCCCACCAGCCAGCCCAGCTGAGTGGCGTCCAGTGAGCCCTGCCAGCCGCCGTGCGGGTTGACCGTGTCCAGGCTGATGCAGCGCACCGGGCCGTGGTCGAACGCGTAGTAGGCGGTGCCCTCGTCGGCGTTGCGCTGGGTGTAGCCGTGCCCGGCCGGCTGACCCGGGCTGCGGAAGTGCTCGCGGACGTGACCGGACCTGGTCGCCGGTCCGCGGCCGGGGTCCGGGGTGACCGCCAGCTTGGTGCTGTCCGCCAGGGCGGCCAGGGCGGTGGGGTCCGCCGCGTCGAACCGGCGGACGGTATCCGCGCTGTCCAGGCCGGACGGCGGGGTGACGTACTTGACCCCGCCGGCCAGGAAGCCGGCCATCCACTTCTCCAGCCGGACCGTGCCCTGCAGCATGTTGTCGTGGTTGCCGTGCACGGTGTACCACGGCATGCCCAGGCCCGCGCTGCGGAACGGGCGCCGGAGTACGTCCAGCACGCCGGGCGCGGTCGGGAACCCGTAGGTCGTGGCCGGGATGTCGCCGCCGCCGTCCGGGTGCCAGTACCGGTCGTCCTCGACCTCAGGCCCGGCCACGCCCTCGTACCGGGTCAGGTCCCCGGAGTCCGGCACCACGTCCTGGCCGTCCAGCAGCGCGATGTACGAGCGCAGCTCGTTGAGCTGGCAGTTGTCGGTCGCGTCGCCGGTGACCACGGTGAACGCCAGCGGCGCGCCGGACACCGGCCCGGCGGCCAGCCCGCGCACCGCGCGGATCATCGCCTCGGCCACCTGGAACGTGAACAGCTCCTGGGCCCGGTAGGTGCCGATGATGCCGACCTCGTCGCGCAGCGGCGAGTCCGGGTCGGCGAACCGGTCGAGCAGCTCGACCCGGCCCGGCGACTGGTGGTCCATGACGTGCGTGTCCGACAGCTGGGCGATGACCAGCAGCGGGGTGGCCGACTTCGGCCAGCCCGGCCGCAGCCGGAGGCTTCCCAGCTCGTCCTGGATCAGGTGCGGTTCGCCGTCGGCGGGGACCAGCCGGCGGTAGCCGCCATCGCCGGGCTCGCCGGGCACCAGGCGCTGGCGGGCGGTAGTGAGGCCCGGATCGGTCCGCACGGGGTCCGGGCCGGCGCCACCCGGGGCGGCGCCGGGCCCGGTGCCCGCGTTCACCGGCGCTCCGACACGAGGACGGCGCTGCCGGGCAGGCTGATCTGCACCGACGTGCCCGGCGGCAGGCCCGCGGCGACCGTGCTCGGCCGGTCGACCTTGACCATGTGGTCGCCGTCGAGCAGGACGCTGATCCGCGTGGTCGAGCCGAGGAACGTGCGGTCCGCGACGATGCCGTTGCCGTTCGGGCCGGCCGCGATGGTCAGGCCTTCCGGCCGGACCAGCACGTCCACGTCGCCGGCCAGCGCGTCGGCCGCGCCGCCTGTCACCGGCACGGTCTGGCCGAGCGCGCTGACCTGGTCGCCGGTGCCGTCCAGGCGGCCGGGGATCCGGTTCATCGTGCCGACGAACTCGGCCACGAACGCGGTGGCCGGCTCGGAGTACAGGTCGCTGGGCGTGGCGATCTGCTCGAGCTTGCCGTCCTTCATCACACCGACCCGGTCGGACATGGACAGCGCCTCTTCCTGGTCGTGCGTGACGAACAGGGTGGTGGTGCCCAGCCGCTGCTGGAGCGCACGGATCTGCTCCCTGAGCTGGAGCCGGACCTTGGCGTCCAGCGCGGACAGCGGCTCGTCCAGCAGCAGCACCCGCGGCTCGATGGCCAGCGCGCGGGCCAGTGCGACCCGCTGCTGCTGCCCGCCGGACAGCTGGTGCGGGAACTGGCCGGCCTGCTTGGCCAGCCCGACCATGTCCAGCAGCTCGCCGGCCCGGCGCTTCCGCTCGGCGCCGGACTTCTTCCTCAGCCGCAGCCCGAAGCCCACGTTGTCCAGCGCGGACATGTTGGGGAACAGGCTGTAGCTCTGGAACACCATCCCCATGTCCCGGCGGCTCGCCGGAATGTGCGAGATCTCCTTGCCGTCCACCGTGACGGTGCCGGAGTCGGCGGTCTCGAAGCCGGCCAGGATCCGCAGCGCAGTGGTCTTGCCGCAGCCGGACGGGCCGAGCAGGGCGACCAGCTCACCGGGCGCCACGTCCACGGTCAGCCCGTCCAGGGCCCGGACCGCGCCGAAGTGCCGGTTCAGGCTGGTCAGGCTGACCGGCGCGCCGCCGGCCGCGCCGCCCGCGGCGACCGCCGGAGCGGCGGCGGTGGCCGCGGCCGTGGTGGCCGCGGCGGCGCCAGCGTCAGCGTTGGTCGTCATCAGGATCCTCCAGGTGGCTCACGCCGGGCGACAGAGTAGAGGGTGGCGCCGGACCCCCGGCCGCCGCGGCCACGGCCGCCGATCGCCGTGATCAGCATCAGCACGATCCAGGTCACGATGAGGGCGGCCAGCGAGGCGGCGACCGAGATCGGCCCGCTGGTCTGGTCGAAGGCCACGATCCACACCGGGAACGTCTGGTACTGGTCCAGGCTGGCCATCGTGAACTCACCGAGCACCAGGGCCACGGTCAGCACGGTGGCCGACAGCAGCGCGGTGCGCAGGTTGGGCAGGATGATCCGCCACAGGGTGGTCCCCATCCCGCCGCCGAGCGAGTTCGAGGCCTCGACCAGGGTCTTCAGGTCCAGCGCCCGCAGCCCGGCGTCCAGCGCCCGGTAGGCGAACGGCATGGCGAGGACCACGTACAGCAGGGCGAGCAGGTTCGGCGACGCCTTGAGCCCGGCCGGCGACACCTCCAGCACGCCCAGGATGAGCACCACCGGCGGGATGACGATCGGCAGGATCGTGATCGTCTCCATGATGCGGCGCACCTTCGGCAGCCGCAGGTGCACCCAGATGACGGTCGGCACCATCAGCACCAGGGTCAGCACGGTGGTGATCGCCGCCAGCCGGATCGACAGAGTGAACGCCTCGCTGAAGCCCTCCTGGCTGGCCACCGCGGGGAACGAGGAGAGGCCGGAGAACCGGAAGCCCGCGTACAACGGCAGCGCGAAGTAGAGCCCGGCGAGGACCAGGATGATCCAGCGCCAGAACGGGAACCTGCGCACGGCACCGGTCCGCACCCGGGGCGGGACCGGGGCCAGCTCACCCGCGAGCTGCTGGCCGGCTACTGCAGCCATTTCGCCGCCCTTCGCTGCGCGAGCGCGTACAGCGACATCGCGACCGCAATGATCAGCACCATGCCCAGGGCCAGGGCCTTGCCTACGTTAGCCTGCCCGGCCAGCACGTTGCCGTTCAGGAACGAGCCGATCTGGATCGACGTCAGCGGGATGCTGCCGCTGGTCAGCGCCTGGGCGGTGGCGTAGGCGGACAGCGCGCTGCCGAACAGCAGCAGCACGCAGCCCAGGAACGCGGGCATCAGCACCGGGCCGCCCACATACCGCCAGTACTGCCACGAGGAGGCGCCCAGGTTGGCGGCGGCCTCCCGCCAGGCCGGCCGCAGGCCTTCCAGCGACGGCAGGATGACCAGCACCATGAGCGGGATCTGGAAGTACATGTAGACCAGCACCACGCCGCTGAACGTGTACAGGTTGAAGCCGTGGTCGTACGGGTTCAGCCCGATGGCGTTCAGCCAGCCGGTCAGCAGCCCGGTGGTGCCCAGCGTGGCGATGAACAGGAAGGCCAGCGGGACGCCACCGAAATTGGCGAACGTGCCGGAGGCGGTAATCGTCACCCGGCGCAGCACCGAGCCGCGCCGCGCGGTGAAGATCGCGTACGCGATCAGGAATCCGATGACGCCGGGGATGATCGACGCGATCACCGACAGCTCGAGGCTGGTCACGAGGCCGTGCAGGTACACGCCGTGCAGGGCGACGTTGATGTTGCTGAAGGTGAAGGCGCCGTTGTCGGTCTGGAATGCGCCGATGATGATCGCGATCGTCGGCAGGATCAGGCCGAGCCCGGCATAGATGGCAAACGGGAGCAGCCCGCCCCAGTTGACGGCGGACCGCAGGATCGAGTGCCGGGACCGGCCCGGCCGGGCCCCGGGGCCGGCGGCGGCCGGCCCCGGAGCCACGGCGGGCGCTGTGTCAGCGGTCATCCAGCTAGCCGGTGACGCTCGACCACTGCTGCGCGACCACCTTCTCCGCCGCGTCCTGCTGGTTCTGCGTCGGGAAGCTGACCGTGCCGGACGGGGCCGGCGGCAGGGCCGCGTTGTCCGCCGAGTTCACGGTGCCGTCCTTGATCAGCGTGGGCAGCTCGATCGGCCGGGCCTTGCCCGCCAGCCACAGGTTCTGGCCGGTGACGGAGTACAGGTACTCCTCCCACAGCCGGGCGGCGGCCGGGTGCGGGGCGTCCTTGTTGATCGCCTGGTCGTAGTAGGCCGCGTAGTGGCCGTCCGACGGGATGACGATCTTGAAGCCCTTGACCGAGGAGCCGATCTCGGAGGCGAGCAGGTAGTCCCACCAGATCACGATCGGGGTCTGGTTGCTCTCCACCGTGGTCGGGCCGGCCGTGACCGGGACGAAGTTGCCGACCTGGTTGAGCTTCTTGAAGTAGTCAATGCCGGGCTGGATGTTGCCCAGCGAGCCGCCGTTGGCGAGCGCGGCGGCATACACCGCGGAGAACGCGGCGCTGGCCTGGGTCGGGTTGCCGTTGATCGCGACCTGCTTCTTGTACATCGGGTTCAGCAGGTCCTTGAACGACGTCGGCGCAACCTTCACCTTGGCCGGGTTGTAGCCGATGGCCACGAAGCCGCCGTAGTCGTCGTACCAGGTGGCGTCTGAGGCCTTGGAGCCGGCCGGGATGTTGCCCCAGGTCGCCACCTTATACGGGGCGAGCAGGCCCTTCTGGTCGGCCTGGATCGCGAACGCGGTGCCCATGTCGAGCACGTCAGGAGCCCGGGACTGGCCCTTGAGCTGCTCCATCGCGTTGATCTCATCCTGGCTGGAACCGTCCGGATTAGCGTCGTTGATCTTGATCCCGTACTTAGCCGTGAAGTCCTTCATGATGTTGCCGTAGTTGGCCCAGTTGGCCGG
>DASVBE010000208.1:0-3279 GCA_036375995.1 Streptosporangiaceae bacterium | reverse complement strand
CGGCGGTGCGGCCCGGTCAGCCGGCGGAACGCCTCGCCGTCCCCGGCCCGCGCCCGGTCCAGCAGATCCGCTGTCGCCACAACCGTCATCCTCGCGCTCCCTGCCGTCATTCCCCGTTCCGCCCGGCCGCCGGGCGTTCCGTGGGCCTGCTGGTACAGACACCGGCCGGGCCGGGAACTGGGCGGCCCGTTGCCGCCCAATCCAGCCCGCGGCGCGGGTCGGTCCTTATGCCCGGGCCAGCCACCCACGCGAGCGCCCGGCGCCGGCGTAGCCGGCAGGGCGAGTGCAGGTGCCGCCGGCGCTGTTTTCCCGACGAGCGACGCCGTCGCGACGAAGGAGCGGCGAAGGAGCGAGGAGGGAAGGCAGCGCCTCCCAGCGGCCCTGCGGGAGCCAGCAAACACAGTCGGAAGGTAGGAATCCTCATGACGGACCTTCAGCAGGCCACCGCGCCGCTGGCCGGGACCGCAGCGGCCCGGCGGGCACCCGGGCGGGCGGTCACCGTGCTGCTCACCGCAGTGGCCTACTTCATGGTGGCGCTGGACGCGCTGGTGGTGGTCACCGCGCTGCCGTCGGTCCACCGGGACCTCGGCGGCAGCATCGGCACGCTGCAGTGGACGGTGAACATCTACAGCCTGGCCTTTGGCGCGGGCATCATCACCGCGGCCGCGCTCGGTGACCGGCTCGGGCGGCGCCGGGTGTACGTGACCGGCCTGGCCGTCTTCACGCTGGCCTCGGCGGCCTGCGCGCTGGCGCCCAGCGCCCCGGTGCTGATCGCCTGCCGCGGGGTGCAGGGCCTCGGCGCGGCGATCATCATGCCGCTCGGGCTGACGCTGCTGACCTCGGCGTTCCCGCCGGAGCGGCGCGGCACGGTGGTCGGTATCTGGGGCGGCATCGCCGGCCTGGCGGTGGCCAGCGGGCCGCTCATCGGCGGCGCCGTCACCCAGGGTCTCGACTGGCACTGGATCTTCTGGGTGAATGTGCCGATCGGCCTGGCCGCGGCGGCCGGCGCCCGGCTGCGGCTGGCTGAGTCGCGCGGCGACAGGACCCGGCTCGACGTGCCCGCCCTGGTCCTGGTCTCGGCCGGGATCGGCGCGCTGACCTGGGGCCTGGTGCACGGCACCGAGGCGGGCTTTACCTCTCCCGGCACGCTGGCCGCGCTGCTCGCCGGGGCCGGCCTGATCGCCGCCCTGATCGGGTGGGAGCAGATCACCCGGGAGCCGATGATCCCGCCGGCCTTGCTGCGTAATCCTCACTTCTCGGCCGCGTCGGCGACGCAGTTCCTGATGTCCTCAGCCATCTTCGGCGCGGCCTTCATGACGAGCCAGTTCTTCCAGGCCGGGCAGGGCGACTCACCACTGGCCGCGGGCCTGCGGTTCCTGCCGTGGACGGCGGCGCCGCTGCTGGTCGCACCGGCCGCGGGGGCCATCTTCGACCGGGCCGGGGCCCGGCGGCTGGTCATCCCGGGGCTGGTCATGCAGGCGGCGGGGTTCGGCACGATCGCCTGGCTGGCCGGCCACGGCGCGGGCTACCCGGCGTACGTCGCGCCGTTCCTGCTGGCCGGGGTGGGCATCTCGATGGCGCTGCCGTGCGTGCCCGCGGCCGGGCTGAACGCGGTGCCCGCCGCCATGCTGGGCAAGGCCGCCGGGGTGCTGAACACCGGTCAGCAGTTCGGCGCCGTGGCCGGGGTGGCGGTCGCCACCGCGGTCTTCACCGCGCACGGCAGCCTGGCCAGCCCGGCCGCGGTGACCAGCGGGTTCCGCCCGGCGCTGGCCGCCTCGGCGGTCCTGTCGCTGGCCGGCGCGGCGGTGGCGGCCGGGCTGGGAGCCCGGGCGCGGCGCTGACCGCGCGGGTGGTTGCGGCCGGCGGCGGCGCGCACCAGGATTCCTGGTGTGGACCTCGGACTGCGGGTGATCGGGCGGGTCGAGTCGCCGCTGGCCGACCCGGGTCAGGCGCCGAAGCAGGCCGACGAGGGCGCGCCCGCGGCCTGGCTGGTGCTGGACGAGACGATGGCCCCGGCGCTGGCCGGGCTGGCCGCCGGGGCGCGGGTGGTCGTGCTGACCTGGCTGCACCGGGCCCGGCGGGACGTGCTTGCGGTCCATCCCAGGGACGACCCGGCGCGGCCGCTGACCGGGGTCTTCTGCACCCGCTCGCAGGACCGGCCGAACCCGATCGGGCTGCACCCCACCACGGTCACCGCAATCGACGGGACCCGGGTCGGGGTGGCGCATCTCGAGGCGGTGGACGGCACCCCGGTGCTGGACATCAAGCCGCTGCTCGGCCCGCCGCCGGGGCGATAGCGCCGGCCGCGGGCCGGGTTGAGGCCGGACCGCCGGGCGCAATAGCGTGCTGGCATGGCATCCAACTGGCCCGGCGTCTCCTACGAGCGGTGGCGTGCGACCTGCGACACGCTGCACGCGCACAGCCAGGTACTGGGCAAGCTGGCGGCCGGGCTGGCGCCGCCCGAGCCGCAGCTGCAGCACGCCGCACTGCGGCTGACCGCGCGCGGCTGGGAGACCGCCCCGCTGCCCGCCCCGGACGGCTCGGGGGCCCTGGCGGTGGCCCTGGACCTGCGGTCGCACGAGGCGGTGGTGGAGCACAGCGGCGGCTTCGCCGAGCGGATCCCGCTCACCCCGGACCGGCCGGTCGGCGAGGTGACCCGGGCAGTGCTGGCCGCGGTGGGCCGGGCCGGCGGCCCGGTGCCGATCGACCCGGCGCCGCAGGAGGTGCCGTGGACGGTGCCGCTGGACTCCGACACCGAGCACGCGCGCTACGACCCGGCCCAGGTGTCGGCCTACTTCGCCGCGGCAACCCAGGCGGCGGCCGTGCTGGCCGCGTTCCGTGCTCCGTTCCGGGGCCGGTCCACCCCGGTCAACGCCTGGTGGGGGTCGTTCGACCTGGCCGTGAGCCTGTTCTCCGGGCAGCCCGCCGAGCCGCCGGGCGCGGACTTCATCATGCGGAACGCGATGGACGCGCAGGAGGTCGCGGTGGGCTGGTGGCCGGGCGACGCCCGGTACCCGCGGGCCGCGTTCTACGCCTACGCGCACCCGGCGCCCGAGGGGTTCGGCGGCCAGGTACTGTCCCCCGCCGCGGCGCGCTGGGACGGCGGGCTGGGTGAGTACCTGCTCGACTGGGACGACATCCGCCGGGCCGCGGACCCGAAGGCGACCGCGCTGGAGTTCGCCCGGTCGGCGTTCGCGCACGCCTGCCTGGTGTGCGGGTGGGACCCGGGGCTGTCGGCCAGCGCGGCGGGCACGCCCCCGCCGGTGCACTGAGGCCAGG
>DASVBE010000156.1:0-22443 GCA_036375995.1 Streptosporangiaceae bacterium | reverse complement strand
TGCCCGGCGAGGAGGGTGACCCGCTGCGGCGGCCGCTGCCCAGGGGCCGGCGGCGCGGCGAGCCGCTGGAGGCCGGCGACCACGAGCGGCCGTATGATACCCCGCTGCTCGGCGGCATGCTGTCCCGGCCGGGCAGCGCGTCCGGCCGCGACGCGGCGGCGCTGCCCGCGGGTCCCGGCGGGGCCGCGGCCGGGGCGCCCGGCGGCGAGCCGTGGCGGGACGCCTGGGCGGACCCGGAGCAAGCGGCCGCGGCCGGGGCGGCTGGCCCGGGCGGTGCCGGCGGCCGCGGCGCGGCGGGCGGCCTGGCCGAGGACGACCTGGCCGTGGTGGCCGCGGCCGCGCTGAGCAAGGGCGGCGTGCCGCGCGGCGGCGACCAGCTCACGCTGCCCGCGTCCACCGACGCGAGCTACACGCTGCCGCCCGCCACCCTGCTCAGGCCGGGCACCGCGCCCAAGGCCCGGACGCGGGCCAACGACCTGATGGTCGAGGCGCTGTCCGAGGTGCTCGTGCAGTTCGAGGTGGACGCGCAGGTCACCGGGTTCACCCGGGGGCCGACGGTGACCAGGTACGCGATCGAGCTGGGCACCGCGGTCAAAGTCGAGCAGGTCACCCGGCTGTCGAAGAACATCGCCTACGCGGTGAAGAGCGCCGACGTGCGGATCCTGTCGCCGATCCCGGGCAAGTCCGCGATCGGCGTGGAGATCCCGAACACCGACCGGGAGATCGTGTCGCTGGGCGACGTGCTGCGCTCCCCGGTGGCCACCGGCGACCACCACCCGATGGTGGTCGGTCTGGGCAAGGACGTCGAGGGCCGCACGGTGGTGGCGAACCTGGCCAAGATGCCGCACATGCTGATCGCCGGGGCGACCGGCGCGGGCAAGTCGACCTGCATCAACGGGCTGATCGCCTCGATCCTGGCCCGGGCCACCCCGGACGACGTGCGGATGATCCTGGTCGACCCGAAGCGGGTGGAGCTGGCCGCGTACGCCGGGGTGCCGCACCTGATCACCCAGATCATCACCGACCCGAAGAAGGCCGCCGACGCGCTGGGCTGGGTCGTCGGGGAGATGGACCGGCGCTACGACGACCTGGCCGCGTCCGGGTTCCGGCACATGGACGACTTCAACAAGGCCGTGCGGGCCGGGAAGCTCAGCGCGCCGCCGGGCAGCGAGCGGGTCTACGTGCCCTACCCGTACCTGCTGGTCATCGTCGACGAGCTAGCCGACCTGATGATGGTCGCGCCGCGGGACGTGGAAGATTCCGTGGTCCGGATCACCCAGCTGGCCCGGGCCGCCGGGATCCACCTGGTGCTGGCCACCCAGCGGCCGTCGGTGGACGTGGTGACCGGCCTGATCAAGGCCAACGTGCCGTCCCGGCTGGCGTTCGCCACCTCCAGCCTCACCGACAGCCGGGTCATCCTGGACCAGCCCGGCGCGGAGAAGCTGGTCGGCCAGGGCGACGCGCTGTTCCTGCCGATGGGCGCCAGCAAGCCGATGCGGCTGCAGAACGCGTTCGTCTCGGAGAAGGAGATCCGGGATGTCGTCGCGCACTGCAAGAAGCAGGCCGAGCCGTCCTACCGCGACGACGTCGCCGCCGAGCCGGTGGCCAGGAAGGAGATCGACGCGGACATCGGCGACGACCTGGACCTGCTGATCCAGGCCGCCGAGCTGATCGTGAGCACCCAGTTCGGCTCGACGTCGATGCTGCAGCGCAAGCTGCGGGTCGGCTTCGCCAAGGCCGGGCGGCTGATGGACCTGCTGGAGAGCCGCGACGTGGTGGGCCCGAGCGAGGGCTCCAAGGCGCGGGACGTGCTGGTCAAACCGGACGATCTGCCCGGCCTGATCGCCTCGCTGCGAGGGCTCCCGCCGCCGCCGGAGTGACGGGTTTCCCGTGCCGCGGCGGTGTCAGGAAACTGGGTGCGGGTATTGCCGGGGTCAGTCCTCGCCGGCCGCACGTTCTGGCCTCTACACTTGGTCATGCGACCGGCACCCAGGGCAATGACCAGGAGCGGAGGCGCGTGGGCGTGAGCATCGGTGACACCCTGGCAGCCGAGCGCGAGCAGGCTGGTCTCACCGTTGCCCAGGTCAGTCAGCAGACCCGGATCCGGGAAACCATCATCCGGAATATCGAGCACGATGACTTCTCCTCCTGCGGCGGTGATTTCTACGCACGGGGTCACATCCGGAGCATCGCCCGGGCCTCCGGCGCCGATCCCGAGCCGCTGATCCGCGAGTACGACGCGCTGTACGGCGCACCCAGCACGGTCACCGCGCAGGACGTGTTCGAGCCGTCCGCGCCGATCCGGATGACCCAGCGGCGCGGGCCGAACTGGAGCGCCGCGATGGCTCTCGCCCTGGCGCTGATCGTCGGCTTCGCGGTCTACCACCTGGTGTCGGGCTCCGGGGCCCCGCAGGCGGTGCGGTCCAGCGGCAAGACGCACGCCACGGTGCCGTCGCCCGCGCCCAGCCCGTCCGCGTCCCGGCCCGCCCCGCACCTCGTGGCGATCCGGCTGGTCGCCACGGAGGACTGCTGGGTCGATCTGACCACCCGCAAGGGCCGGACGATCTTCAGCGGAATTGTCCCGGCGGGGGCGCACCGGGTCTGGGTGGCGCACCACCCGGTCAGCATGAAGCTCGGCAACCCGGGCGGGGTGACGCTGTTCGTGAACGGCGCGCCCGCCGGGCCGCCGGCCGGCACCAACCAGCCGGTCACGCTCAGCTTCCGGCCCGGTAAACGGGGGGCGTCCGGCACGGCCTGAGCCGCCGCGGGCGGGGAGTGGTGGGTGGGTGCGTCCGCGGGCGCCGCACTGGCCGGCTTACCGTAGTCTGCCGGTGTGCCGTCACGTGAACCAACCGCAGGCCGGGCCGGGCGCACCGTCAGCCTGATCACCCTGGGCTGTGCCCGTAATGACGTCGACTCCGAGGAGCTGGCCGCCCGGCTGGACGCGGCCGGCTGGACCGTCACCGGCCCGGGCGAGACCGACGGCGCGGACGTGGTCCTGGTCAACACCTGCGGGTTCATCCAGGCCGCCAAGGAAGAGTCCATCGACCAGCTGCTCGGCGCGGCGTCGTCCGGTGCCGCGGTGGTCGCCGCGGGCTGCCTGGCCGAGCGGTACGGCGCCAGCCTGGCCGAGTCGCTGCCCGAGGCGCAGGTCATCAGCTTCGACGACTACGGCGACATCGGCGCCCGGCTGGACGCGGTGGCGGACGGCCAGCGGTGGGACGCGCACGAGCCCAGGGACCGGCGCAAGCTGCTGCCGATCTCGCCGGTGACCCGGGCGGCCGCGGGCGCGGTGCTGCCCGGGCACGGCACGCCGGCCGCCGGGCCGGCCACGGCGGGCGGGGCGATCCCTGACCTGCCGGACGGGGTGGCGCCCGCGTCCGGACCGCGAGTGCTGCGGCGGCGGCTCGGCGGCAGCCCGGTCGCGCCGCTGAAGATCGCGTCCGGCTGCGACCGGCGATGCTCGTTCTGCGCCATCCCCGTGTTCCGCGGCGCGTTCATCTCCCGGCCGCCCGCCGACCTGCTCACCGAGGCCGCCTGGCTGGCCCGCCATGGCGCCAGGGAGCTGCTGCTGGTCAGCGAGAACTCCACCTCCTACGGCAAGGACCTGGGCGACCTGCGGCTGCTCGAGACGCTGCTGCCGCAGCTCGCCGCGGTGCCGGGGATCGGCCGGGTGCGGGTCAGCTACCTGCAGCCCGCCGAGGTCCGGCCCGGCCTGGTCGAGGTGATGACCGGCACGCCCGGCGTGGCCCCGTACTTCGACCTGTCCTTCCAGCACGCCAGCGGCCCGGTGCTGCGGGCCATGCGGCGGTTCGGCGACCGGGAGCGGTTCACCGGGCTGGTCGAGGCGATCCGCGAGCTGGCCCCGCAGGCCGGGGTCCGGTCCAACTTCATCGTCGGCTTCCCCGGCGAGACCGAGGACGACGTGGCCGAGCTGCAGCGGTTCCTCACCGACGCGCGGCTGGACGCGATCGGCGTGTTCGGCTATTCCGACGAGGACGGCACCGAGGCCGCGTCGCTGCCCGGCCAGCTGCCCGCCGAGGAGATCGCGGCCCGGGTCGAGGACCTGGCCGCGCTGGCCGACGAGCTGATGTCGCAGCGGGCCGCCGACCGGATCGGCGAGACCGTCGAGGTCCTCGTCGAGGAGCCGCTCGGCGACGGCCGGTACGCCGGCCTGGCCGCGCACCAGGCCCCGGAGGTGGACGGCGCGGTGACGCTGGTCTCCCCGGACCCGCTCCAGGCGGGCGACCTTGTCCGCGCCACGGTCACTGGGTCGGAAGGAGTGGATCTGACCGCCCGGGCCGTGGCCGCCCCGCCCGCCCGCGCTCCGGTTCCGGCAGGCAGCCGGTGAGTTTGCCGGGTTCTGGCCCCGGGAGCGGGCCCGGCGCAGGAGCCGGCCCGGGCCCGGCCGGGGCCACCACCGGCGCCGGGGCTGCGGGCGGTGCCGGGGCCACCACCGGTGCCGGGACCACGGGCGGCGCCGGGGCCGCGGCGCCCGCGGCGATCGCGGCCCCAAGCGTGCTGAACGTGGCCAACGGGCTGACCGTGCTGCGCCTGGTGCTGGTCCCGGTGTTCGTGGTCCTGCTGGTCCAGCCCGGCGCAGGCTGGCGGATCCTGGCCTTCGTGGCCTTCGGGGTGGCCTCGCTGACCGACCTGCTGGACGGCGAGCTGGCCCGGCGGCGCGGCCTGATCACCGACTTCGGCAAGATCGCCGACCCGATCGCGGACAAGGCGCTGACCGGGTCGGCGCTGGTCACCCTGTCGCTGCTGGGCGAGGTGCCCTGGTGGGCCACGGCGGTGATCCTGTTCCGCGAGCTGGCCGTGACCGGGCTGCGGTTCTGGGTGATCCGCCGCGGGGTGATCGCGGCCAGCCGCGGCGGCAAGGCCAAGACGATCCTCCAGCTCGTGGCGATCAGCCTGTACATCCTGCCCGGGCCGCCGGACTGGCTGCGGGCCGTGGTGATGGCCGCGGCGGTGGTGCTCACCCTGGTCACCGGCATCGACTACGCGATGCGGGCGATGCGGCTGCGCCGCGCGGTCCCCGCGCCGGCCCGCCAGGACCGGCCGGACGGCCCGCCGGGGGAGCGGCCGTGACCGGCCCGCCCGGGCCAGGGCAGGCGGCTGAACCGGCCGGGGGCGAGCCGGCCGAGGGCGAGCAAGACGCGGCTGAGCTGGCTGCGGCGGTGCTGGCCCGGCTGACCGGGGCCGGGCAGACGCTCGCGGTGGCCGAGTCGCTCACCGGGGGCCTGGTGGCCGCGGCCCTGGCCAGCGTGCCGGGGGCGTCGGCGGCGTTCCGCGGCGGCGTGGTGGCCTACGCGACCGACCTGAAGGCGGCCCTGCTCGGGGTGGACGCCGGGCTGCTGGCCGCGCGGGGGGCAGTGGACCCCGACGTGGCCGTGGCCATGACCCGGGGCGCCCGGGAGCGGCTCGGCGCGACCGCGGCCGCGGCCACCACCGGGGTGGCCGGCCCGGACCCGGCCGACGGCCAGCCGGTGGGCACGGTCTATATCGCGGCGGACGCCGGCCGGGGCCCGGCGGTCCGGCGCCTGGCCCTGTCAGGAACGCGAAACGAAATCCGCCGGGCGGCGGCGACAGAATGCCTGCGGTTGCTGCTGGCCACACTCGGGGAAGAGAATGTGTAATTACAGCGTTACTCCAGCGAACACGCCTCAATACGGTCTCCCGTACTGTCCGTGAGGGCAGGTACGGTGGAAGGGTGTCAGAGTCCGGCTTCGAAGGGAGCGGCGATGGTTCTGCTACGTCACTTGCTCGGTGACGCGCTGCGTCGCCTGCGTTTGCGGCAGGGCCGCACCCTTCGTGAGGTGTCCGCCGCGGCCCGGGTGTCGCTTGGCTATCTGTCCGAGGTCGAGCGCGGCCAGAAGGAGGCCTCGTCCGAGCTGCTGGGCTCCATCTGCTCCGCCCTGGGAACGCCGTTGTCGCAGGTCCTGCGCGAGGTCTCGGATAATTTCGCGCTCGCCGAGCTGCAGAGCGAGCCGGTGCTGACCGCCGTCCGCGAGCCCGTCGTGACCCCGGCGGCCGCCCCCGGGGAGACCGGCCCGGCGCCCGCCAAGGCATCGCTCGGCGCCCGCCGCGGCCCTCAGCTCACCCCGCTCAAGGGCGCCCCGGCGATCGGCCGCGGCGACCGGCGGGTGCCCGTGCGCGCGGGCCAGCGGCTGGCCGCCAGCCCGGACGAGGTTATCGACGCCTCGCTGCAGCAGGGCCGCGCGGTGTTCGACGAGCTCACCTGGCGGACTCCGGAAATTACCGACATGGTGCCGGTCTGACCGGCCCGTCACCAGCGTCACCCATCAGCCGGGTCCTCCGTACCGGGGCCCGGCTGACCCATGCTGACCTGGGATTATGAGGGCGACGCCCAGGCGCGCGGGTCGTCCGCCAGCTCGGTCACCCGCAGCGGCAGGTTCCCGGAAACCACGTGCGCCAGCGTGACGTCTTCCAGGATCGCCCGCTCGTTCGCTCTCAGCGCAATCCATACCGTCTGCAGCGGTTCGGCCGCGCCGATGTAGCCCACGTTCTCCGGCCGCTCGCCGCGGACGCCCAGCAGCGGGCCGTCGATGGCCCGGATGATGTCGGCCAGCGAGATGTCCTCGGCGGGCCGGGCCAGCCAGAATCCGCCGTCCGGCCCGCGCTGGCTGCGCACCAGGCCGGCCCGGCGCAGCTGGGTCAGGATCGCCTCGAGAAACTTGCCCGGGATGCCCTGCGTGCGGGCCAGCTGATCAGCCGTGACGTGTCCGCCCGCGGCGGCCGCCAGCTCGATGGCGGCCCGCAGGGCATAGTCGGCACGCGCGGACAATCGCATGTCCAGCATTATGCAGCCTGCCGGCCGGTGATGCGGGCATCGGGCGCGCCGGCCCCGTTGCGGCACCGCCCGGCGATCAGTGCCCGGCGGCAGAATTCCCCGCCGCATAGCACCGGTGAGCAACCCTGTGTGTGCCACTGCTAACCCCGTGTACTGCGCACGGCAGCGCCAGGGCGGCCCGGCCGGGCGCGCCGCTACCTGGCCTCATGCGTTAGCGGGCGAAGGCGGAAACTGCGGAGGGGGATATCGATGGCAATAATCCGCCGGTCCGCTGTTTTGCGGTCCGGTCGCCGGCTATAGCCGCGGATAACGACCCAGAAATCCGGCAGACCGGGGTCTGCGCCCGGCGTAATAGGGCATTACCCCGCATCTCGTGCTATGCCTCTTCAGACACGGTGCGCGATAGGGCCCGCGCAATACGGCAGGCAGCCGGGTACAGAACCGCCGGGCCCGGCGTGGTTAGGGGAGCAGGCCGGTGACGAACGCGGAGCAGCCCGCCCTGGTGCTCGGCGGACAGGGGCTGACCTGCGATGACGTCGCGGTCGTGGCGCGGGGCCAGCGGACGATCACCGTATCCCCGCAAGGTCTTTCGCGCGCTGCCGCGGCGGCTGAACTGGCACGTTATGCCGCCGCGCGGCGCGAGGTCTACGGCCGGACCACCGGGGTCGGCGCGAACCGGGACACGCCGGTGGCCGGGGCCGATGCCGCCGGGCACGGCCTGCGGCTGCTGCGCAGCCACGCGGGCGGCGGCGGCCCGCTGATCGCCCCGGAGCTGAGCCGGGCCATGCTGGTGGTCCGGGTCAACCAGATCGCGGCCGGCGGCTCGGGCGTGGACCCCGGTGTGCTCGGCCCGCTGGTCAGCGCGGTCAACGCCGGGCTGTCCGTCCCGGTGCCGGCCTGGGGCGCCATCGGCACCGGCGACCTGACCGGGCTGGCCGCGGCTGCGCTGTGCCTGCTCGGCGAGCGGGCCTGGGTGCCGCAGCCGCCGGACCCGCCGCGGTTCGCGCTGGCGTCCGCCGACGCGCTGGCGTTCCTGTCCAGCAACGCGGCCACCCTCGGCGAGGCCGCGCTGGCCTGCTCGGACCTGGGCGGGCTGCTGTGGGCCGCGGTGACCGTGGCCGCGCTGTCGCACCTGGCCGTGGCGGCCTCCACCGAGCCGTACGCCGCGCCGGTGCACGCCGCCCGGCGCTACCCGGGCCAGCAGGCGGTGGCCGCGGTGCTGCGCGGGCTGCTGGCCGGCCCGGCCCGGCCCGCCGCCCGGGTCCAGGACCCTTACGGCTACCGGGCGCTGCCGCAGGTGCACGGGCCCGCGGTGGACGCGGTCGGCCGCGCCGCGCAGACCGTGGCCAGCGACCTGAACGCGGCCGCGGAGAACCCGCTGATCGACGTGGCCGGCCAGGCCGTCTGGCACAACGGCAACTTCCACACCGCCTACACCGGGCTGGCCCTGGACGCGGTGCGCGCGGCGGTATTCCAGACCGCGGCGCTGTCCGGGGCCCGGCTCGGCACGCTGGTCGAGCCCGCGTTCACCGGGCTGGGCCCGTTCCTGGCCACCGACCCGCCGCCCAGCTCCGGCGTGATGATCCTGGAGTACGTCAGCCAGTCGGCCATCGCCGATATCCGGCGGCTGGCCGCGCCCGCCGCGCTGGGCAGCGCGGTGCTGTCCCGCGGGGTGGAGGAGCACGCCGGGTTCTCCACCCAGTCGGCCCGGGCGACCACGGACATCGTCCCGGCCTACCGGATCGTGCTGGCCTGCGAGCTGATCGCGGCGGTCCGCGCACTCCGCCTGACCGGCGCCGCCCCAGCAGGCGGCGCGGAGGCGGCCCGCGGCGCGCTGGCCGCGGCCTTCGAGCGTGCCGCGGCCGCGCTGCCGGCCGGCACCAGCGACCGGCCGCTGGACGGCGACCTGGCGATCGCGCAGGGCCTGCTCCCCGCCATGTCCGCCGCCGCGCAGCAGGCCAGCGCCCCCTGACGGCGCTCCGGCCGGCGGAGCCGGCAGCGCTGGCTCGCGGCCCGCAACGAGCCAGCCAGCACCTCACCCCGGGTGCGGCCGGGCCGCGCGATGAGCGAAGGTAGGGGCAAGACCACCAACCAGAAGGAGCAGCGGTCGTGGATATGAGGCTCGAGGTCGTCGTGATCCCGGTGTCGGACGTCGACCGGGCGCTGGGTTTCTACCGGGCCCTGGGCTGGCGGCTGGACGCCGACCTGACCACGGCCCCGGATTTCCGTGTCGTGCAGCTCACCCCTCCCGGCTCACCCTGCTCGGTGATCTTCGGCACCGGCCTGACCACCGCCGCGCCCGGCTCCACCCAGGGACTGCAGCTGGTCGTGGACGACATCGAGGCCGCCCGGGCCGAGCTGGCCAGCCACGGCGCGCCGGTCAGCGAGGTGTTCCACGACGAGGGCGGGATCTTCCATCACGCGGGCCGGGGCGCCCGTGTCGCCGGCCCGGTCCCGGGCCGGACCAGCTACGGCTCGTTCCTCTCCTTCGCCGACCCGGACGGGAACGAGTGGTTCGTCCAGGAGATCACCACCCGCCTGCCGGGGCGCTGACATGAGCGATTACGACTACGACGTCATCGTGCTGGGTGCCGGGTCGCCCGGCGAGCACTGCGCGGGCGAGCTGGCCGAGGGCGGCCTGCGGGTCGCTGTGGTGGAGCGCGAGCTGGCCGGCGGCGAGTGCTCGTACTACGCCTGCATCCCGTCCAAGACGCTGCTGCGGCCCGGCGAGGCGGTGCACGGCGTGCGGGAGGCCGCGGGCCACGCCGAGGTGGACGTCGCGGCCGCGCTGGCCTGGCGGGACTTCATGGTCTCGGACTACTCCGACGCCGGCCAGGAGCGCTGGCTGGCGGACAGCGGGATCGACCTCCTGCGCGGCACGGGACGGCTCGCCGGGACCGGCGTGGTCGAGGTGGACGGCGCGAGGTACACCGCCCGGGACGTCATCCTGGCCAACGGCGCCGACCCGGTGATCCCGCCCGTGCCGGGCCTGCGCGAGCTCGACGGCGTGTGGACCAACCGCGAGGTCACCGGGATGAAGGAGGTGCCGCGGCGGCTCCTGATCCTGGGCGGCGGGCCGGTCGGCGCCGAGATGGCCCAGGCGGTGCGCCGCCTAGGCGGCGAGGTGGCCCTGATCGAGGGGGCCAGCCACGTGCTCGCCCGCGAGCCTGCCCCGCTCGGCGACGCGCTGGGCGAGGAACTGCGCCGGGATGGCATCGAGCTGCTGACCGGCGTGCACGCGGCGTCCGCGCGGCGGGACGGGCCGGACTACGTGCTGGTCCTGGAGGACGGCCGGGAACTGCGCGGCGACAGGCTGCTGGCCGCGACCGGGCGGCGGCCCCGGGTGACCGGGATCGGCCTGGAGACCGTGGGGATCACCCCGGCGCCGCAGGGCGTCCCGGTCGACGCGCGGATGCGCGCGGGCGAGCGGCTGTGGGCGATCGGCGACGTCACCGGCATCCGGCTGCTCACCCACGTGGGCAAGTACCAGGGCGAGGTCGCGGCCGCGAACATCCTCGGCGAGCCGCGGGAGGCCAGCTACGAGGCCGTCCCCGACGTGGTCTACACCGACCCGCAAGCCGCCGCGGTCGGCGCAGGCGAGTCCAGCGGAGCCGCGTTCACCGCCACCGCGCGGCTGTCCGAGGTGGCCAAGACCGAGACCTACACCCGCGCCTACGCCGCCTCCCGCGGGTTCCTCACCCTGCTGTCCGACGGCGAGCGGCTGACCGGCGCGTGGGCGCTGGGCCCGGAGGCCGGCGAATGGCTGCAGCAGGCCACGCTGGCCATCCGCGCCCGGGTGCCGCTGGCCGTGCTCCGCGACACCATCCAGCCGTTCCCGACCTTCTCCGAGATCTACGTCGCGGCGCTCAAGTCGCTGCACGCCCAGGTCCGGGCCGCGGCCCGCGGGGAGGACGGATGAGCGCCGGGGACGGCGCCGCCCCGCACGGCGCCGCCCCGCACGGGCCGGGCCTGACCGGCCAGACCGTGGTCGTGATTGGCGGGAGCTCGGGCATCGGGCTGGAAACCGCCCGCCAGGCCCGGGCCGGGGGCGCGGACGTGGTGCTCACCGGCCGCGATCCCGGGCGGCTGGCCGACGCCGCGGCCGAGGTGGGGGCGGGCCTCACGGCCGCCTTCGACGCCACCGACCTGGCCGCGCTTGACCAGTTCTTCGGCAACCTGCCCGGACCGGCGGACCACGTCATGGTCACCGCCGGGGCCCCGTACTACGGGCTGCTCGCGGATATCGATTTCGGCCAGGCGCGCCGCAGCATGGAGAGCCACCTGTTCCTGCCGGTGGCGGTGGCCCGGCACGCGGCCGCCGGCCGGGTGCGGCCCGGCGGCTCGCTGCTGTTCACCGGCGGCACCGGCGGCCGCCGCCGCGCGGCCGGGCTGGCCCTGGCCGGGTACGCGACCGCCGGGCTGCCCGCTCTGGTGGCCAACCTGGCGCTGGAGGTCGCTCCGGTGCGGGTCAACCTGATCGCGCCCGGGTTCGTCGACACACCGCTGTCCGCGCGGCTCCTCGGCGGCGACCTTGACCGGCGCCGCGACCAGCTCCGCGCCGGGCTGCCGATTCGCCGCGTGGTTGGGCCGGAGGACGTCGCCGCGCTGGCCGTGCACCTCATGACCAACACCGCGCTGACCGGGGCGACCTACGACATCGACGGCGGCCAGCAGCTGGTCACCGGCCTGTGACGGCCGCGCGGCCCGGGTGCAGCGCCGCGTCCAGGAAGCTGATGACGTGAGCCGCCCAGGCCTGCGGCGCGGTGGCCAGGCCCTGGGTGTGCCCGGCGTGCGGCACTACCCACACCTGCACGGTGGCAGGCGAGGCGGCCTGGAACCAGCGGGCCGCGACCGGCTCGTCGGGCCTGGCCGCGCCGGCGATGATCAGCGCCCGGCGGGGAGCGGCCGCCCGGAGGGCACCGGGGATGCTCATCGGCCGCGGGCTGCCGCTGAGCAGCCCCGCCGCGGTGTACTGGACCCATTCCATGCCGCGCTGCATGACGCCGTCAGCCCCCTGCGGCAGCCAGCCCTTGTCGGCCAGCTGCTGCCCGGTCACGCCCTCGGCGACCACGGCACGGATCCCGGGGACAGCCGCCAGGGCAGCCAGGCCCTGCTCGCCGCCCATCGACTCACCGAGCACCGCGATCTTGCCGGGGCGGACGCCCGGCTGCCGGCTCAGGAAGGCCACGGCAGCGGCGCTGTCCCGATCGCCCCACCAGCCGAAATCCATCGCATGGCCGCCGGAGAGCCCGTGGCCGCGGCCGTCGACCAGGAGCGCCCCGAACCCATGCCGGGCCAGCACGGCGGCCTGCGGCAGAACCGCGGTGCGGGCCGACCCGGCACCGGGCAGCAGCACCACGGCGGCGCCGTTGCGCGCCGGGATGTACCAGGCCGACAGCCGCACGCCATCGCCGGTACGGAACGCCACGCTCTGGTAGCCCAGCCCGTACCTGGCGGGGGTGGCCGGTCCCAGGGTCCCTGGCGGGCGGTTGGTCGCGATCACCGCGATGGTCAGCGGGTACACCACGAACCACAGCAGGAGCAGTGCCGCCGGGATGGCCAGCAGCCGCCACCAGCCGGGCACCGCCCGGACCAGCGTGACGGTCCCCCAGCCGAGCAGGAACAGGCCAGCGGCCAGCACGATGGCCGCCATGACCGCGGCCGTGTCCGCGCCCGCCTTCGCCAGGTGGGCGCCGCCCACCCCCACGCCCGCGGTCGTGCCGGCGATCCCGGCCAGCAGCGCCGTGATACCCGCGGCGGCGCGCCCGGCCCGGCGGGCCAGCCAGGCCGCCAGCGCAGCCAGCGCCAGAGCCGCCAGGACCCGCGCCGCCTGCCACCACGGGGACCCATCCAGCACGAGCAGGCCGGCGAAGGCCACGCCCTCGGCGGCTATCACGGCAGGAACCACGACCCGTGGCCGCGCGCGAACCGGGTCACTGCGTGCGGGCCGGAGCACGCCAGTGGCTTTTCCGCTCAACACCTTCACCCCCAGGTTCCCGGGCCAGCGCCGCCGGTGCCAGCCGCCGGTGCTCAGGCGGTAAGCACATGCCAGTGCTGCCGGGAGCCATCAGCCAGGGCCGAGAGTCCCCCTGGTCCGGGCCTTTGGACTGGGATCGAGCCGCCAGCTCCGGCCTGGCCCGCGCGGCGGGCGCCTCGGCGCCCATTGGTATCTCGCGGCGAGCGCGGCACCCTACTAAGAACCCGGCGCGCGCCGTGCCGGGCCCCGGGCGCCAAGGGGAGGGGCGAGATGTCCGCAGCAGAAACCGGTGCGAGTGCGCCGCTGACCAGCGATCAGGTCCTGGGTGAGCTGGACTTCCTGGCGACGGTCTGCCATGCCGTCCTCGTGGAGGCGCTGACCATCCAGGGCGCCGCCGGGCGCGACCTGCCAGCCGACCAGTTCGGCCCGGTCAACGACCAGGCGGACGGCCTGGCCCAGGTAGCCGGCAGCATCGCGATGAGCGAGATGTTCCGGCTCAAGCGGATCAACGACGCGCTGCTGGCCGCGGGCGGCCCGGGGGAGACCGGCCGGGCCACCAGCATCAGCAGCGACTCGGTGCCGGAGATCTCGCTGGCCCCGCTCACCCCGGACCAGTTCGTCGACATCGTCCCGCGCGAGCTGGCGATCGGCCGGGCGATCGGTGAGCGGTACGGCCGGCTGGTGCCGGCGGTCACCACCGCGCCGGTGTTCAGCGGCGACCTGCTCACTCAGATCAAGGATGTGATCGAGGACGGCCAGGGCTATCCCGGCCTGCTGGCGGGCTACCGTGACGCACTCGGCGGGGTGCCGTCCGGCAAGGTCGTGCGGGCGACGCGGCGCGAGGCGGCCGACGACTCCGAGCAGAACCTGCTGGACACCAGCGACCGGGGCTACCGCCTGCTGGTCGAGCTGCTCGGCCTGGCGTTTGCCCCGCCGCCGGACGGGCTCCTGGGCGTGCCGGTCCAGCCCGCGATCGAGGCGATGAACATCACCGACGGCATCAACGCCGAGCTGACCAGGCGCGGCCTGCTGCCCCCGTTCACCCCGGCCGGCTAGGCCCTGGGCCACCTCGTGTCGCCGGGAGCGAGGGTCCAGTAGCCACCCGGTCAGCGCGGGCCGCCCGCCGGCAGCGCCGCGATAACCGCTGCCCCGCAGCTACCACGATCACCCAGCATGGTAGCCAGATCGTGATCTTCGCGCGGCATACCCGGGCAACACCGGCGAGCCTAACCGGGCTTGTGCAGCTCCAGAAGCAGACGTTCCAGGTCCGCACCGGGCTGCAGCGGATCAGGCACCCCGCGGAACAGCACCCGGTCCCCGGCCACCAGTTCCCGGATCCGCCGTTCACCCGCCGGGCACCGCCGCACCCGGAAGAACACCAGCGCCTGCGAGCGCACAAACGGATCCGGGTCACTCAGGCAGGCGGCCACACCTTCTTCCAGCCGGCCCGCCTCCGCCGATCCCGCCAGCTCAGCGTGTACCCGCAGGACCGCATCCACCGGATAGCAGTCACTCCGCAGCGCACCCAGACCACCGCCCCCGAGCAGGTTCTCGCGGGCAAACGCGGCAACCTCCGCCGCGCCGTCCAGCGCCGCCACCATCGCTGTCTCAGGAGTCACAACCAGCCCTTCCCCGCACCCCCGTGCTGGCAAGATAGCGGCGTGGAACGTGTGCTTGGGATAGGTGGGTACTTCCTGCGGTCCGCCGACCCTGCCGCCCTGGGCGCCTGGTATCGCGACTGCCTGGGCCTGGACGCCGACGAGCACGGCGTGTGGCAGCAGGGAGACGGCCCGACGGTGTTCGCGACGTTCGAGTCCGGCACCGGCTACTTCGGGTCCCCCGCCCAGCAGACGATGCTCAACTTCCGGGTCCGCGACCTGGACGCGATGCTCGCCCAGCTCCGCGCCAAGGGCGCAGACATCCCCGAAGAACCACAGGAGATGGCGGGCGTCGGCCGGTTCGCCTGGGTCACCGACCCCGAAGGCAACCGCATCGAGCTCTGGCAGCCCGCCTGAAGCAGCTCCTCCCGCTTTCCTCGCAGGCGCCACCCGGTCGCCGGGCAACCGAGCGCGAGGAAGCGCGGCAGTCCTTCCCTGACCTGCACCAAGCCCCAGCCAGCGCCCGGCATATGCTCACACGGCAGCAACCCTTCCGCCCCGGGCGGCAGCTACGCGCGCCCTGACCCGCCCCCGTCAAGCCAAGGGATATCTCTGTGCCCGACCAAACCGGCTCCCGCCACGCGCCCCCCGGCGACGTCCTGGGCACACCCGCCCCGGTCCTGCCCCCCGGCAAGATCACCGCCCTGCTCAGTGACGCCTGGGGCCTCACTGCCGAGACGGTCACCCCCCTGGCCAGCGAACGCGACCTCAACCTCCGCATCGGCAATCGCTACGTCCTCAAGGTCTCCAACCCCGCCGAGGACCCCGCCGTCGTCGACATGGAAAACACGGCGATGGCCCACGCCCTGCGGACGTCGCCCGGTCTGCCGATCCCCACGGTGGTTCCGGCAATCTCAGGGACCACCGTCGAGCCAGTCTCCGACGCCACCGGCCGCACCTGCCTGGCCCGGCTGATAACCGTCCTTCCGGGCCAGTCCGCGGAAGGCAGGCCCATCACGAGCGAGCTCGCCGGGCAGATCGGGGCCCTGGCCGCCCGGACCAGCCTGGCCCTGCAGGGCCTGTTCCACCGGGCCGGTGACCGGGCCCTCGACTGGGACGTGCGCCGCGCCCCCGCGGTGCTGGGCGGGCCGGGCGTCCTGGAGGCCATGGGTGATCTGGGCCCGCGGCTCGCTGGGGTCCTGCCGCGGCTGGCCGCCGCCGCCGAAGCGACCAGCGCGCTCCCCGCCGGGCTCAACCATGCCGACGTCACGCTGACGAACATCCTGGTCGGCCCGGGCGGTGTCACCGGTCTCATCGACTTCGGCGACATGCACCATACGGCTCACGTGTGTGATCTCGCGGTCGCCCTCACCGCGGTTCTGCGCAACACCCCGGGCCAGCAGCCCATCGGCACCTGGGAGCTCGCGGCCGCGGTGCTGGCCGGCTACCAGCGGCATCGCCCGCTCACCCCGCCGGAGGTCGAGGTCATTGGCGACCTCGTCGTCGCCCGCCTCGGGCTGACGCTGGCCATCTCGCACCGGCTCTCCACCGCCTACCCGGACAACCGCGGCTACGTCGGCCAGTACGAGGCAGGGGCCCGGCGCGTCCTGCCGGACCTGCTCGGCCTCGGCCCCGGGAAAGTCACCAGGCGGCTGCACCTCCTGGCCGGCACCGCCAGGACCGGCGGGCCCGTCACCCGCGGCAGCACAGGAGATACCACGGCCCGGGACGCCTCAGGAACTCTGCTCGAGCGCCGCCGCCGCGTGACCGGCGGGCCGCTGAGCCCGCTGTTCTACTCCCGGCCGCTGGAGATCGTCCGCGGCGAAGGACCGTGGCTGTTCGCCGCCGACGGCACCCGGTATCTCGACGCCTACAACAACGTGGCGGTGGTCGGGCACGCCCATCCGACCGTGGTCCAGTCCGTGAACCGGCAGAACGCCCTGCTCAACACCCACTCCCGGTATCTGCACGAAGGCATCGTCGAGCTCGCCGAGCGGCTGCTGGCCACGATGCCGGACGGCCTGGACACGATCCTGTTCACCACCTCGGGCACCGAGGCCAACGAGCTCGCCTGGCGAATGGCCACCGCGCACACCGGCGGGAACGCGGCGATCATCGCCGAGCACGCCTACCACGGATCGTCCAAGTGGACGACTGATCTGAGCTCCAACGAGTGGCCGCCCGGCTACCGCCCCGCGCACGTCGGCACGTTCGCCGCGCCCCGCGCGAGCACCGGCGGCACCGGCCGGCAGACCGCGTCCGGCCGGGTCGCGGCCGCCGCCGCGGGCCTGGCCGCGGCCGGGGACAAGGCCGCGCTCGTGCTAGCCGACCCGGGCTTCACCAGCGAAGGGATCCTCAACGCCCCGGCGGGTTTCCTGGCGGGCCTGGTCGACGGCGCTCACCAGGCGGGCGCGCTGTTCCTCGCCGACGAGGTGCAGTCCGGCTTCGGCCGCGTCGGGCCGGCCTTCTGGCGGTTCGCCCTGGCCGGCATCACCCCCGACTTCGTCGCCCTCGGCAAGCCGATGGGCGCCGGCTACCCCATCGGCGCGCTGATCACCCGCCGGGAGATCGCCGACAGCCTGGCCCGCGACTACGAGTACTTCTCCACATTCGCCGCGTCTCCCGCCGCGGCCGCCGCGAGCCTCGCCGTCCTCGACGTCCTGGCCCAGGAGTCCATCCCCGCCCGCGCCGCCCGCGTCGGCGATTACCTGCGCAACCGCCTGCATGCAGTCGCCGCGCAGGACGACCGTCTGGGTGAGGTCCGCGGCACCGGGCTCCTCGCCGGCATCGACGTCCTGACAGGCCCAAACGGCACCCCCAGCGACCCCGAAGCGCGCCCCTTCGCCCGCGCCCTCCTCGACTCGCTGGCCGGGCACCACGTCCTGGCCGGCCTGACCGGCCCCGCCGGAACGGTCCTCAAGGTCCGGCCGCCTCTGATCTGGCAGGAAGAACACGCCGACCAGTTCGCCAGCGCCGTCACCGAAGCCCTCAGCGACCTGGCCTGACGCCCACCCTCCGGCCCGGATCCGGCGGGCTGCGGCGCCTTGACGAATCCTTTGGTTCGTGAGAACTTACCGTTCGTGGAGACTTACGAAGCGGTGCTGGAAGCCCTGGGGGACAGGACCCGGCGCCAGATTGTGCACCGGCTCCGGGCGGGCCCCTTGTCGGTGGGCGAGCTGGCGGCGGCCATGCCGGTCAGCCGGCCCGCGGTCTCCCAGCATCTTTCTGTCCTGCGGCGCAGCGGCCTGGTGGCCTACGAGGAACTCGGCACCCGCAACGTGTACCGGCTGGACCCGGCCGGGCTCAGCGAGCTGAGGTCCTGGCTGGACGGCTTCTGGGACGTCGCCCTGGACCGCTACGCCCAGCGGGTCCGCGAAGACAGCGGCAGCCGCGAGCCGCGGCCGCCCAGCGAAGAGGGGAATGTCCCATGACGGCCAACCTGACTTCCATCGAGCCCGTCCGCAAAACGGTCACCGTCCCGGCCGCCCCGCCGCGCGCCTTCGAGCTGTTCACCCGGCACATCCACGAGTGGTGGCCGCTGGCCACGCACTCGGTCGGCATCGAGCAGGCGGCCGGCGTCACGTTCGGCGAAGGCCCCGGCGCCCAGATCGTCGAGACCCTGGCTGATGGCACCACGTCGGTCTGGGGAACCGTCACCGGCTGGGAGCCGCCGCGCCGCGTCGCCTTCACCTGGCACGCCGGAACGCCCGTGGCCGAGGCCACGCGCGTCGAGGTGACGTTCACCGAAGACGAGCCCGGCCGCACCGTGGTCCTGCTGGTCCACTCCGGCTGGGAGCACCGCCCCGGCGCGGCATCCGCGCGCGAGGGCTACAACTCGGGCTGGGACCAGGTCATCGGCCGCTTCACGGAACTCGCGGCCACAGCACCCTAGCCACGGGCCAGCCGCAGCAGCGCTGCGGCCGTGCGGTCGCCCGCCGTCAGGGCCTGATGTTCACGGCATCTGCCGCAGCATGAGACGCCGGAGCTTCTAGCATGATCGTGTGGAGGACGGTGACCGGGATTCTGGGCTGCGGCTGGCTGAGCTGCTGGCGGCCTTCTCCCTGACCACCGACCTGGGGCTGGGCCAGCCGATGGAGCACGTGCTGCGGTCCTGGCTGATCGCCGGGCGGCTGGGGGACCGGCTGGGCCTGGGCGCCGAGGCGCGGGCCTCGCTCTACTACGTGATGATGCTGGCCTGGGTCGGCTGCGTGGCCGATTCCACCGAGGTGGCGGCGTGGTTCGGCGACGACATCGCGTTCCGGGCCGACAGCTACCAGGTGGACTTCGCCGGCCTGGCCATGATGGGGTTCGCGCTGAGCCACGCCGGCGCGGGCGGCCCGTTCCTGCACCGGCTGCACCTGGCCGCCAGCCTGGTGCTGACCGGCGGCCGCGCGGTCGAGCGGGGGCTGATGGCGCACTGCCTGTCGACCACCCAGATGGCCCGGCGGCTCGGCCTCCCGGAAGAGGTCTGCCAGCCGCTCCGGCAGGTGTTCACCCGCTGGGACGCCAAGGGGGTCCCCGACGGCGTCGGGGGCGAGCAGATCACCACCCCGGCGCGGCTGTTCCACCTCGCCGACACCGTCGAGGTCTACCACCGGGCGGGCGGCGTGGACGCCGCCGTGGAGGTGGCCAGGGCCCGGCGGGCCAGGCACTTCGATCCGGAGCTGGTGGACCTGTTCTGCGCGGACGCCCGCGACGTGCTGGCCGACATGGATGCGGTGGCCGAGGCGGCGGCGCTGATCGAGGCCGAGCCGGGGCTGCGCCGCCCGCTGACCGAGGCGGAACTGGACCTGGCGCTGGAGGCGGTGGCCGACTTCACCGACCTGCGGTCCGCGTACCGGGCCGGGCACTCGCGCGGTGTCGCCGGCCTGGCCGCGGCGGCGGCCCGGCAGTGGCGGCTGCCGGACCGCGAGGTGACCGCGCTGCGCCGGGCCGCCCTGGTGCACGACCTGGGCATGCACGGGGTGCCCGCGTCGATCCTGGACAAGCCCGGGCCGCTGACCGCCACCGAGGCCGAGCGGATGCGGCTGCGTTCCTACTGGACGGAACGGGCCCTGGCGCGCCCCCCGGCGCTGGCCCGGATCGGCGCGATCGCCTCGCTGGCCAGCGAGCGCCTGGACGGGTCCGGCTACCACCGTGGCCTGTCCGGCGCGGCGATCCCGGCCACCGGCCGGATCCTGGCCGCGGCCGACGCCTGCCGGGCCATGAGCGAGCCGCGGCCGCACCGGCCAGCCCTGTCGCCCAGGGAGTCCGCGGCGCAGCTGCGCGCGGAGGTCCGCGCCGGGCGCCTGGCCGCGGACGCCGTCGATGCCGTGCTGGCCGCGTCCGGGCAGCGCCCGGGCAAGCGGAGCACCGGGCCAGCCGGGCTGACCCCGCGCGAGATCGAGGTGCTCACGCTGATCGCCCGGGGCGCCTCCACCCGGCTGGTCGCCAGGGAACTGGGCATCACGGCCAAGACCGCCGAGACCCACATCGAGCGCATCTACGCCAAGACCGGGGCCTCGACCCGCTCGACCGCCACCCTGTTCGCGATGCAGCACGGCCTGCTGGACACCCTCAGCCCGGTCCGCCTGCAGGCCGGTTTGTAGGGAGAACCCCGGACGAAATCCGGCGGCCGCCTCCCTAGCGTGCTGTGCACGGGGCCGATCCCGCGCCCCGCGAACCGCGCTCAGCGCACCGCGCTCGGCGCACTGCGCACAAGGAGGCACGTCATGCCAGGCAAGGCCGTCATCAGCCTGACCACTGGTCTGGAGGACCCCGAGAAGGTCACCGTCGCGTTCCTGGTCGCCGTCGGTGCAGCCGAGTCGGGCCGCCCGGTGCTCATGTTCCTCGCCAAGGAAGCCGTCCGGCTCGCCACCGCAGGCATCGCCGCCGGCGTCGCCTGCGAGGGTTGCCCGCCGCTCGCTGACCTGCTCAAGCGGTACGAGGCGGCGGGCGGCCGCTACTACGTCTGCCCGATCTGCTTCAGCGCCAAGAACCTCAGCGCGGACACGCTGATCGGCGGGGCCGAGCTCCAGGGCACGGTCCCGATGTGGGCCTGGATCGGCGACGAGGCCGCCACGACGTTCAGCTACTGACGACGGCGGCGTCGTGCGGCTGGAGCGGAGCACCCATGGCCAGCAGGACCGTCCGCGGCTTGTCCGCCCGGCTGCAGATCCTCCCGGCGGCGCGGGGCCGGGCCCCGCGGCCCGGTTACGAGTACGCCCGGGGCTGGGGCGTGTTCGCGCTGCCCTTCGATTCCGGTCACGTGCTCGTCCTGCGGGTCTTCCCGGAGAGCAGCTTCGGCCCCTACCGGGCCGTCTGGCATCGCGACCCGGCCGGCCGCTGGTCGATCTACGTCGACGGCCCGCGGCTGGACACCGCCTGCCCGCGCTACTTCGGCCCGGCCAGCCACGCCACCGGATACGCCCGGATCGGGCTGACCTGGACCGGCCCGGCCACCCTGCGCGTGACCATGGATTCACCCGCGCTGGAGTGGACGCTGACCGCCACGTCCACCCGCATCCTGGCCCTGCTCAACGCGATGAGCGCGGCGATGCCGCAGGTCACCTGGCGGCTGCGGCCGCTGGTGCGGGCCCGGGAGCGGCTGGCCGGCGCGCTGGGGATGGGCCAGCTGCGGCTGACCGGGACCATGCCCAGCGGGCACACCGGGACGCTCATGCCCAGGCGGATGTACTTCATCGACGCCGCGCGCGCCACGCTGGACGGCGCTGACCTGGGCCAGCCCGCCCGCTGGCCGGCCAGCCCGGTGATCGGCGGGGTCCCGCTGCCCGCCCGCGGCGTCCTCGCCATCGGCCAGGCGGTGTTCGCGCTGCCCGCTGGCCCGGCCGAGCGCTCGCTGTCCCAGCCGGCTGGTCAGCCGCCTGATCCCGGCCCCGTGGATCACCGGGCCGGCCTGCGGGGTACAAACATGTAATGAGCCCGGGGCTGGCTGCGCTGCGCGACTATCGCGCCTGGCTGGCTGGTGACCTGCTGGCCGGTGTCACCGTCGCGGCCTATCTGGTGCCGCAGGTGATGGCCTACGCCGGGCTCGCGGGACTGCCCCCGGTCACCGGGCTGTGGGCAGCCTTCCCGGCCCTGATCGCCTACTCGCTGTTCGGCTCGTCAAAGTCGGTGTCCATGGGGCCGGAGGCGACCACCGCGCTGATGACCATCGTGGCCATCAGGCCGCTGGCCGGCGGGGACCCGGTCAGGTTCGCCCGGCTCGCCGGCACGCTGGCCCTGCTCGCCGGCCTGATGGCGGCGGCGGCCTGGCTGCTGCGGCTGGGCTTCTTTGCGGATCTGCTGTCGCGGCCCGTGCTGGTTGGCTACCTGGCCGGGGTGGCGCTGATCATGATCGCCGACCAGCTCCAGAACGTGACCGGGGTCCCGGTCACGGGTCAGGTGTTCGCCGCCCAGATCGGCGCGTTCGCCCGCGGACTGGGCCACCTCCGTCCGGGCGTTCTTGCGATCTCCCTGTCCGTCCTGGCGTTCCTCCTGCTGCTGCGGTGGCGCTGGCCCCGCCTGCCGGGCCCGCTGCTGGCGGTGCTGCTCGCGACCGCCGCGGTGACGCTGATCCATCCGGCCGGAACCGAACTGGTCGGCCGGGTCCCGTCCCGGCTCCCTGGCGTCTCGCTGCCCACCCTGGATCCCCAGGTGCTGCGCCAGCTGCTGCTCCCCGCCGCAGTCGTGCTGATCGTGGGCTTCAGCGACGACGTGGCGACCGCCCGGGCATTCGCCGTCCGCGACGAGCAGATCGTGGCCAACCGGGAGCTGCTGGCCCTGGGCGTCGCGAACGTCGGCGCGTCGCTGGTGCACGGCTTCCCGGTCAGCAGCAGCGCGACCAGGACGGCCATCGCCATCGCCGCGGGCCGCAAGACCCGGGCGTACTCGCTCGCCACGGCCGCCTCCGTAGTGGCCGTCCTGCTGGTGGCGCGCCCCGTCCTGGCCCGGTTCCCGACGGCGGCCCTCGGCGGGATCGTCATCTTCGCCGCGCTGCAGCTGTTCGACGTGAAGGCGTTCCGGCGGCTGTTCGCCTTCCGCCGGGCCGAACTGCTGATCGCGGTGGCCGC
>DASVBE010000138.1:0-18702 GCA_036375995.1 Streptosporangiaceae bacterium | reverse complement strand
GCTGGAGGACCGGCCGTTCTCGCTCCGCGAAGCAGCCCGGCTGCAGGGCTTCCCCGATCAGTTCGTCCTCCGCCCGCCGGGCGTATCGCTGCCGGACGCGTTCCGGCTGGTCGGCAACGCGGTGCCGCCGCCGCTGGCCCGGGCCCTGGCCGGCCAGGTCGCCGCCGCGCTGGCCGCGCGCTAGGCCCGCCGCCGGACTAGTCCGCGGACTGGTCCCCGGACTAGGCCCAGGGCCGGGCGGACCGCGTGGCCCAGTAGTCCGGCGGCGGTTCCGCCAGGCCCAGCTCCGTCACGCGGGCCACCACCTCGCCGGGCACGGCCAGCGCGGCCAGGTTGCCCGCCAGCTGGGCCGGGGTTACTGCGCCGGACAGCACGACTGTGGCCCACGGCTGGGCCAGCGCGGCGGCGAGGGCCAGCGCGTCGGTGCTGGTGCCGGCCTGCGCCGCGGCCCGGGCCAGCGCCGCGGGCGGCCCGCCGGGCCCGGTGCCGGGGGCCAGCCGCCCGTTGGCCATGCCTTCCTTGACCAGGATCGCCCAGCCCGCCCCGGCCGCCTCCGCAGCGGCCGCCGCGACCGAGGTCTCCAGCAGGTTCCAGGTCACCTGGGCGGCGCTGAACACCGGCCGGCCGCCGGCCTGCGCGGCCAGCGCCCGGCGCAGCGTGACCGCCTGGGCCGGGCCGCTGGTGGACAGGCCAACCCGCACGCCGGTGTCGCGCAGCGCGCCCAGCGCCGCCAGCAGCGCGGCGTCGCCGAGCAGCGGCGAGTCCTCGGTCAGCGAGTGCACCTGGTAGAGCGCGAGCCGCGGGCCGAGCAGCGCCCTGGTCTCGGCCAGCTGCGCGGTGAACATGGCCAGCGAGTGCTCTTTGACCTCATGCTTCGCCGCGTCCAGCCGCCAGTCCCCGGTGTACCGGTAGCCCCACTTCGACCCGCAGACCGCGTCCGGGTGACCGCGCGCGGCCAGCCACCCGCCCAGGAACTCCTCGGCCCGGCCGTAGGACCGGGCCGCGTCGAAGTACCGCACCCCCGCGGCGTACGCGGCGTCCAGCACCGCGAAGGACCTTTCCCGCAGCGCGTCCACGCTACGGTCGGGCAGGTCCCCGGCCCGGCCCGAGGTGATGTAGGCCGGGCGGCCGAGCGCGGCCAGGCCCAGCCCGATCCGGGACACGGCCGGACCCCCGGGCCCGAGCGTGGTCATGGGCATGGCGCCGGCCAGGGCCGGCCCGCCGGTCACGGGCCCGCCGGTCAAGGTCGCAGCGAGACGATGTCGGGCGCGCCGAGCCGGGCCGCGTCCGCCGTGGTGTCGTCCAGCTTGGTCTGCGAGTCGCGCTCGGCCTGGACCCGGGTCCGGTAGTAGTCGATCTCCCTGACCATCTGCTCCTCGTCCCAGCCCAGTTCCTTCGCTATCGTCCTGGCCACCGGATCGGCCGCGGCCACGCCGCGGTCCCAGGCCTCGATGGAGATCCGGGTGCGCCGGGCCAGCACGTCCTCCAGGTGCCTGGCGCCCTCGTGGGTCACCGCGTACAGGGCCTCCACCCGCAGGTAGTCATCGGCGCCGGGGAGCGGCTCGGCCAGCGACGGGTCCGCGCGCAGCATGGCCAGCAGGTCGTGAACGTTGGAACCGTACCGGTTCAGCATGTGCTCGACCCGGGCCACGTGCACCCCGGCGCTGACCGCCAGCGCCCGGCGCTGGTTCCACAGCGCGCGGTAGCCCTCGGCGCCGGTCAGCGGGATCTGGTCGGTGCACGAGTCGGGCACCCGCGCGTCCATGGTGCGGGCCGCCTCGTCCACCGCGTCCGCGGCCATCACCCGGTACGTCGTGTACTTGCCGCCCGCCACCACGACCAGCCCGGGCACCGGGTGCCCCACCACGTGCTCGCGGGACAGCTTGGACGTCGACTCGGACTCGCCGGTGAGCAGCGGCCGCAGCCCGGCGTATACGCCTTCCACGTCCTCACGGGTCAGCGGCGAGGTGAGCACCGAGTTCACGTGCTCGAGCAGGTAATCGATGTCGCCGGAGCTGGCCGAGGGATGCGACTTGTCCAGGGACCAGTCGGTGTCGGTGGTGCCGATGATCCAGTGCCGTCCCCACGGGATGACGAACAGCACGCTCTTCTCGGTGCGCAGGATGATCCCGGTGGTGGACTGCAGCCGGTCCCGCGGCACCACCAGGTGGATGCCCTTGGAGGCGCGCACGTGGAACTGGCCGCGGGTGTCGGCCAGTGCCTGGGTGTCATCGGTCCACACCCCGGTCGCGTTGATCAGCTGCTTGGCCCGGACCTCGAAGTTCTCCCCGGTCTCCACGTCGACCAGGGACGCGCCGGTGACCCGCTCGCCCTGCCGGAGGAACCCGGTGACCTGCACCCGGTTGGCCGCCAGCGCGCCGAACCCGGCCGCGGTGCGGACCACGGTCATCGTGTGCCGGGCGTCGTCGACCTGAGCGTCCCAGTACTGGATCGCGCCGGTGAACGAGCTTCTCCGCAGGCACGGCGCCTCGCGCAGGGCCCGGCGCCGGGTCAGGTGCCGGTGCCGCTTGAGCCCGTGCGCGGTGCCCGAGGTGTAGGCCATCGTGTCGTACAGCAGCACGCCGGCCCCGACGTAGGCGCGCTCCCAGACCCGGTGGGTCAGCGGGTACAGGAACGGCACCGGCCGGATCAGGTGCGGGGCGATCCGGTCGAGCAGCAGCCCGCGTTCCGTCAGCGCCTCGCGGACCAGTCCGAAGTCGAGCATCTCCAGGTAGCGCAGGCCGCCGTGGATGAGCTTGCTCGACCGGCTCGAGGTGCCGCTGGCCCAGTCCCTGGCCTCCACGATAGCCGTGGTCAGGCCACGGGTGACGGCGTCGAGCGCGCTGCCCGCGCCGACCACGCCGCCGCCGACGACCAGGATGTCGAGTTCGGTCTCCGCCATCTTCCTGATGGCCTCGGCCCGGCTGGCCGGGGACATTCCCGTCACGGGGTTAGTCGACCTCCACCCAGTTCAGCGTGCGCTCGACCGCCTTCTTCCAGCCAGCGTATCCGTCCGCGCGCTGCTGATCATTCCACTGGGGGGCCCATCGTTTCGATTCGTTCCAGTTGGCCGTCAGCTCATCGGTGGTCGACCAGAATCCGGTGGCCAGGCCGGCCGCGTAGGCGGCGCCCAGCGCGGTGGTTTCGGCCACCACCGGCCGGCTCACCGGCACGCCCAGGATGTCCGCCTGGAGCTGCATGCACAGGTCGTTGGCGGTCACCCCGCCATCGACCTTGAGCACGTCCAGCGTGACCCCGGAGTCCTGCTCCATCGCGTCGCTGACGTCCTTGCTCTGGTAGCAGATGGCCTCCAGGGTCGCCCGGGCCAGGTGCGCGCTGGTGTTGTAGCGGGACAGGCCGACGATCGCGCCGCGGGCGTCGCTGCGCCAGTACGGCGCGAAGAGCCCGGAGAAGGCGGGCACGAAGTACACGCCGCCGTTGTCGTCGACCTGGCGGGCCAGCGTCTCGGCCTCGGCCGCGCCGGAGATGATGCCCAGCTGATCGCGCAGCCACTGCACGGTCGACCCGGTGACGGCGATCGACCCCTCCAGGGCGTACACCGGTGAACTGTCGCCGAACTGGTAGCACACCGTCGTGAGCAGGCCGTTGCTGCTCCGGACGAGCTCGGTCCCGGTGTTCAGCAGCATGAAGTTGCCGGTCCCGTAGGTGTTCTTGGCCTCGCCGGGCGCGAAGCAGACCTGGCCCACGGTGGCCGCCTGCTGATCGCCGAGATCCCCGGTGAGCGGCACCCCGGCCACCCCGGCCGGCCCGGTCACCTCGCCGTACCCGCCCGGCGCGGACGACGGCCGGATCTGCGGCAGCATGGCCCGCGGGATACCGAAGAAGCCGAGCAGTTCGTCGTCCCAGTCGAGGGTCTCCAGGTTCATCAGCATCGTGCGGCTGGCGTTGGTCGGGTCGGTGATGTGCTGCCCGCCATTGACCCCGCCGGTCAGGTTCCAGATCAGCCAGCAGTCGGTGGTGCCGAAGATCGCGTCGCCGTTCTCCGCGTCCGCGCGCAGCCCGTCGACGTTCTCCAGCATCCACTGGATCTTGCCGCCGGAGAAATAGGTCGCCGGGGGCAGGCCCGCCACGGCGCGGATGACCTGGCCGCGGCCGTCGCGGTCGAGCGCGGCGGCGATCCGGTCGGTGCGGGTGTCCTGCCAGACGATCGCGTTGCCGTACGGGCGCCCGGTCCTGCGGTTCCACACCACGGTGGTCTCGCGCTGGTTGGTGATGCCCAGCGCGGCCAGGTCGGACGGGCCCAGGCTGGCCTGGTTCAGCGCGGCCGAGATGACCGACTGGCAGCGGTCCCAGATCTCCACCGGGTTGTGCTCGACCCAGCCGGCCTTCGGCAGGATCTGCTCGTGCTCGAGCTGGTGCTTGGCGACCTCGTTCCCGGAGTGGTCGAAGATCATGAACCGGGAGCTGGTGGTGCCCTGGTCAACGGCGCCGACGAAGTCCGGCATGGTGCTCCTCCTCTGGCCGCCGATGATCGGTATATACCGGCCGCGTCGCAGCCGTCGCTCACCGGCCCCACCGCAGCGCCGCGGTGTGCACCGGCGCATCCCACAACTGAGTCAGCTCGTCGTCCAGCCGCAGCAGCGTGACCGATATGCCCTGCATCTCCAGGCTGGTGATGTAGTTGCCGACCAGCGAGCGGGTGACGTCGATACCCCGCTCGGCCAGCCAGGCGGTGGCTTCGCCGAAGGCCAGGTACAGCTCGATCTGCGGGGTGCCGCCCATGCCGCTGAGCAGCAGGAAAGTCTGGTCCCCCGCGGAGAACGGCAGGTCCCCGGTCACCGCGCCGAGCAGTTCAGCCACGATCTCGCGGGCCGGCCTGAGCTCCTCCCGGCGGCGGCCGGGCTCGCCGTGGATGCCGATGCCCATCTCCATCTCGTTGTCGGCGAGGGCGAAGCTCGGCTCGCCGGACTGCGGCACGGTGCACGGGGCCAGCGCCATGCCCATGGACCGGACATTGGCGATCACCCGCTGCGCCACCGCGGTGACCCCGGCCAGGTCATCGCCGCGGGCCGCGGCCGCGCCGGCGATCTTCTCCAGCGGCACCGTGCCGCCCACGCCGCGGCGGCCCGCGGTGAACGTCGAGTCCTCCACCGCCACGTCATCGTTGATCACCAGCGGGGACACCTCGATCCCCTCGGCCACCGCCAGCTCCGCGGCGACCTCGAAGTTCAGCACGTCACCGGTGTAGTTCTTGATGACGTGCAGCACGCCGGCGCCGCCGCTGGCGGCCTGGGTCGCGGCCAGCACCGCGTCCGGCGTGGGGGAGGTGAAGATCGCGCCGGGCACCGCCGCGTCCAGCATGCCGGGCCCGACGTACCCGCCGTGCAGCGGCTCGTGCCCGGAGCCGCCGCCGGCCACGACCGCTACCTTGCCCGCGGCCGGCGCGTCGGCCCGGACGATGAACGCCGGGTCGTCATGCACCGTCACCAGGTCCGCGTGGGCAGCGGCAAAGCCGCGAAGCGACTCCGCCAGGACGTCGGCCGGATCGTTGATGATCTTCTTCATGCTCGCTCCAGGCAGTCGTCGGCGGCCGTTAACCGGTTCTCTTCCTACCGCGGACCGCGGCCCTGGCACACCGCGCACGGAGGGTGATCCGTAGACTGGGAAGCGGCCCCGGAGGGCGGGGCCGCGGCAGTGGGGCTTGCCGCCCCCCGCACAGTGCGGGGGCCTTCGCGGATCAGCGCCGACAGTCCCTGCCAGAAACCGTCCTGACGATTACTGGCGGGGTGAGTACGTGCGCGAGCCGGAAAACACGGCTGAGCTCCAGCAGCCGATCGACCCGGAGGCCAGTGATCCGGCCGCGGAGCGGCCCGGCCGCCGGGGGCAGGCCCGGATCCTGGCGGTGATCGCGGCGGGCGGCGCGGCCGGTGCCCTGGCCAGGTACGGCTTGTCGGCCGCGTTCCCGGCCGCGGCCGGCCGGGCCGACTGGGCCACGCTCGGCATCAACGCCGCCGGCTGCGCGGTGATCGGGGTCCTGATGGCCATCCTGAGCGGGATCCCGTCCGCCCACCCGCTGGTCCGGCCGTTCGCGGTGACCGGCGTGCTCGGCGGGTTCACCACGTTCTCCACCGCGATCGTGGACGTGCAGCGGTCGCTGGACGCGGGCGCCCCGGGCCGGGCGCTCGCCTACCTGTTCGGGACCCTGGCGCTGGCCCTGGCCGCATCCGCGGCCGGGCTGTCCGCGGGCGGCTGGCTGATCCGCCGGGTCCGGCCCGCGCCGCCCGTCCAGGTGGACGTGCACGGACAGCTGCTGCACGTCCACGGACCGCTGCTGGACGCCCAGGGACGCCCCGACGCCGGCGGACGCCGGGACGCCGGGTGACCGCGCTGCTGGTGGTCCTGGGCGCGGTCGCCGGCGCGCCGCTGCGCTACCTGGCGGACAACGCGATCGGGGCGCGCTGCCGCCCGGGCGTCCCCTGGGGGATCATCCTGGTCAACGTGGCGGGCTGCGGGCTGCTCGGCTTCCTGGCCGGCTGGCCTGCCGCGCCGGGCCTGATGGCGCTGGCCGGCACCGGCTTCTGCGGCACGCTCACCACGTACTCCACGTTCAGCTACGAGACCGTGCGGCTGGCCAGGAGCGGGGCGCGCCGGACGGCCCTGGCCGCCGTGGCGGTCAGCCTGGCCGGCGGGCTTGCCGCCGCGTACGCCGGGCTGGCCGTGGCGCACCTGCTGGCCGGCTGATCGCGGCCGCCCGCCCGGGGCCCGGGCGGGTCAGGCCTGCTGGACCGGGGCGGGCGCCGCGGGCGGCGGGAACGGGCCCGGGGTCAGCCGGTGCAGCAGCGAGTCCAGGTGACCACCGTCGAGCAGCTCGCTGATCCGGCGCAGCCGCACGAACCGCGATGACCGGAAGTCGTCGTAGGTCAGGCCCCGGGCCGCGTACGCCGCCACCAGCTCGGCTACCCCGTCCGCGACGCCCCAGCGCAGCTGGAGGTCAGGGAACGTGCCGTCCAGCTTGGCGAAGTCGACCCGGTAGTTGCGCAGGTCGGGCCCGGCCCCCGCGGCGAATGACAGGGCCGATCCGGGCACCGCGTCGCGGACCAGCTCGGCGATCTCCCTGACCTGGACATTGTCCTGGGACCTGCCGATGTTGAACGCCTCGTTGTGGATCTTCTCGCGGGGTGCTTCCAGCATGGCCAGGAAGGCCCGGCTGATGTCCTCGATGTGCACGAGCGGGCGCCACGGCGAGCCGTCGCTCTCCAGCCGCACCTCGCCGGTGGTCAGCGCGACCGCGGTCAGGTTGTTGACCACGATGTCCAGCCGCAGCCGCGGGGAGAAGCCGTACGCGGTGGCGTTGCGCAGGTACACCGGGCTGAACGAGTCGTCGGCGAGCAGGGCCAGCTCCCGCTCGGCGGTCACCTTGGTCTCGCCGTACGGGGTGACCGGGAACAGCTCCGCATCCTCGGCGACCGCGGCCGACCCGGCCGCGCCGTACAGGCTGCACGAGGACGCGAACAGGAACCGGTCGATCCCGGCCGCCTTGGCCGCGCGGGCCAGCTGGAGGGTGCCCTCCAGGTTCACCGAATACGTGGTCTTCGGGTTCAGGTGCCCGAGCGGGTCGTTGGACAGCGCCGCCAGGCAGGCGACCGCATCGTAGCCCGCCAGGTCGGCGGGCTCGGTGTCGCGCATGTCGCGGGGCGGCTGCGGGCCCATCCCCGGCGCGGGCGGGCCGAGGTCACATCCCTCGTACAGGCCCAGGTCGAGCCCGTCCACCTGATGCCCGGCGGCACGCAGGAACGGGACGAGCACGGCCCCGATGTAGCCACGGTCACCGGCGACGAGGACCCTCACACGTACCTCCACAGGCGGTGGATGAGCAGGGGCGGGACAGTGCCCCTGTACAGCATGATCTGTGACGGCCAGACTCTGATACGCCGGCGGCCGGGCAGATTGCGCGGCCCGGGCCGCAGCCGTGCTCTTATGGCCAGAAACCCGCTATCGGCGGGAACACCAGCCTGGCGGCAAAGAGCTGCTGCTGCGCAGTGCATTTGGGTATCACCGGCACTGGCTCGGAGGTCACATACGTGCGGGCTAACCCACGCGGAACCATGAGGTGACGATGAAGGTTGCAGTTGTCGGCCTGGGCTACGTCGGCACCGTCACCGCTGCCTGCCTGGCCGCTAACGGCCATCAGGTATGCGGCGTCGACGTCGACGCGGCCAAGGTCGGTGAGATCTGCGCGGGCCGCAGCCCGGTGGCCGAGCCTGGCCTGGACGACCTCGTCGGCCAGGTGGTAGCCGCCGGCGCGCTGCGCGCGACCACGTCCTGCCCGGACGCGCTGGACGGGGCCGAGCTGTCGCTGGTCTGCGTGGGCACGCCGTCGACCCCGCGCGGCGGCACCGACCTGGCCTTCATCCGGCGGGCCGTGGACGACATCGCCGCGGCGCTGCGCGCGGCCGGCCCGGCCCGGCACACCGTGGTCATCCGCAGCACGGTCCCGCCGGGCACGGTCGAGGACGTGGTGCTGCCGGCCCTGGCCGCCCAGCTGGACGGCACGCCGACCGGGTACGGCGCGGCCATGTGCCCGGAGTTCCTGCGCGAGGGCTCCGGCATCGCGGACTTCTACAACGCGCCGTTCATGGTGATCGGCACTGCCGATCCGGCCGTCGCGGAGACCGTTACCAGCCTGTTCAGCTTCACCGGCAGCCCCGTACGGGTCACCGCAACGCGGGTCGCCGAGTCGCTCAAGTACGCGTGCAACGCGTTCCACGCGACCAAGGTGTCGTTCACCAACGAGCTGTCCCGGCTGCTGCGGCTGCTCGGCGTGGACGCACGCGAGGTGATGTCGCTGTTCTGCGAAGACCAGGTACTCAACATCTCGCCGGCCTACCTGCGCCCCGGGTTCGCGTTCGGTGGCTCCTGCCTTCCCAAGGACCTGCGCTCGCTGATGCACCTGGCCCGGGTCAACGGCGCCGACCTGCCGCTGCTGGCCGGCACGCTGGCGACCAACGACCTGGTTATCAACGACGTGCTCGACCGGGTGGTGGCCCACGGCGAGCGGACCGTGGCGCTGCTCGGCCTGAGCTTCAAGGCCGACACCGATGACCTGCGGGAGAGCCCCAACGTCGAGCTCGCCGAGCGGCTCCTGGGCAAGGGCTTCACGCTGCGGATCTACGACCCGGTGGTGCACCCGGCCAGGCTGGTCGGGGCGAACCGGCGGGTGGTCGAGTCGAAGCTGCCGCACCTGGGCCGGCTGCTCACCCACGCGCCGGCCGGCGCGCTGGACGGGGCAGGCACGGCCATCGTGTCCTGCACCGAGCCGGCCGTGGTCGAGGCGCTGCTCGCGCAGCCGCCCCGGCACCTGGTCGACCTGTCCGGCCGGCTCGGTGCCGGGATCGAGGCGCTGCCCGGCTACGAGGGGGTCGGCTGGTGAGCCGCGTCCTGATCATCGTGCAGAACCTGCCGGTGCCGTTCGACCGGCGGGTCTGGCTGGAGAGCCAGGCGCTGCGCGACGCCGGATACCAGGTGACGGTGGTCTGCCCGAAGGGGGACGGCGACCCGGCGCACGAGGTCATCGACGGGATCGAGATCTACAAGTACCGGCCGTACGCGCCCGGGGGCAGCAAGGCCGGCTTCATCCTCGAGTACATCTACTCGTTCCTGGCCACCGCCCGGCTGGTCGCCGTGGCCAGGCGGGCCGGCGGCAAGTTCGCGGTGATGCAGGCCTGCAACCCGCCGGACATCTTCTGGCCGATCGGGCTGGCGCTGCGCGCCCGGGACCGGACCAGGTTCGTGTTCGACCACCACGACCTGTGCCCCGAGCTGTACCAGTCCCGGTTCCCCGGCGGCCCCCGGCTGCCCTACCGGGGGCTGCGCGCGCTCGAGCGGCGGACGCACCGCACCGCGGACTGGGTGATCTCCACCAACGGCTCCTACCGGGACATCGCGGTGCGCCGCAGCGGGGTTCAGGACGGCCGCGTGACGATCGTACGGACCGGCCCGGACCCGGACCGGCTGCGGCGCGGCCCGGCCTACCCGGAACTGCGCCGCGGGCGCCGCTTCCTGGCCGCCTACATCGGCGTGATGGGCCCGCAGGACGGGGTGGACTACGTGGTCCGGGCCGCCGACATCGTGGTGCACCAGATGGGCCGCACGGATATCGCGTTCACCCTGATCGGCTCCGGCGACTGCTTCGGCGAACTGGTCGCGCTGCGGGACGAGCTCGGCCTGGCCGGGCACGTGGAGTTCACCGGGCGGGCCCCGGACGAGGAGGTCGGGCGGATCCTGTCCACCGCCGACGTCGGGCTGTCCCCGGACCCGAAGAACCCGCTGAACGACATATCCACGATGAACAAATCGATGGAGTACATGGCGTTCGAGCTGCCGGTGGTCGCCTTCGACCTGCTGGAGACCCGGGTGTCGGCCGGGGACGCCGCGGTGTACGTCGAGCCCAACGTGATCCAGCGGTACGCGGAGGCGATCACCGAGCTGATGGACGACGAGCCGCGGCGGGCCCAGATGGGCAAGACCGGCCGCCTGCGCGTCGAGCAGGAGCTGGCCTGGAGCCATCAGCAGGACGCCTACCTGGGGGTCTACCGGGAGCTGACGTCGGGCGGCGCCGAATCGCACCGGAACGGGGCCTGACATGTGCGGGATCGCGGGCTGCTACCAGCAGCCGGACGGCCAGAAGCTGACCGACATCATGAACGACCGGATCGCGCACCGCGGCCCGGACGCGACCCGGATCTACAACTACGAGGACGACCGGGTCTCGGTCCAGCTCGGCCACCGGCGGCTGTCCATCATCGACCTGTCCGAAGCCGCCAATCAGCCGATCAGCAAGGCCGGGCTGACCATCATCTACAACGGCGAGCTGTACAACTACAAGGCCCTGCGGGCCGACCTCGCCGCCCGCGGCGTCAGCTTCCGCACCCATTCGGACACCGAGGTGGTGCTCGAGGCCTGGCGGCTGTGGGGGCCGGACGCGCTGCCGAAGTTCCGCGGCATGTTCGCGTTCGCGCTGCTCGACGAGCGCAGCGGCGAGCTGATCCTGGCCCGCGACCCGTTCGGCATCAAGCCCCTGTACTACCTGCCGCGCGGCCGCGGGGCGGTGTTCGCGTCTGAGCTCAAGGCCCTGGTCGCCGCGGCCGGCGCGGAACTGCGGATCGAGCCCGGCGCGCTGGTCGCATCGATGCTCTACTACTGGCTGCCCGAGCAGCGGTGCGCAATCGACGGCGTGCGCAAGCTGCCCGGCGGGAGCTGGGCCCGGCTGCGGCCGGACGGCAGCTGCCAGGTCGAGTCGTACTGGCGGATCGCGGAGGTGGCCGCCGCGGCCGCCGCCGGGCCGCAGGCCGACCTGCGCCAGGTGATCGAGGAGTCGGTCACCGCCCACATGGTGGCCGACGTGCCGGTGTCCAGCTTCCTGTCCGGCGGCCTGGACTCCAGCATCATCACCGTGCTGGCCAACCAGGCCGAGCCGGGGATCGAGGCGTACACGATCACCTTCCGGCCCGAGGACCAGCGGCTCGAGGCCATGCCCGACGACGCGGTCTACGCCCGCAAGGTCGCCGCGCAGTACGGCATCAGCCTGAACGAGATCGAGATCTCACCGGACATCGTGGACCTGCTGCCCCGCATGGTGGACGCGCTGGACGAGCCGATCGGCGACCCGGCGGCCATCAACACGCTGCTGATGTGCCAGGCCGCCAGGGAGCGCGGGATCAAGGTGATCCTCTCCGGGATGGGCGCCGACGAGCTGTTCGGCGGCTACCGCAAGCAGCTGGCCTGCCTGATGGCCAGCCGGTACGGCCGGCTGCCGGGGCCAGCGCGGGCGGCCGTGCGCGGCACGGTGCGCCACCTGCCGGTCACCGTGGGCGGCCGCGGGCTGCGCTACGCCCGGTGGGCCAAGCGCTTCCTGACCTTCGCCGAGCTGCCCGAGGAGCCGCGGTTCCGGCGCAGCTACACCCTGTACGACCCGCCCGAGCTGGCCGCGCTGCTCGGCCCGGACCTGGCCGGGTACGTGGCCGACGTGGTGGCCGAGCACCGCGAGATCTACAACGACAACACGCTGACCGACGAGGTCAACCGGATGTGCCTGGCCGACACCCGGCTGTTCCTGCCCGGGCTCAACCTGGCCTACTCCGACCGGTCCAGCATGGCCGCCTCGGTCGAGGTGCGGACGCCGTTCGTGGACCCGGTGGTGGCCAGGGCCGCCTTCTCGATCCCGGGCCGCCAGAAGATCGTCGGGCGGCAGGCCAAGGTGGCGCTGAAGCAGGCCGCGGAAGCGTGGCTGCCGAAGGAGATCGTGCACCGGCCCAAAGCATCGTTCAGTGCCCCGCTGCGGGCCTGGGTCCGCGGCCCGCTCGCGGACCTGATCCAGGACGTGCTGGTCCGCGGCGAGCTGGTGGACATCGGCATGCTGCGGCCCGCCGCCCTGGACCAGCTGATCGCCGACGACCAGGCCGGCCGTGAAGACCGGTCCAAGCAGCTCTGGCAGCTGCTGACGCTGGAGCTGTGGTACCGGAACGCCCAGTCCCAGGGCGTGTCCGCGTAACGCCGGGCCGCTGCCGGGCACCGTCCGGGGTATCAATAAGAGCCGCCGAACGGCTGGCCGACACTTACCAGAAGGACCGATGAAGCAGATAGCGCAGAACTACAAGTCCGGGGAACTGGCCGTGCTGGACGTGCCCGCGCCGGTCTGCCGGCCCGGCGGGGTTCTCGTCCGCTCGCTGTTCTCGCTCATCTCCACCGGCACCGAGATGATGAAGGTGACCGAGGCCAAGATGTCCATGGTGGGCATGGCCCGGGCCCGGCCGGACCAGGTGCGCAAGGTGCTGGACACGGTCTCCCAGCAGGGCGCGGTGGCCACCTACAAGAAGGTGATGAACCGGCTCGACTCCTACACCCCGCTGGGCTACTCGCTGTGCGGAGTGGTCACCGAGGTCGGCCGCGGCGCCGAGGAGTTCCACGTCGGGCAGGTCGTCGCCGCGGCGGGAAACGAGCACGCGCTGCACGCCGAGTACAACTGGATCCCGGTCAACCTGTGCGTGCCCGTGCCCGACGGGGTCGCCCCCGAGCACGCGGCCTTCGCCACCGTCGGCGCGATCGCCATGCACGGGGTCCGCCGGGCCGAGGCCCAGCTCGGCGAGACCGCCTGCGTCATCGGGCTCGGCCTGATCGGCCAGCTCGCGGTCCGGCTGCTGGTGGCCGCCGGGGTCCGGGTGGTCGGCGTGGACGTCCGCGAGGACCGCTGCCGGCAGGCAGAAAAGGCCGGCGCGCTGCTCGCCGCGGACCCCGGCGAGACGGGCATGCAGGCCCTCCGGCAGGCGCTGTCGCAGGTGACCGACGGCCGCGGCGCAGACCACATCCTGCTTTCCGCGGGCGGCTCGTCCAACGGCCCGGTGGAAGCGGCCGCCGTGCTGGCCAGGGACCGGGCCCGGGTCGTGGACATCGGCAAGATGAGCCTGAACCTGCCGTGGAACGCCTACTACGAGAAGGAACTCGACGTCCGGTTCTCCCGGTCGTACGGCCCCGGCCGGTACGACGACCGGTACGAGCTTGACGGCATCGACTACCCGGCCGGCTACGTGCGCTGGACCGAGCGGCGCAACCTGGAATGCTTCCTCGACCTGATCGCCCGCGAGCAGATCGAGGTGGCGTCGCTGGTCTCCGGGGTGTTCCCGCTGGAGAACGCGACCAAGGTGTACGCCGACCTGGCGGACGGCTCGCTGCCCGCGGTGGGTGTGCTGCTCGAGTACCCGGACCGGCCCGCGGACGACCCGCAGGCCAGGACCAGCGCCCTGGCCGCCGGCACCAGGCCCGCCGCCCGGGCCGCCGGGGGCGGCCCGCTGGCCATCGGCTTCATCGGCGCCGGCAACTACGCCTCGTCCATGCTGCTGCCGCACCTGGCCCGGCTCGACACCGCACGGCTCGTGCACGTGGCCACCAACCGGTCCCTGTCGGCCACCAACGCGCAGCGCAAGTTCGGCTTTACCACCGCCTCGACCAGCGCGGACGCCGTGCTCGGCGACGAGTCCCTCGACGCCGTGTTCATCGTTACCCGGCACGCCACGCACGCCGCGCTGGTCTGCCGGGCGCTGGAAACCGGCAAGGCGGTGTTCGTGGAGAAGCCGCTGGCGCTGACCCACGACGAGCTCAACATGATCACCGAGACCGTGGCCCGCACCGGCAACGACCGGCTGATGGTCGGCTTCAACCGGCGCTTCGCGCCGCTGCTGACCGCCATGCGGGACAAGTTCGGCCCGCCCGGGCCCGGCTCGGCCGCCCGCTACCTGATCAACGCCGGGCCGCTGGAATCGGGCAGCTGGTACCGCAACGAGGAGCAGGAAGGGTCCCGGTTCACCGGTGAGGGCGGTCACTTCATCGACACGCTCAGCTGGTGGGCGGGCAGCCTGCCCGTGCAGGTCTACGCGGTTCCCGGCGGCGACCCCGGCGACGTGCAGGCCATCATCGGGTTCGCGGACGGGTCGTCCGGCACGGTCAGTTACCTGACCGGCGGCAGCCCGCGGTTCCCCAAGGAGACCATGGACGCGGCGGCGGGCGGCCGCAGCGCCCGGCTGGACAATTTCCGGCGGGCCGGGGTGTGGGCCGGCAAGGGCGCCAGGACCACGCTTCGCTCGCGCGGCGGCCAGGACAAGGGCCAGCGACGGCAGGTGGAGGCGTTCGTGGCCGCCTGCCGGTCCGGCGGCCCGATGCCGATCGCCCTGGAGTCGCTGGTCGCCACCACGGCCGCCACCATCGCGGTGACCGATTCCATGACCAGCGGCGGCCCGGTGCGGGTGTGAACGTGCCTCAATCGTCCCAGCTCACCTGGTACATCCGCCGGGCCCGGCAGATGTCCGCGGCCGAAGCGCTCTGGCGTGCCCGCGACCAGGCAGTCAAGGCGGCCTGGGCGCGGAAGCAGGTGCGCCCTGGGCAGGCGGCCACGACCGCGCCGCCCGCCGCGCCGGGCGGCCAGCGCCGGTTCACCGCGCTGCTCCCGGCCGGAACCGCGGATCTGGTCCCGGCCGGGCCACGGGCGGAACTGCAGGCCGCCGCGAGCCGGCTGCTCCGCGGCGAGTGGGAGGTGCTCGGCGTGGCCAGGACCGACCTGGCCGACCCGGACTGGTTCGCCGACCCGGTGACCGGCCGCCGGTCACCCGCGGACCGCTACGCGTTCCGGATCAACCACCGCTCCGAGGCTGACACCGGCAACGTCAAGCAGGTCTGGGAGGTCTCCCGGCTGCATCACCTGACCGTGCTCGCGGCCGCCTGGTACACCGGCCGGGACGAGGCTTGCGCCGAGCGGGTGGCCGCCCAGCTGCGGTCCTGGTGGCAGCAGAACCCGTTCCTGTCCGGTGTGCACTGGACCAGCGGCATCGAGATCGGCATCCGGCTGATCAGCCTGGCCTGGATCCGGCGGCTGCTCGACGGCTGGCCGGGGGCGGCCGCCCTGTTCGAGGACAACGACCTCGCTGTGCAGCAGATCTACTGGCACCAGCAGTACCTGGCCACCTTCCGCAGCCGCGGGTCGTCAGCGAACAACCACGTCATCGCCGAGGCGGCCGGCCAGCTGGTGGCCAGCTGCGCGTTCCCGTGGTTCGCGGCCAGCGAGCGATGGCGCGAGCAGGCCGCCCGGCTGCTCGAGCGCGAGCTGATCAGCAACACGTTCCCGTCCGGGATCGGCCGCGAGCTGGCCTCGGACTACCAGGGCTTCGTGGCCGAGCTCGGCCTGCTGGCGGCGGCCGAGACGGCCGCGGCGGGCCACCCGCTGAGCGACCGGGCCTGGCAGCGGCTGGCCGCGATGTGTGACAGCGGCGCCGCCCTGCTCGACGAGCGGCAGCGGCCGCCCCGGCAGGGCGACGGGGACGAGGGCCGGGTACTCCTGGCCGACGACCCGGAGCGGCCCGCCTGGCCGTCGCTGCTGGCCCTGAGCGAGGCGCTGGCCGGGCGGCCCGGCTGGTGGCCGCCTCCGGCCGCGGACGTGCGCGCCGTCCTGGCCGGCGCGCTGGCCGGGCCGCCGCGTACCGCGGCCGGGCGGCCCGCGCAGCGGCCAGCGCACTTCGCCGACGCCGGGCTGACCCTCCTGCGTGACGGCGGCGGGCCGGGGCCGGAGATCTGGTGCCGGTGCGACGGCGGCCCGCACGGGTTCCTGTCCATCGCCGCGCACGCGCACGCGGACGCGCTGTCGGTCGAGGTGCGCTACGGCGGTGTGGATGTGCTGGCCGACCCGGGCACCTACTGCTACCACGGCGAGAAAGCCTGGCGGTCCTACTTCCGGTCCACGCTCGCGCACAACACGGCCGAGCTGGCCGGGCGGAACCAGTCCACTGAGGGCGGGCCGTTCCTGTGGCTGCGGCACGCCAGGACCCGGGTGCTCGGCTACTCCGACACCGGCCAGGTTGCCCGGTGGTCGGCCGAGCACGACGGCTACACCGTTCCGGCGCCAGGAGCCACGCACCGCCGCACCGTCCGGCTGGACCGTGCGCAGCACCAGCTGGAGATCACCGACGAATTCAGCGGTGCGCTGCCGCTGCGGCTGGCCTTCCATCTTGGCCCTGAGGTGGCGGCAGAGCTGGACGGGACCGCGGCGATCCTGTCCTGGCCGGGGGCGGATGGACCGGGCACGGCCCGGGTCGTGCTGCCGCCCTTGGACTGGCGGCTGCACCGGGGAGAGACCGACCCGGTACTGGGCTGGTACTCACCTGGCCTCGGACGGCGAATTCCGGCTTTCACGCTGCTGGGCACCGGAGTCACGGCACCGGGAACATCGCTCGTCACCCGGATTGAATTTATGAAAATGGGCCAATCGGGAAAACCAAGCATGTCGCAATCACCCATATCATGGAGCGCATCCGAGGGCATGGTGCGGGGGGCACCGGCCGGGAGGCGGGAGGCCGGATGAGCGAGCAGGTGCTGGACCTGAAACGGTCCGTGCAGATTGTCCGGCGGCACTGGCCCCTCGTGCTGGCCGCGGGGCTTTTCGGGCTGGCCGGCGGCACCGCCTATGCGGTGCTTCAGCCGCCCAGTCTGGTCAGCACCGCGCTGGTCCGGATTGTGACGCCGACCAGCCAGAACTCCTCTAACAACTCCGCCACCATGGCCGTGGTGGCCCACAGCGACCCGGTGCTGACCCTGGCCCTGCCGCACATCTCGCCGCCGATCTCGAAGACCGCCCTGACCAAGAGAATCGTGGTGAAGAACCCGACCACCGGGATCCTCCAGATCAGCGCCAACGGGCGGACCGCCGGCCAGGCCGAGGACACCGCGAACGCGGTGGCCAACGGCTTCGTTGAGTACATCAGGTCACCGCAGGGCCAGACCCCCTCGCTGCGGGCCCTGGTGCTCCAGCCCGCGTCCACCGCCACCGGCCGGCCGCTGGCCTTCTCCATCGCCATTTACGGGCTGATCGGGCTGGTGGTGGGCGTATTCCTGGCCGCGATTGGCGCGCTCGCGCTCAACCGCCGCGACCGGCGCCTCAACCTGCGCGACGAGATCGCGGACTCCATCGGGCTGCCGGTGCTGGCCTCGATCCCGGTCGGCCACCCGTCCAACGCGGCCGGGTGGGTGCGGCTGCTGACCGAGTACGAGCCCTCCGCGGTGGAGGCCTGGCGCCTCCGCGGTGTCTTGCACTACCTGGGCCTGGGTGGGCGCAGCCAGGCCGAAGCGGGTGAGGGCCTGTCGCTGGCGGTGCTGTCGCTGCGCAACGACCCCGGCGCGCTGTCGCTCGGCCCCCAGCTGGCGGTCTTTGCCGCCTCGCTCGGCATACGCACCGAGCTGATGATCGGCCCGCAGCAGGACGCGAATTCCACCGCTACCCTCCGGGCCGCCTGCGCCGGGGCAGGGTCGGCGCAGCCGGGCTGGTCACGCTACCTGCAAGTAACGGTCAGGGACGAAGACAACGCTCGCGATCACCCCAGTGTCGCGCTGACGGTGCTGATAGCCGTGGTTGATGAGAGTGATCCGCGGGTAGCGGACAGAATGCGGACCAGCGCCGCCGTGCTGGGGGTCTCGGCTGGCGTGGCGACCGCGGAAGAGCTCGCCCGGGTGGCGGTGAGCGCCGCCGACAGCGGACGGCAGATCGTGGGCATCCTGGTTGCCGACCCGGATCCAGCGGACAGCACCACCGGCCGCATTCCCCAGCCGGGGCGGATGGCCGGGGCGCGGACACCTTCGCACCTGACGGGGATACCGACGGAGACACGACAGTGGATGACGCAGAAGAGACGGTCACGCTAAGGCGGCTGTCCGACACGGACCTGGCCGCCGGGTCCTGGACTGAGAGCCGGCTCGGCGACCCGGATCCGGGCGGCGGTCCTGCCGTGGACGCTGCCGTCGGCCTGGCCAGCCTCTCCTTCATCACGGCAGCGATCCGGCGCCGGACCCGGTTCTGGTGCCTGGCCGGGGTGCTCGGCCTGCTGCTTGGCGCTGGCCTGTACGTGGTCCACCCGCCGCAGCCCGTCGCCACCACCGACATACTGCTCGAGCTGGGACCCAACGAGGACCTGAACACCGCCATCCAGACCGATGCGGCCCTGGCCACCAGCCGGCCGGTGGCGAACGCCGCGCTGAAGAAGCTCGGGCTGAACGAGAGCACCAGCGCCTTCCTGAAGAGCTACACGGCCACCGGCGTAACCAACAGGTTGCTGCAGATCGCGGTCCGCGCGTCATCCCCGAGCGAGGCGGTCCGCCGGGCCAACGCCCTGGCCCCGGCGTTCCTGGCGTTCCGGAACCAGCAGCTGCTGG
>DASVBE010000132.1:0-8906 GCA_036375995.1 Streptosporangiaceae bacterium | reverse complement strand
CCCCGGCTTCGCGCGCAAGGCGGCGCAGATCGCCCAGGCCGGCATCTACGACCTGCGCATTCACCACGACGACGTGATCATGCCGCTGGTGCGCTACTGGCGGGTCTTCGAGATCGAGGGCCTCAGCGAGGAGGGCGAGCGGGCCCGGCAGGAGCTGGCGGCCGCCCTGGCCGCCCTCGACGCCCGTGCCGCCAGGTTCGTTTCGCGGCGGGCCGAAACCCAGGCCGTCACAGGCCGCGGGTGATGAACGCGAACAGCTGGTCCGGCCGCGGCTGACCCTCCCGCGCCGATGCGGGCGGAAAATAATGCCCTATGGCCGCGGGGCGCGGAGCACGCTCAGGACAGGAGCGCCGCGATCAGGACGCGGAGAGGCCGAGGCTGGCGGGGATCGCCTGGACAGCGCGGTCAAAGCCGTGCAGGAGCGCCGCGCGGCCGCCCCGCCCGCCGCGGCGGACCCAGTCGCGCCCGGACAGGCTGAAGGCGGTCGTGGTGAGCTCGGCCAGGATGTGCAGCCGGAGGTCGCCGTCGTCCAGCCGGAGCTTGCCCGCCAGGCTGGCGACCATCTGGTCCTTGACCCCGGCGCGGTAGTGCTCCACGTACTTGAGCAGGGCCGGCTCGGCCGCGATCAGGCGGCGGGTGGCGACGAAGCGCTCGTCCCAGTCCGGGCCGAGCCCGGTGACGGCCGCGGCCAGCGCCTGGTGCAGCTCGCCCAGGACGGGACCGGACAGCTCGCGGCCGGACAGCCCGGCCAGATAAGCGGTCCAGAGCTCGGCCTCGGCGTCGATCGCCGCGGCCTCCTTGGCCGGGAAGAAGCGGAAGAACGTGCTCTTGGAGACCTCCGCTTCCCCGGCCAGTTCCTCCAGCGTGGTCGCGTCGAAGCCGCTGCGGGTGAACAGTCGCAGCGCCGCGTCGGCCAGCGCGCGGCGGGTCCGCAGCTTCTTCCGCTCGCGCAGCGGCAGGGAGCGGTCGAGCGGCGGGCGGGCGGTGGTCATGCCCCGCATCCTACTCCCCCAGCCGGAACTCAGACCCTAACTGAACTGAGAACTTTTTAAGACTTGATATTTTCTGAAACTGAGTGCCAGAATCGAGTCATGGACTACACGCTGGACATGAGCATGATGTTCGCGATGCACGACGCCCTGCGCCGGGAGCTGGCGCAGGTCGGGCGGATCGTGAGCAGGCGAGACGACAACCCGGGCACGCTGCTGCGCGCCGCACTCGGCTGGGAGCTGTTCAAGAAGTTCCTGACCGTCCACCACCAGACCGAGGACGACGTCCTGTGGCCGCCGCTGCGCGCCAGCGTGGCCGGGCAGCCCGAGCGGGCGGCGCTGATCGACGCGCTGGAGGCGGAGCACGGCGTCATCGATCCGCTGCTGGCGGCTATCGACGCGGCCGCGGCCGACCCGGACTACGGCTACCAGCGGTTCGGCGACATCGTCGACGAGCTCTCGGCCAAGCTGAACGGGCACCTGGCCCACGAGGAGGCCGACGGGCTGCCGCTGATCGACGCCTCGCTGACCCCGGCGCAGTGGCAGCACTTCGCCCAGGTCCACGGCGAGCGGAACCTGCCCGACGCGTCGCGGTTCATGCCCTGGCTGCTGGCCGGGGCGCGCCCGGAGGTCCTCGGCGCGATCCTCGGCAAGTTCCCGCCGCCGCTGCTGACCGCCTACCGCGAGCAGTGGGCGCCCGCCTACGCCGCCCAGGCGATCTGGCCCGCGGCCCGCGAGCCGGAGCCCCAGCACACCGGCCACGAGGGTTAGGGGAACGCCATGTCAGTCCACGACCCGGAGAAAGCCGCTCCGCCGGCCACCGCTCCCCCGGCCACCGCGCCGCCGGCCGCCGCTCCCCCCGCCGCCGGCCGCCGGCTCGGCCTTGCGCTGCTGGTCATCGCCACCGCGCAGCTGATGCTGGTGCTCGACGACACGATCGTCAACGTCGCCCTGCCGGACATGCAGCGTTCACTGCACATTGCCGCGCTCCACCTGAACTGGGTGGCCAGCTTCTACGCGCTCGCGTTCGGCGGCCTGCTGCTGGCCGGCGGCCGGGCCGGGGACCTGTTCGGCCGCCTGCGGATGTTCCGGACCGGGATCATCGTGTTCGCGCTGGCCTCGATGGCCGGCGGGTTCGCCCCGGACGGCACGGTGCTGCTGACCGCCCGCATCGTGCAGGGGTGCGGCGCCGCGATCGCCGCCCCCGGCGCGCTGTCCCTGCTGGCCACCACCTTTCCCGCCGGGCCGGCCCGGACCCGGGCCCTGGGCGTCTACGGTGCCATGGCCGGGCTCGGCTCGGTGGCCGGCCTGCTGCTCGGCGGCGCGCTGACCACCTACCTGAGCTGGCGCTGGGTGCTGTTCATCAACGTCCCGATCGCGGTGGCGGTGCTGGCCGGGACGGGCGTCCTGGTGGCCGGCGACCGCGAGCATGGCACGCTCGACGTGCCCGGGGCGGTCACCGCGACGCTGGGCACCGGCTCGCTGATCTACGCGCTCACCCGCGGCAGCACGAACGGCTGGACGGATCCCGGCACCCTCGCCTCGTTCGCCGCCGCGGCCGTGCTGCTGCTGGCCTTCGTGCCGATCGAGCGGGCCAGCCGGGCGCCGGTGCTGCCGGCCGCTTTGATCGCCGACCGCAATCGCGGCGGCGCCAGCGCCGTGATGCTGCTGCTGGGCACGGGCATGCTCGCCATGTTCTACCTGCTGACCCTCTACCTGCAGCTCGTGCGGGGCTACTCGGCGATCCACACCGGCCTGGCGTACCTGCCGGTGGTGGCCGGCGTCAGCGTGGCGGCCGGCGGGCTCGGGCCACGGCTGCTGGCCGCCCTGCCCGCCCGGGCCGTCATCGCCGCCGGGATGCTCCTCTTCGCCGGCGGCCTGGCCTGGTACGCGGTGGCGCTGACCCCCACCTCGGGCTACTTCGCGGTGATGGTCCCGGCCATGCTGGCCAACGGCGTCGGCGCCGGGCTGACGTTCGTCGGCTGCACTGCCACCGGGATGCACGGCGTCGCCCCGCGCGACAGCGGCGTCGCGGCCGGCCTGCTCAACACCAGCCTGCAGACCGGCAACGCGCTCGGCCTGGCCGCGCTGGCCGCCATCGCCTCGATCGTGACCAGGCACCACCTGGCCGGCCACACCACGGCCACGGCGCTGACCGACGGCTACGTGGCCGGCCTGGCGGCCGGTGCCATCATCGTCGCCGCCGGTGCCCTCGTCGCGCTGCTGGCGATCAGGCTCCGGGTCGATCACGTACCGGAGTAATCCCGGGGTCACCGATCCTGAGCTGGACCGGCGGTGGTACCCCGGGGGCCGGGTAACCACCGCGGGACAGCACCGGCAGGCCGGCCTGCCCGGTGTCCAGCAGGGAGCCGAAGGTGGGGTCGTAGCGGCCCGCGGTCCAGGGCGCGGGAGCGGCGGCACCCGGCCCGGGCAGGGCCATTTTAGTGCCGATAGTTTCGGGCTGCCTACCGATAGGCCGTATTACCTGCAGTAAGGACAACGGGGCCGCATCCCGTAAATCTTTCGCCCTTAAAGGGCTGTTGACACGCCATTATGGCGAGCCTACGTTGACCTCATTGATGCACCCACGGGGCCGAAAGTTTTCGAGATCCGGTAATCCGGATCATGGCCTGAGGAGGCAATCACGTGAAACGCCGAAGTTTCCTGACGCTGACCGGCGCGGCCGGGGCCGCCGGGGTCGCCGCCGCCGTTCCCGGGCTCGCCGCCGCTTCCCCCGCGGCGGCCAGCACGGCCCGCACCGCCGCCCGCCCGCTTGACTCCGGCGGCGCCGCGGACGGCACCCTGCGGGACCTCGCCGCCCGGATCGGCATGCGCATCGGGACCGCGGTCATCCCGTTTGACCTGGACAACGCCCCGTACGCCAAGGTTCTCGCCGAGCAGTTCTCGGTCGTCACGCCGGGCAACGAGATGAAGTGGGGTGTGGTCGAGCCCACCCAGGGGCAGTTCGACTGGTCGGGCGCGGACCGTCTGGTCAGCTTCGCCCAGGCGCACGGCCAGCTGGTGCGCGGGCACACGCTGCTGTGGCATAACCAGCTGCCCACCTGGCTCACGAACGGCGTCACGAATGGCAGCATCAGCAGCAGCCAGCTCGCCGATCTGCTGAAGCAGCACATCTTCACCGAGGTCGGCCGGTATCGCGGCAAGATCTGGCAGTGGGACGTGGCGAACGAGTTCTTCACCGACGCCAGCGACGGCAATCCGTCGCACCTTAACCAGGACGATTTCTGGGTGTCCCACCTGGGGCCGGACATCATTCCCCAGGCGTTCCGCTGGGCCCACCAGGCCGATCCGCACGCACTGCTCTTCTACAACGACTACAACATCGCCGGCGAGGACGGCTCGAACTCCAAGAGCGACGCGGTGTTCGCCTGGCTGAAGCAGATGCTGGCCCAGGGCGTGCCCATCCACGGCGTCGGTGACCAGGGGCATCTCGACACCCAGTTCGGCTTCTCCGGCGCGCGGATGCAGCAGGACCTGGAGCGGTACGCCGGCCTCGGCCTGAAGGTCGCGATCACCGAGGCCGACGTCCGCACGAACGTCGACGGGCCGACCACGCAGGTGCCCACCGACAGCCTGGCGCAGTTCGCCCAGCCGTTCGAGTTCGGGCAGATGCTGAAGGCCGCGATGGCCGTCCCCGACTGCCTCTCGTTCACCGTGTGGGGCTTCGGGGACGCGGACTCCTGGGTGCCCGGGTTCTTCACCGGCGAGGGGTACGCCACCATCTACGACGTCAACCTGCAGCCCAAGCCCGCGTTCTTCGAGCTCCAGCAGGACCTGGCGCTCGGCGCCGTGGGCGCACCGCGGCACCAGGGCCGCTAGGCGCTAGCCCGTGGCCGGCCCCGGCGCGAAGGGCTGGACGTCACCGCGGCAGCGGGTGACCTTCGGCGCCGGGGCCAGCGGCCGCAGCAGGTAGTCCCAGACCGTGTTATCCACGCAGGCCGACGTCAGCAGGGCCGTGTGACCCCAGCTGTCGCTGGCGACCAGGCGGCTGCCGGGCAGCATCCGGGCCGTTTCGACGGCGCTGCCGAAACTGGTCGCCGGGTCCCACCGGGCGCCGATCAGCAGCACCGGCGCGGACGTGCGCGGGCTGAACGGGCCGCGGTAGACGTTGGGGTCCTGCGCGGTCCAGGTGCCGGTTGCGCACTGGGCGGTGTCCCAGGCGTAGGCCGCGCCGAAGTACCGGGCCCGGCGGCTGGCTGCCGCCGCGGCGGCGGGCCAGGCGGCGGCGTCCGCCGCGTGCAGCCCGTCCGTGCACAGCACGCCTGACGAGGCGGCGAGGTGGTCGAAGGGGACCTTGCCCGGCTGGAGTGCGGCGTGCAGCCGCAGCACCTGCCGGACCACGGCGGCGCGGCCGGGCCCGCCGGCGCCCGGTGCGGTGAGCCGGGCCAGGCCAGCCAGCTCGGGGAACAGGCCACGGAAGCCGGCTGGCGCGCGCAGCCACTGGCCGGTGTCGCTGATCAGGTTCTGGTAAGTGAAGGTCACCGCCCGGATCCCGGGGGCGGCCAGCCGTTCCGGGTGGGCCCGGAGCCGGGCGGCCAGCCGGGCAAACCGGGTCGCGGCGCCCGGGCTGCCGTGCGGGCCGGCGAACGAGCACGCGGGCCGGCCGGCTCGCTGGCATAGCGCCAGCAGCTTGCTCAGCACGCGGTCACTGGCTGCCGCGGCGCCGAGCCGGTCGAGCTGCGGGATATCCGCGGTGGCGGGTGTGCCGACCCAGGTCCGCGGGTTCACGATGCCGTCGAGCACCATCGCCCTGACCCGGTCAGGGAACATGCTGGCGTAGACCAGCCCGAGGTAGGAGCCGTAGGACACGCCGAGGAAGGTCAGCTTGCGGTCGCCCAGGGCGCGGCGCAGCACGTCCATGTCGCGGGCGTCCTCGGTGGTGGACATCGCGGACGCGATCGGCCGCGCGGTTGTCGAGCAGGCGCGGCCGAGGGCGCGGGCGGCGCCGATCCAGGTGCGCTGTGCCGCGGTGCTGACCGGGAACGGGGCGGCGGTGAGCGGGCCCTCGACCCGCGCCCGCTGTGCCTGGCTGGTGAAGCACCGGATCGGCGTGCTGCCGCCCACGCCGCGCGGGTCGGCCCCGACGATGTCGAACCGGTCGAGGATCTTCCTGGGCACGGCCGGCGGGACCGTGGCGGAGAAGGCGAAGTCCCGGGCCGGATCGCCGGGCCCGCCCGGGTTGACGAACAGGGTGCCCAGGCGGTGCCGGGGGTCCTTAGCCGGGATCCGCAGCAGGGCTATCCGGATCTTGGCGCCGTCCGGGTGGCGGTAGTCCAGCGGGAGCCTGGCGGTGGCGCACTGGGCGGTCTTCCGGCAGGTCCGCCAGTGCAGGACGGGCGCGGGAACCCGGTCGACCAGGCGAGCCTGCGCGGGGGTGGTCCGGTCCGGGCCAGGTGCCGCGGAGGCCGCGGCCTGCGGCCGGGCAGCGGTCCACGCCAGCCCGGCCAGGGCCAGGGAAGTCAGGACCGCTGTCGTGGTGACGCGGTGTGCTGCAGTTGTCATGCCGACCATCGTTGGGCGGCGGTAGCGTCCAGGTCACCGGAGCAGCCCGGACACTTGGGGGTAGGGCGTGCCCTACCCCGCCTGGAGGTAGGCCAGGACGGCCATCACCCGGCGGTGCGTGGTGCCGTCGGGCGGCAGCCCGAGCTTGGCGAACACGTTGCCGATGTGCTTCTCCACCGCGCTGGCCGAGACCACGAGCCGCTCGGCGATGGCCGCGTTGGAGTGGCCCTCGGCCATCAGGGCCAGCAGTTCACGTTCCCGCGCGGTCAGCGCGGCCAGCGCGCTGCCGCGCCGCTGCCCGGCCAGCATCTGGGCCATGACCTGCGGGTCGAGCACCACCGCGCCGAGGGCCACCCGGCCCAGGGCGTCCAGGAACTCCCCCACCCTGGCGACCCGGTCCTTCAGCAGGTAGCCGACCGCGCCGGAACCGTCCGCGAGGAGGTCGGCCGCGTAGGACAGCTCCACGTACTGGCTGAGCACCAGGACGGGGGCGCCGGGCAGCCGCGAGCGGATGGCGATCGCCGCGCGCAGGCCCTCGTCGGTGTGGGTGGGCGGCATCCGGACGTCGACGACCGACACGTCAGGACGGTGCGTCAGCACCGCGCTGACCAGGGCCGGGCCGTCCCCGACCGCGGCCACGACGTGGTGGCCGTCCTCGGCCAGCAGGCGGACCAGGCCCTCGCGCACCAGCACCGTGTCGTCGGCCACGACGACCCGCAACGGCCGGCGGTCGCGGTCCGGGCCCGGTTCCGGGCCGGAGCCCGAGTCCGGACCGGGCAGCGGTCCGCGCGCCGGGTCGCCTGGGGTCAGCAGCACGGGAGTTCCGCGGCGATGGTGGTCGGGCCGCCGGCCGGGCTGGTGACGGTCAGACGGCCGCCTACCGCGTGCAGCCGGTGGTCCAGGCCGCGCAGCCCGTGGCCCTTGACGAGGGCGGCGCCGCCCACGCCGTCGTCCGTGAGCCAGACCCGCAGGGTCCGGTGGCCGTGCCGCAGGCCGATCGCGCACCGGCGGGCGTGGCTGTGCTTGGCCGCGTTGGCCAGCGCCTCGGCGATCACGAAGTAGGCAGCGGTCTCCACGGCCGGGTCCAGCCGCTGGCCGAGCGGGCCGGCGTCGGTCTCGGCGGGGATCGTGGACCGGGCGGCCAGGGCGGCGAGCGCCGCGGGCAGGCCACGGTCGGCCAGGACCGGCGGGGCGATGCCACGGGACAGGGCCCGCAGTTCGTCCAGCGTCTCCTGGGTCTGGGCGATCGCGTCGGCCAGCGCCGCCTGGGCCGCCTCCGGCCGGCTGGCGAGGTTGTGCTGAGCACGGCCCAGGTCCATCGCGAGGCGGACCAGCCGCTGCTGAGGCCCATCGTGGATGTCGCGTTCGAGCCGGCGCAGCGCAGCCGCATCAGCGGTGACCGCGCCAGCGGGCCCAGGGGCGGGACCGGGGTCAGGCCCAGGCAGGCCGATCCGGCGGTACAGCGCGGCGGGCCCAGGGTCGGCGGGCCCAGGGTCGGCGCGCAGAGCGGCGGGTCCTGGCCAGCCAATCCGGCGGTGCAGCGCGGCGGCCTCCCCGAGCAGCGCCGGGCCCAGGCCGACCAGGACAGCGATGCACAACCGGGTGACCAGCGGCAGGACGCACAGCAGGACCAGGCCGAGCGCGGTCCCCTCGACGGCCTTGGGCGTGAGCGGGTTGCGTACGACGTCCGTGGCGGCGGCCGAGCCGGCAAACCACCACAGCGCCGTCACCACCCAGGTGACCAGGGCGACCGGGAGCACCAGCAGCGCGTGCGCCACGGCAGCCCAGCGCCGCGAACCGGGCCCGGCGCCTCCCGGGCGGCCGGCCAGCGCCCCCAGCAAGGCGGCCGTGATGATCACCGGCGCGATGAGCAGGTACAGCGATTCGGCGAGCGTGCGACGAACAATACGGACCACGAACCGGGCGCCCGGCCACCTGCCCCGGTCCGACGAGGGGTACGGCTCGGCCACGGCCCTTAGCCTACGGCCGGTTTCGCGCTCCCCGTCCGCCCCACCGCGCTTGTCCCATCACACCGGTACGCGACGTTCCCCCATTGCGACCACGCATCGCTCGCCCTGCCATGCCCGCATGCCACGCCCGCCCCATTGCGGCCCCGCGTGCCGCTGGGTGCCCTCCTTCGCGGGAGGGCACCCAGCGACTTCCCTAGGCCTTCCTGACCGGCTCGTACGTCAGGCAGGCGATGCCGCCGTCGATCGTCTGGGCGTCCACGAGGCGCAGCGGCTTCTTGCCGCTGGCCTGGCCGAACATCCGCCCGCCGGTGCCGAGCACGACCGGGAAGACCTTCAGCCGCAGCTCGTCGACCAGATCGTGCTCGAGCAGCGCGCGGACGAGCTGGAAGCTGCCGGGAACGACGAGATCGCCGTCGAGGCTGGC
>DASVBE010000116.1:0-38288 GCA_036375995.1 Streptosporangiaceae bacterium | reverse complement strand
CCGGGGAGCTGCTCGGCCTGCTCGGCGAGGCGGGCGCGGACGTGGTCGGGGTGGACTGGCGGGTGCCGCTGGACGAGGCGGCCCGCCGGGTCGAGCCGGGCAAGGCGCTGCAGGGCAACCTGGACCCGGCCGTGCTGCTCGCCCCGTGGGACACCATCGCCCAGCGCGCCCGCGACGTGCTCGAGCGCGGCCGCACCGCCGAGGGGCACGTGTTCAACCTGGGCCACGGCGTGCTGCCGGAGACCGACCCGGACATGCTGGCCCGGCTGACCGACCTGGTGCACGCCGAGTCCGGGTCGGCGGACGGCCGCGGCTAGCCAGCCGGTCAGCTGTCCGCGGCGGCCGGCTGCGCCCGGCGCCGGGCCCGGTAGCGGCGCAGGCCCAGCCATCCGCCGGCGGCCAGCACGGCAAGCACGGCGAGGAACGGCAGCAGCGCCCCGGCCACGGTCAGCAGCCAGGAAGTCGCCACGCGCAGTCCGTGCCAGCCCGCGGCCAGGCCTGCTACGAACCCGTGGTGCTTGCCGTGGTTCGCCACCGCGTGATGGCGCTGGCTGAGCAGGTACATCGTCACCGTCGCGTAGCTGGTCTCCCGGGCCAGCGCCCGCTGCTGGGCCTGCAGGGCCTCGAGCGAGGCCTCCTGCGCGTTGATCTCGTTCTGCACGCTGAGCAGGCCGCTAACCGTGCCGGCCCGCTTCAGCAGGTCCCTGAGCTGCTTGATCGCGTCCTGCGCCGAGGCCACCCGGCTGTTCACGTCGGCCACCTGGCCGGTGACGTCCTGGGCGTGCTGGGACGCCGACACCGGGTGGCCGAACGTGCTGGACAGCTTGGCCAGCACGCCGGGGTAGGCCGCCTCGGGGATCTTCAGCTCGATCGTGACCGTGGACCGGCCGGGCGTCCTGCTGATCGAGTCCTGCTCGCTGGACACGTACCCGCCCGCGGCCACGGCGAGGCCGGTGACCTGCTGGGCGGTCGAGGTGACGCTCGCGACCCGCAGGGTCAGCGAGGCGGTCCGGATGATGGCCTGGCCGGTGACCAGCCGCGCGGTCTTCGCGCCGGCCAGTGAGCCGGGCGCGGGCGCGGCCACGGCCGGGCGGGCGGCCGCGCCGGAGCCCTGGCTGGCGGCGCCCTCCCCGCCGGACGCGGTCGCGGACGAGCCGGTGGCGCCGGCCGAGCAGCCGGCCAGCAGCAGGCCGCTGCCGGACAGCGCGGCCGTGGTGATAAGCATGACGGCGCGCAGCCCGCTGCGCGTCCTGACGGTCCCCGCGGTAATACTCATGCTCCTGCGACGCAGCGTGCCGGGAACCGGTTCCGCCTGGTCGCAGCAGTGCACAGGATTGGCGCACAACGATTCGGTCACAGGGACACGGAGGAGCCCGGCCATGCCAGACCGCCGCGATAGCCCGCCCGGCTCGCCCGTCCCGCCGCCGGAGCCCGCCCCGGGCCCGTTCGGGCCGGCCGAGGGCCGCTGGCTGGGGAACCTCGGGCGGCTGCGGGACGCGGTCCGCCAGGAGGTGCTGCGCGACCAGCTCGCCGGGCTCGGCCCGCTGCGCGGCGGGCCGGCCCGGGTGCTGGACGCCGGCTGCGGGCAGGGCACCCAGGCGCTGCACCTGGCCCGGGCCGGCCATCAGGTGACCGGCCTTGACCCGTCGGAGCGGCTGCTCGGCGAGTTCCGGCGCGCGCTGGCCGCGGAGCCGCCGGAGGTCGCCGCCCGGGTCCGGCTGGTGCAGGGGACGGGGGAGGACGCGGCCGCGCTGGCCGGGACCGGTTTCGGCGCGGTGCTGTGCCACGGCGTGCTGATGTACCAGCCGGATCCGGTGCCGCTGCTGACCGGGCTGACCGCGGCGGCCGGGCCGGGCGGCGTGCTGTCCCTGCTGGTCCGCAACGGGCTGGCGCTGGCCATGCGCGACGGCCTGCGCGGCGACGCGGCCGGCGCGCTCGCCGCGTTCGGCCGGCTCGAGTACGTCAACCGGCTCGGCCTGGCCGCCCGCGCCCACACCCCGGACCAGCTGGACGCGATCCTGCGCCCGCTCGGCTGGCGGCGGGCCGCGTGGTTCGGCGTGCGGGTGTTCACCGACCACCGGGACGAGCCCGCGCCGGCCGCCGGGGCGCTGGCCGGGCTGGTGGCGGCCGAGCGGGAGGCGGGCCGCACCGACCCGTACCGCAGCGTGGCGGCCCTCCTGCACCTGGTCTACCGCCGGGCCGGCTAGCCCGGGCCGGCGGAGCCGGCCCAGCTCGCGGCCCGGCGCGAGCGGCTAGCACAGAATGCCGCGGAATTACGGCCGCTAATCCGACACGCCGCTCTTAAATGCCTATTTACCCGACTTCCGGCGGCAAATCCGGCCCAAGGCGTAGACTCCCGGCACGTCGCTCACCCGCTCGAAATGAGACCCGGAGTCCCAGGAGAAAATGGGCGCCCCCCCAGCAGGTGTCACCACGCGGGTAGCCGTTCAGTCGGCCCGCCGGCTGCTCCGTGACACTCTGTCCGCCAGCCTGGCTGCCCGGCCAGATATCACCGTCGTCGGCGGTGTGGCCGAGCCGCCCGCCATCTTCCAGCTCTGCGAGCTGCGCCGCCCCGACGTGGTGATCCTGGACGCGGGCCTGCGGCTGGCTGAGTACGCCAGCCGGGTGCACGCGCTGATGACCAGGTTCCCCGACCTGAACGTGATCGTCACCTACCGGGAGGCGACCGAGCAGGAACTGGCCGCCGCGTGCCGCGCCGGGGTGACCTCGCTGCTGCCCGAGTCGCACGGCCTGGCCGCGGTGCTGGCCCTGGTCAAGCGGCGGAAGAAGGCTGTGGTCCGGGCGGCGGAAGGCGGGCTGACCGACCGCGAGCTGGAGATCGTGGTGCTGACCGGGTCCGGGCACAGCGTGGCGGAGATCGCCGACCTGCTCGGCATCAGCCCGCTGACCGTGGAGAACATCAAGCGCCGGGTGTACGCCAAGCTTGAGGTCTCGAGCAGCGTGCACGCCGCGGCCAAGGCCGCCTCCTACGGCCTGCTGGACCAGCAGCGCGCGCTGCCCACCGCCCGGCGGCGGATGGCCGACGACGGCGCGGGCATGCTGACCGTGGTCAGCGGCACGCCAGGACCGCTGCTGGACAAGGTCGTCAGCAGCCTGCTGGCCAGCCGGCTGCCGTTCGTGTTCCTGCACCAGCCGGGGCCGGTGGCGGACTCGCACTGGGCCCGGTGGCACCGCGGCCCGATGGTCGGCGCGCTGGTGGATCCCGGCCCGGCCGACTGGACCGCGGTGGCCGAACTGGGCATCCCCGCGCTGCTGGTGCACAGCCGCCCGCTCGAGCCGCCCGAGGTGGCCGACGCGCTGGCCAGCGGGGCCAGCGCCCTGGTCGCGGCGGACAAGGTCGACGCGCACTTCCTGTCCGTGCTGCGCATGGTCAGCCAGGGCTACCTGGTGGTGGCGTCGCGGCCGATGCGGCCGCTGATCGGCGTGGTCCGGGCCCGCTGGGACGAGCACTCCGCCGACGGCGAGCAGCGGCTGCCCGAGCTGACCGCCAGGGAAAGCGACATCCTGCGGTCGCTGGCCCTGGGCCACTCGATCCGGCAGACCGCGCGCTCGCTGGGCATCGCCGCGAAGACGGTGGAGAACGTGCAGACCCGGCTGTTCCGCAAGCTCGGCGTGCGGAACCGGTCCGGTGCGCTGGCCGTCGCCGACGCCTTCGGCCTGCTGCCGCCCCCGCCGCCCCGGTCGGGGGACCCTAGGGGGTTCGCGTCCCCTGCGGGGTTTCCGTCCTTACCTGCAGGTAAGCAGCGGGTCTAGGGTTCCGGACGGAGCCAGGCCGTTCCCCGGTGGACCTGGCCTGACCCGGCCGGCCCGCTGGGATTTGCCGAAATTCATGTTCCGGCGGATTTCCCGCCGCCGTGGGCCGGCCGGGTCATCGCAGGCCGGGGTGCAATTCAGGAGCCGAATCGGCGATAACCGCCGCACCGCCGCAAGCCGGGCCGTTGCGCCCGGGATTTGCCGTCCCGCCGCCCTGTGGACGGCATTCCCCGGTACCGGCTTCCGCGGTCACCGCGGCCGCGGAGTCGCTGCGGCTGCGCCTGGGGGCCAGCCTCTCAGCCGCAGCCGCGGCGATCCCGCTCAGCCGCCAGGATGGCTCCGGCCGCCCAGCGGCCAGCAGCTGACAGACTGGGCAGATGACGGCAGAACAGGCCCCCCGGCCCCGGGTCGCGGTGGTGGGGGGCGGGATCGCCGGGCTGGCGGCGGCGTACTTCCTGCGCGACGTGGCCGCGGTCACCGTTTTCGAGGGGGCCACCCGGCTGGGCGGCAAGCTGGCCGTCTCCGGGATCGCCGGGGTCGCGGTGGACGAGGGCGCCGAGGCGCTGCTGGCCCGGCGGCCGGAGGGGACCGGGCTGGCCGCCGAGGCAGGGCTGGGCGGTGAGCTCCGGCCGGCCAGCCCGGCCGGCGCGGCGATCTGGACCCGGGGCCAGCTCCGGCCGCTGCCCCGTCGCCAGTTCATGGGCGTGCCCGCCGACCTGGAGGAGCTGGCCGGGTCCGGAATCGTGTCGGCGGCGGGACTGGCCGCGGCCCGCGCTGGCGGCCAGGACGCCGGGGACCAGCAGGCCGGGGACCAGGCGGTGGCCCGCTACCTCGGCGCCCGGCTCGGGCCCGAGGTCGTGGACCGGCTGGTCGACCCGCTGCTCGGCGGGGTGTACGCGGGCCGGTCCGACCAGCTGTCGTTCGAAGCGACCATGCCGGCCCTGGCCGCCGCCACCCGGGACGGCCAGCCGGTTACCGCGGCCGCCGCCGCGCTGCTGGACAGCGCCGCCGGGCCCCGCGGGGACGGCCCGCCGGCGCCGGTCTTCGTGAGCCTGCCCGGCGGGCTGGCGTCGCTGGTCCCGGCGGTGTCCGCGGCGTCCGCCGCGGATGTGCGCACCGGCGCGATGGTCCGGGCCATCGAGCGGGCCGCGCACGGCTGGCGGCTCACCGTCGGGTCCGCGCACAACCCGCGGTACGAGGAGGCCGACGCGGTCGTGCTGGCGCTGCCCGCGGCCCCGGCCGGCCGGCTGCTGGCCGGCCTGCCCGGCGCCGCGGCGGCCGCCGCCGGGCTGGCCGGGGTGACCACCGCGAGCATGGCCATCGTCACGCTCGCCTTCCCGGATACCGCGTTCCCGGCCGCGCCGGCGGGCAGCGGCTACCTGGTCCCGGCGGTCGACGGCCGCGCGGTCAAGGCGGTCACGTTCAGCACGGTCAAGTGGCCGCACCTGCGCGCGGCCGCGCCCGGGCTGCAGATCATCCGCTGCTCGGTCGGCCGGATCGGCGAGGAAGCCCTGCTGCACCGCGACGACGCCGACCTGGCCGAGCTGGCCCGGGCCGAGCTGGCCGAGGCCACCGGGGTGCGCGGCAGGCCGGCCGCGGCCCGGGTCACCCGGTGGGGCGGGGCCCTGCCGCAGTACACCGTGGGCCACCTCGGCCGGGTGGCGCGGATCAGGGACAGCGTGGCCAGCCAGCCCGGCCTGGCCGTGTGCGGCGCGGTCTACGACGGCGTCGGCATCCCGGCGTGCGTCGCCTCGGCCCGGGCCGCGGCCGGCCGTATCGCCAGCTACCTGCGGGCCGGCCAGCATGGCCCGGCCCCGGTCGGCAGCACCCGCGCCGCCGGGGGACAATGAAACATGGCCGGAAACCCCCCTGCCAGCCAGGGCGCCGACGCCGGGACCGAACGGTCCCGGCCCCGGGCGCGTGAGCTGAACGAGCTGATCCGCTACACGATGTGGTCTGTCTTCCGGGTCGCCGGCACTGGCGCGGTCGAAGCCGCGGCCGGCCCGGCCGGGCGGCCCGGGCTCGCCGCCGAGGTCACCGAACTGTGCCAGCAGCACGCGGGCAAGGGCGTCACCACCCGCGGCTGCTACGACCTGCAGGGCCTGCGGGCCGACGCGGACTACATGTTCTGGTGGATCGCGAGCACCGCGGACGACCTGCAGGAGATCTACGCCCGGTTCCGCCGGACCGGGCTCGGCCAGGCCAGCGTGCCGGTCTGGTCGGTGATGGCGCTGCACCGGCCCGCGGAGTTCAACAAGAGCCACGTGCCCGCGTTCCTGGCCGGCGAGGAGCCCGGCAACTACGTCTGCGTGTACCCGTTCGTCCGGTCCTACGACTGGTATCTGCTGCCCGACGCCGAGCGCCGGGAGATGCTGGCCGAGCACGGCCGGATGGCCCGCGAGTACCCGGACGTGCGGGCCAACACCGTGGCCTGCTTCGCGCTGAACGACTACGAGTGGATGCTCGCGTTCGAGGCGCCGGAACTGCACCGGATCGTGGACCTGATGCGGCACCTACGCGCGGCGGAGGCCCGCCGGCACACCCGGGTGGAGATCCCCTTCTACACCGGCCGCCGCAAGCCCATCGGCGACCTGCTGGCCGCGCTGCCCTGACCTGGCGGCGGGCCGCCGCAGCCCGCCGCGCAGCCACAGCCAGGCGGCGAGGCCCGCCGGGTAGCAGAAGTAGCCCCACCGGCTGTCCGGGGCCAGCGCGAACAGCAGCGCCAGCCACCCGGCCAGCCGCCGCACCGCCGCGGCCCCCGTGCGCGGCGGGCGGAGCATCAGGAACGCGGCCGGGACCAGCGCAGCGGCGGTCAGCGCGGCCAGTGCGATCACGTGCCCGGCTGGGCCCGCCGCGGTCAGCAGGTGCCCGGGCAGCGGGCTGGCCGCCGGGGACGGCGTACCGGTCAGGCCCAGCGGGAACAGCACCGTGTTGCGCAGCAGTGCGCCGGGCGCGGTGACCAGCCAGGGCGCCAGCGCGGCGGCGAACACCGCGGTGGCGGCCGCCGCGAACCGGGCCACGGTCCGCCGGGCCTCCGGCCACCCGGCCTGGCTGGCCAGCAGCGCCCCGGCCACGGCCAGGGCCGGCCAGGCGGTCGCTTTCATCGCCGCGGCCAGGCCCAGCACGGCCCCGGCGGCGACGGCGCCCCGCCCGGACCGGACGCCGGCCAGGGCCAGCCCGAGCATGGCCAGGCCCAGTACCGGCACGTCGTTGCCGCTGACCACCAGGGGGAACGCGATGACCGGGGTGGCGGCCAGCACCGCGGTGGCGCTGGCGGAGGCCCGTCCGGGCAGGCCCGCGACCCGGAACGCGGCCAGGCTCGCGGCCGCGAACGCCAGCCCGGCGCACAGCCGCGGGTCGGTGAGCAGGCCCGGGCCGAAGACCGCGTGCGGCAGCCCGAACACCGTCATGGCCGGCAGGTACGGGTTGTAGGCCAGGAACCCGTGCCCAGCCAGCCGGGCGGCGGGCAGGTAGGGCGAGCCGTGCTGGAGCAGCAGTGCCGCGGCCCGCTCGGTCACCCCGACCTCGGGCATCCCCCGGCCGGCCGCGGCCAGCATGCCCAGCGGGACCAGCACCGCCCCGGCCAGGGCCACCGCCACGGCGGCCGCCCGGGCCCGGGCGCGCTGTGCTTCGGCAGCGGCCGGTGAGACCGCGGGCCAGCCCGGCCAGCAGGCGGCCAGCGCGGCCAGCCCGTACCCGGCCGCCGCCCAGCCGCCCCACAGCCGGTGCACCGGTTCGTCGCTGAGCAGCGCCACGAGGGCGGCGAAGACCGCCGAGGCCAGGAACCCGGCCGCGGGCAGCCACCGGCGCACGTCGCGGCGGGCCTCCTGGCCCGGCCGGGCCAGCTCGGCCGGCCGTGCCGCCGGGGAGAGCAAGGGCATGCTGGAGACGCTAGAAGCCCGGCCTGGCCGGGCGCATCGGCCCGTGGAGTGGACTGCGGGACCGGTATGTCATCCGTGCGGCGGGCCGGGCATCAGCCTTGAGGGGGGCGGCCCGCGGGGCGTGCCTGGCCAGGCACCGGCCTTGACATCCCCGGCGGGCGGCTCTGACGATCAGGAACGGGCCCCCGGCCAGATCCGCGGCGCGGGAGGCCGCCAGCGAAGCCCGCACGGGCAACTAGCACGGGCAGCTCAGCACGGGCAGCTCAGCACGGGCAGCTCAGCACAGGCAACGGAGGAAGCCAGCATGACCACTGTGGACGGAACCGCCACCAGCCGGGATCTCGGGGCCGGGGCGCGCCCGGTGTTCGCGACGGCGGCCGAGGAGCGCCTGCACCGCAAGCAGGAACTGGCCGCGGCCTTCCGGCTGTTCGGCAAGTTCGGCTTCTCCGAGGGTGTGGCCGGGCACATCACCGCGCGCGACCCGGAGTTCCCTGACCGGTTCTGGGTCAACCCACTCGGCCTGAGCTTCAGCCAGATCAAGGTGTCCGACCTGCTCCTGGTCGACCACCACGGCGACGTAGTGGAGGGCAACCGCCCGGTGAACCGGGCCGCCTTCTGCATCCATTCCGAGGTGCACAAGGCCCGCCCGGACGTGGTCGCCGCGGCGCACGCGCACTCGCTGCACGGCAAGGCGTTCTCCTCGCTGGGCATCCGGCTCGACCCGCTCACCCAGGACGCTTGTGTGTTCTTCCGGGACCACGGGCTGTACGACGACTACCAGGGCGTGGCCTACGACACCGAGGAAGGCCGCCGGATCTCGGTCGCGCTCGGCGACGCCAAGGCGGTCATCCTGCAGAACCACGGCCTGCTCACGGTGGGTCACTCGGTAGCCGAGGCGGCGTGGTGGTTCATCACCATGGAGCGGTCCTGCCAGGCTCAGCTGCTGGCGATGGCGGCCGGGACCCCCAAGCACGTCGACCCGGACACCGCGCTGCAGGTCAGGGACCAGATCGGCGGGCACGACTCGGGCTGGTTCCAGTTCCGGCCGCTGTGGGACCAGATCACCGTGTCCGACCCGGACCTGTTCGGCTGACCGCCCGGCGGCCCTTACCGGGAAACGGCCGCGCGCGTCAACCAGGAATTGGCCGCTCATCCGGGCCAGAAACGGGCAACCCGGGCGCATGGCAGCCTGCAGCGACTTAAGCTGGCCGCGTTCACCTTAAGGAGGCGGCGGCCGTGGCGCGGGCAGCGTTAAGAGAGCCGCTCCGGCGCTGGGACCCGCCGGAGATCGGCGGTTACGAGCTGGTCGGCCGTCTCGGCGCGGGCGCGATGGGCCGGGTCTACCTGGGCCGGTCGGCCGCCGGCCGGCTGGTCGCGGTCAAGACCATCCGGGCCGAGCTGGCCGACGAGCCGGACTTCAGGACCCGGTTCGGGCAGGAGGTGGCCGCCGCCCGGCGGGTCAGCGGGGCGTTCACCGCCGCGGTGGTGGCCGCCGACCCGGACGCCGACATGCCCTGGCTGGCCACCACATACGTGCCTGCCCCGTCGCTGTCCGCGCTGGTCCGGGCCGGCGGCCCGCTGCCGGTGCCCGCGGTGCGCTGGCTGGCGGCCGGCTGCGCGGAGGCGCTGGAGTCCATCCACAGTGCGGGCCTGGTGCACCGCGACTTCAAGCCGTCGAACGTGCTGGTCTCGCTGGACGGGCCGCGGGTCATCGACTTCGGGGTGGCCAGGGCCGCCGAGCGGATCCAGCTCACGGTGACCCGCGGCGCGCTCGGCACGCCCGCTTACATGGCGCCCGAGCAGGCCAGGGACACCCGGCAGGCGACCATGGCCAGCGACATCTTCGGGCTCGGCGGCGCCATGCTGTACGCCGCCACCGGCCACGCCCCCTACCACGGTGAGACCGTGATGGACGTGCTGGTCCGGCTGGCTACCGAGGAACCGGACCTGACCGGGCTGCCGCCCGAGCTGGCCTCCTTCGTGACCGCCTGCCTGCAGCGCGACCCCCGGCGGCGGCCCGACCCGGCCGCGGTCCTGGCCGAGATGGCCCCGTACATCGCGGCGGCGGCCGGCCCGGCCGGCGGTCCCGGGTCGCTGCCCCGGCCGGTGCTCGACCTGCTGGCCCTGTACCGCCGCGACCCGGAGCCGCTGGCGGCCAGCCACGCCGGGACCGGGACCGGGACCAGCGGCCGGCCCGGCGAGGATGCGACGTTCGGGTCGCAGCCGGGCGCCAACGGGGTTTCCCGGCCCATCCCGGTGGCGCTGGCCGTCCCGCCACCCGCGCCGCCGCACGGGTCGGAACCCGGGCTGGGGCCCAGACCGGGACCCGCCGCGCCGCCGGCCGTCACGACCCAGCCGGACGCCGCGCCCGCCGGGCCGGGCCGGCGGCGGCCCGCGCTCGCGGCCGCGGCCGCGGCCGCGGCGGGGATCGCCGTGCTGGTCGCGGCGGCCGCGATCATCGGCGCCACGGTGGCCCGCGGTCACCCGCAGCCCGGGCCGACCGTGACCGTCGGCGGGCCCCCCGTCAACGGCCCGCCCCCGGTGGCCGGGCTCCGGCCGGGCCAGCAGGGCATCGTGATGAACCAGCCGGAAGGCGACGGCTACACGGTGTTCGTCGTGCACGGGCAGGGCTACCCGCCGCTCAGCCAGGTCACGATCGCGCTGGTAGGAGTGACCCGGCCGGCCGTACCGGTGATCGTGGACCGCGCGGGCACCTTCAATTACGCGATCAACCAGAATCACGAGTTCTTCCGCGGGCCGCTGCCGCCCGGCCGCTACCACGTGCTGGTCACCGCGCCCGGGATCCGGTCGTACCGGGCCACGTTCCTGGTCAGCGACCAGGCGCCGGCCGCCGCCGTGCCCCTGACGGGGCCCAGTCCTGGGCCGTCCGGTTCCGGCCAGCCCAGCCCCAGTCCGTCCGGGCCCGGTCAGCGCAGCCCCAGCCCCAGCCCCAGCCCGTCCAGCCCTGGCCCGAGTCCGAGCCCGAGCCCCACCAGCACCCGCCTGCCCAGCCCCAGCCCATCCAGCTCCAGCCAGCCGCCGCCCGGCAATGGCAACGGCAACGGCAACGGCAACAAGCCGACGCGGCATCCGACGCCGAATCCGACACCGAATCCGCGTGGCCGGTAGGTCACGCCACGCGTCCGGCCAGCGGTCGCCTGGGCCAGCTTCCGGTGATCAGGCGGGTCTGTCTCAAGGTCCCGGCCGGCTCGCGGGCCCCGCATCCCGCCTGGCGGCGTTGCCGGCGTCGCCCATCGCTCCGCGCTGGGCGGTTCTTCCGCTGCCTTGCCAGCCGGGCGCGGGATGCCCGCTCCCGGATCGACCCGGGACTTCGAGACAGGCCCTAACCGGCCCGCTGCCGGGCTCACCCGGCAGACGGCCCGCAGCCCGTAACCGGCCCAGCAGGGCAGCAGCCGGCACAGCAGGCCGTCGGCCGGCGCCAGCGCCGGGCGGCGGACCAGCCTGCGCTCCGGCAGGATGCTGTCCGGCTCCAGGGATTCCAGCGCGAAGCCGGCCGCGGCCAGCTCGGCGGTCAGCGTGCGGCGGGAGAACAGATAGTAGGGGAACGGCCGCTCCTGGCCGTCCACGAGATGGCGGTAGACCACCGGCCGCGCGGCCGGGAAGTACCGGCCCAGCGCCGCCGCCGCGGCCGGCCCCGGGTAGCCGTCGCCGCCGGGCGACCTGTGCAGCGGGAACCGGCGCAGCGCGTGCGGCACCGTGAGCAGCAGCACCCCGTCGCTGGTCAGCACGGACCGGATCGACTCCAGGATGCGGACCCGGTTCCCGCTTCCCTGGATGTGCGACAGCACGCCGAACAGCAGCGTGACCAGGCCGTAGGGGCCCGCCGCCCGGGCCGTCCCGAGGTCCGCGGTGACCAGCAGGCGGCGGTCGCCGACGCCGGCCGCCGCGGCCCGGGCCGCCAGCGCCTGACACGCGTCGGCGGAGATGTCATAGGCGCACACGAACGCGTCCGTGGCGCGCAGGAACGGCAGCGTGTACCGGCCGGTCCCGGCGCCGAAATCGAGGATCCTGGTGGCCGGGCCCGCGAGCTGCAGGGCGGCCCGGAGCGTCGACGGGTTCGGCCGCGGGTACCGCGCGTCGTACAGACCGCTGTCGTAGTAGCGGTTGTAGCTGTCGGCAATCGACGGCCGCAGCGGCCGGATCTGGTCAACCATCAGGACGGCGCCCCTTCACCCACCAGGGACGGCGCCCCGCGTAACCAACGGCAGTGACCCCACAATAAGCACAAACCCGGGATAAGTGCACTCTTCTGCGGTTATACCGGCAGATGCCGCAAATTGCGCAGGCCGGCCGCGCCGGTATCCCGGGTCGCGGGGATCAGCCGCGCAGATCCGCCGGGCGGGTCAGATCAGTCAGATCCGCCGGGCCCGCTGGATCCGCCGGGCCGGCCGTCAGCTGGCCTGGGTCCACCACAGGTCCTCCTGCCGGGAGCACCAGGCCGGGTCGCTGAGCCGGGCCAGATCGGCCGGCGCCACGATGCCGTTCTCGATCAGCGCCCCCACCGCGACCTCGTCGGACAGCCGGGTGCCCGGCCGGACCAGGCCGCGTTCCACGATCTTACGGCGGAGCACCTTGAGATGCTCGCCGACCCGGGCCGACAGGCGGTCACGGAACGCCGGGTCGGTGTCGAACCGCTCGATCTCGTGGTGCGCGTCGGTGCACTCCAGCGCGGCCCGGGCGATCTCCGGAGTGCGCGGCAGCGCGGTGGAGCGTCCTGGGTCGATCAGCCACGGCCGGCACCACATCAGCGCGACCAGGAACAGCTTGGTATTCGGGTCCAGGTACAGCGGCAGCAGCGTGACGTCGCCGTCGGCGCGCAGATACCGGGCGTCGGGTGCGGCGTCCAGGCCCGCGCCGTTGACCGCCAGGCTGCCGCCCGGCGCGTCGCCGGCCCCGGGAACGGCCTCGCCCGCCGTGGCGACGACAAGGCGCAGCGGCTGGCCCTCGTCCAGCATGGCCCGCGAGCCGACCAGGATGCTGCCCTCCCGGATGAACCAGCCGGCCGTCGGCTCGCCGCCGTCGTCCAGCCGGGGCAGCCGGATCCGGTAGCCGTCGCCCTCGGTGTACAGGGCGTGCGTGCTGCTCAGGTTGGCCACCCAGCCGCCGCCCTCGGCCGCGCTGATCAGCCCGGCCCGGCGGGACAGCCCGCGCCCGGCCGGGACTACCAGGTCCACGTCCGGGCCGCGGCCGAAGACCAGCCGGCCGCCGGGCGGGATGGCGGCCACGCGGCCGCCCGCCGTAGTGACGTGCACCGTCACCGGGCTGAGTGGGCTGGCCATGGCCTGTCCTGCCGTCCTGCTGGTGCGGGCCGCCGGGCGGGCTCCGGGGCCGGGCTCACGGTAGCGCAGCGCCGGCCGGAAGGCGCAGCAAGCCCCCGCACGGAAACCACGCGGAACAGAAGTCTAGGCGGCGCGCCGCGACAGCCCGTATCCCCGGGTTCGGGGATGGCGCGGCGGCCAGAAGGGCGGTTGGCTGTTCTGAGTCAGGGCGAGGCAGCGCCGCGGAGGGGAGGCCAGCCAGGCGCACGGACAGTGCGGGACACCGGTTGTGCGCTCGGTGTGGGGTCAGCGGGCCCGAGTTCCGGGAGGTCAGCTCTCCCGGGGGCACGGTGGCGGGGGGCCACAGGTCTACGCCGCTGCCCCGCCCTGGCCGCCGCGCGGCGGCGGGGACTATCGCGTGGTCGCCCCGCCGCCGTCGGCCGGCTCCAGGGTGAGCGACACCGAGTTGATGCACCAGCGCTGGTCGGTCGGGGTGCCGTAGCCCTCGCCCTCGAACACATGGCCCAGGTGCGAGTCGCAGTTCGCGCACCGCACCTCGGTGCGGATCCGGCCCAGCGAGCGGTCCTCGAGCAGCACCACCGCGTCGCCCTCGGACGGCTGGTAGAAGCTCGGCCAGCCGCAGTGCGAGTCGAACTTCGCGTCGGACCGGAACAGCTCTGCCCCGCACGCCCGGCAGCGGTACACGCCCTCGGTCTTGGTGTCGGTGTACTCGCCGGTAAACGGCGCCTCGGTGCCGGCCTCACGGAGCACGTGGTACTCCTGCGGGTTCAGCCGCTGCCGCCATTCCTCGTCGGTGTGCTGCACGTTCGCCATGCCCGCGACAATACCGGCCGCCCGTTCACAGGCTCACCAGGTACTCCGGCTCGCCCGCACGCTCCCGCAGCAGCACCTCGCCGACCTGGCCGGCCGCCTGCACGTCGGGCAGCACGGCCCGGGCCGCGGCCAGCCAGGACGGCTCCGCGGTGATGACCAGCTCCCGGGCGGGCGCCCGCATGGACAGCCTGGCCGCCGACTTCGCTGCCCGCACCGCCGCGATCGCCCCCGAGGCCGCCGCCAGCAGACCGTCCGCACTGGCCCCGTCCGCACTGGCCCCATCCGGGCCGGCCCCGCCCGTGCTGGCCCCGCCCGTGCTGGCCCCGTCTGCACCGGCCTCGCCGAACTCGGCCGGCTCGGGCCACCGTGCCTGGTGCACGGAACCTGGCTGCCACCAGGACCAGACCTCCTCGGTCACGAACGGCAGGAACGGCGCGAACAGCCGCACCAGCGCGTGCAGCGCCAGCCGCAGCGTGGCCACCGCCGAGGCGGCCGGGCCGTCACCGCGCGACCCGTAGGCCCGGGCCTTGACCAGCTCCACGTAGTCGTCACAGAAGAACCAGAAGAACTCCTCGGCCAGCTCCAGCGCCCGGGCGTGCTCGTACCCGTCCAGCGCCGCCGCCGTGCCGCCCGCCAGCGCGGTCAGCCGGGCCAGCAGTGCCTGGTCCAGCGGCTCGGTGACCAGCGCGAGCGGGCCCGCAGAAAGGTCAAGCTCACCCGGCAGCGGCAGCGCGGCCAGCACCAGCTTGCTCACGTTCAGCAGCTTCACCGCCAGCCGCCGGCCGACCCGCAGCTGGGCCGGGTCGAACGCGGTGTCGGTGCCCAGCCGGGCGCTGGCCGCCCAGTACCGCACCGCGTCCGAGCCGTACTGGGCCAGCAGGTCCAGCGGGGTCACCGCGTTGCCCTTGGACTTGGACATCTTCTTCCGGTCCGGGTCCAGGATCCAGCCGGAGATCGCGGCGTGCCGCCAGGGCAGCACGCCGAACTCGGCGTGCGAGCGCAGCACCGTGTAGAACAGCCAGGTCCGGATGATCTCGTGGGCCTGCGGCCGCAGGTCCATCGGGAACACCCGGTCCGTGATGTCGTCCTGGCTGCCCCAGCCGGCGGCGATCTGCGGCGTCAGCGAGGAGGTGGCCCAGGTGTCCATCACGTCCGGGTCGCCGGTGAACCCGCCCGGCTTGCCGCGCTGGTCCGGGTCGTAGCCGGGCGGCGGCTCGGCCGCCGGGTCCACCGGAAGCGTGTCCTGGGGTGCCGGGATGGGCGCGTCGTAGCGCGGCTCGCCGTCGTCGTCCAGCGGATACCAGACCGGGATCGGCACGCCGAAGAACCGCTGCCGGGAGATCAGCCAGTCGCCGGACAGCCCGCCCACCCAGTTCTCGTACCGGGCCCGCATGTGCGGCGGGTGCCAGTCCAGCTCGCGGCCGCGGGCCAGCAGGGCGTCGCGCAGGTCCTGATCGCGCCCGCCGTTGCGGATGTACCACTGCCGGGTGGTCATGATCTCCAGCGGTTTGCTGCCGTTCTCGTAGAACTTCACCGCGTGGGTCACCGGTTCCGGCTCGCCGCGCGCCATCCCGGCGTCCCGCAGCAGTTCCGCCACCCGGGCCCGGGCCGCGGTCACGGTCAGCCCGGCCAGCTGCTGGTAGGCGGCCCGCCCGGCCGGGTCGTCAAGCCCCGCGGGCGGCTGCGCCGCCATCCGGCCGGACCGGTCCAGCGTGGCCCGGGTGGGCAGCTGCAGGTCGCGCCACCAGGTCACGTCCGTGGTGTCGCCGAACGTGCACACCATCACCAGGCCGGTGCCCTTGCCCGGCTCGGCGAGGTGGTGCGCGAGCACCGGCACGTGCGTGCCGAACAGCGGGGTGACCGCAGTGCGGCCGATCAGCGCCGCGTACCGCTCGTCGTCCGGGTGCGCGACCAGCGCCACGCAGGCGGGCAGCAGCTCAGGCCGGGTGGTCGCGACCACAACCTCACCCGCCTGCGCCCCGTCACCGCCGTCAGCCAGGCGGAACGCCACCCGGTGGGAGGCGCCGGCCACCGGCCGGTCCTCCAGCTCGGCCTGGGCCACCGCGGTGCCGAACGTCACGTCCCACAGCGACGGCGCCTCGGCCAGGTACGCCTCGCCGCGGGCCAGGCTGCGCAGGAAACCGCGCTGGGCCACGGCCCGGCACCGGTCGCCCACGGTCTGGTACTCGGTGGACCAGTCCACCGACAGCCCGAGCCTGCGCCAGGCACCCGCGTAGGCCTGCTCGTCCCGGCTGGTCAGCACCAGGCACAGCTCGACGAAGTTGCGCCGGGACACCGGCACCGGCGGCCCGCCGGCCTTGCCCGGCGGCTCGCGGTGCAGTTCATCGGACAGGGCCGGGTCGTAGGGCAGCGCCGGGTCGCACCGGATGCCGTAGTAGTTCTGCACCCGGCGCTCGGTGGGCAGCCCGTTGTCGTCCCAGCCGATCGGGTAGAACACCGCCTTGCCGCGCATTCGCTGGAACCGCGCGGTGAAGTCGGTCTGGGTGAACGAGAAGGCGTGCCCGAGGTGCAGCGTCCCGCTGGCGGTCAGCGGGGGAGTGTCGATGGCGTAGACGCCATCGCGGCGTGCGGAGCGGTCAAACTTGTACTACCCGCACCTCTTCCCACCGGCGCGACCACTTGTCCTCCAGGCCGTCAAGCACGGGCTTGCCCGGCACGTCGCTGGGGCGGAAGAGAGAGCTCATGGCCAGATGCTAGCGCGGCCGGTTACGTCACGGGACCCATTCCGGGTGGCGTATCGACAGGTTTCTATATTACGGTGGTTGCGGACATAGACACTTGTCGATGAATGGTGTGACCGGGAGCGAAGGAGACCGCGATGACCACGCCGGCCGGGGGAACGATCGATAGCTGCACGCTGCCTGCCGCAGACCTGCCCGGCCGGCTGGCCGAGTTCGACGCCGCATTCGCTGCCGGGCTGCAGCGCGCGGACGTGATCAGCCCGACCCACGCGCGGCTGGTGTTCACCGCGGACCCGGCCCAGGCGGAGGCGCTGGCCGGGCTGCTCGGCCGGGAGAGCCAGTGCTGCTCGTTCTTCACCTTTGACCAGCGGGCCGAAGGCGACCTGGTGACGGTGGACGTGACCGTACCGCCGGCGCACGCGGAGACGCTGGCCACCCTGGCCGGCCGGGCCGCCGGGCACCTGGCGGGCCAGCAGCCGCCGGCCCGGCCGTGACTGGCGCGGGGGCCGGCTCGCCCGGTACGGGTGGCCGGCGCCGCCCCGGCGCCTGGACCGCGTGACTGGCCGTCCAGGTGCTGTTTTCGCCGGCCGGTCTGCCGGGCCGCACGGTTCCGGGACGGGCGCCGCAAGGCTGCGTAATCCTGAATCTAGGGTGGGCGTATGGAGATGCGCGTACTGGGAACCACCGGAGTCAGGGTCAGCCCGCTGTGCCTCGGCGCGATGATGTTCGGCGCTTGGGGCAACACCGACCACGACGAGTCCGTGCGGATCATCCGCCGGGCCGTCGATGGCGGCATCAACTTCATCGACACCGCGGACGTGTACTCGCGCGGTGAGTCCGAGGAGATCGTCGGCAAGGCCCTGGCTCAGCTGGACCGGGACCGGATCGTGCTGGCCACCAAGGCGCACGCGGCGATGAGCGACGACGACCCGAACGCCAGCGGCAACTCGCGGCGCTGGATCATCCGCGAGTGCGACAACAGCCTGCGGCGGCTCGGCACTGACTACATCGACCTGTACCAGATCCACCGGCCGGACCCCACGGCCGACGTGGACGAGACGCTGAGCGCGCTGACCGACCTGATCCGGGCCGGCAAGATCCGCTACGCGGGCAGCTCCACGTTCCCGCCGTCGCAGATCGTCGAGGCCCAGTGGACCGCGGAGCGGCGCGGCCGGGAGCGGTTCGTCTGCGAGCAGCCGCCGTACTCGATCCTGGTCCGCGGCATCGAGGCCGAGGTGCTGCCGGTCTGCCAGCAGTACGGGATGGGCGTGATCCCGTGGAGCCCGCTGGCCGGCGGGTGGCTGACCGGCCGCTACCGGAAGGGCGCCGAGATCCCGGTCAGCCGCCGGGCGCAGCGCATCCCGCAGCGGTTCGACCTGAGCCTGCCCGGCAACCAGGCCAAGCTGGAGGCGGCCGAGCAGCTGGCCGTGCTGGCCGGGGAGACCGGGGTGTCGCTGATCCACCTGGCGCTGGCCTTCGTGATCCGGCACCCGGCGGTGACCTCGGCGATCATCGGGCCGCGCACGATGGAGCAGCTGGAGAGCCAGCTCGGCGCGGAGGACGTTCAGCTGGACGCCGCCGTGCTGGACCGGATCGACGAGATCGTGCCGCCGGGCACGAACCTGAACGCACCCGATGGCGGGGATCTGCCGCCCGCGCTGACCAACCCGGCGCTGCGCCGGCGCTGACGCGGGGAGCGCTGACGAGGGGAGCGCTGGCCCGGCGCCGGCCCGGCGGCGTGCTGCGCCCGCGGCGGATTCCGCTGCGGGCGCAGCACGGGCGGGTCGTTATTCGCTGGGGATGTCTGAGGCTCCTGGGATAATGAGCGTGTGCTTCCGGTTCCTGGCTATCAGCTGGTCGGCAGGGAAGGCGAGCTGCGCCGCCTGCTGTCGCTGCTCGATCAAGCCGCGGCCGGGGAGCCAGTCGTCGCGCTGATCAGCGGGGACGCCGGTATGGGTAAGACCCGGCTGACCGCCGAGCTGGCCGCGCGGGCCGCTCCCCGGGGCTTCACCGTGCTGTCCGGCCGGTGCGCCGAGCTTGGCGACGCCGTGCCGTACCTGCCGCTGGCCGACGCGCTGCGCAACGCGGCCACCGGCCCGTCGGCCTCCCGGCCGCTGCACGACGCGCTGGCCGCCCGGCCGGTGCTCAGCCGGCTGCTGCCCGACCTGGGCACGGGCGGGTCGGGCGAGCACATGCACCGGGACCTGGCCCAGCAGCAGCTGTTCGGCGCGGTGCTCGGCCTGCTGGCCGAGATCGCCGCGCAGCAGCCGGTGCTGCTGATCCTGGAGGACATGCACTGGGCCGACCGGTCCACGCGTGACCTTCTGACGTTCCTGAGCCGGGTGCTGCACCGCGAGCGGGTCGTGGTGATCGCCACCTACCGGACCGATGACCTGCACCGCAGCCACCCGCTGCGGCCGGTGGTGGGAGAGCTGCTGCGGCTGCCCAGCGTGGCCGAGGTCGATCTGGGCCCGCTGCCCGACGCGGCGATGGCCGAGCACCTGACCGCGCTGGCCATGGGCGGGCTGAGCGCGGCGTCGCTGGACGCGATCATCCGCCGGGCCGAGGGCAACCCCTACTACGCCGAGGAGCTGCTGGCCGCGGCGCTGCGGCACGGCAGCGAGCTGCCCGCCGGGCTGGCCGGGCTGCTGCTGGCCCGGGTCGAGCGGCTGTCCCCGGCGGCCCAGCACGTGCTCCGGGCCGCCGCGGTGGCCGGCCGCCGGATGGACGATGAGCTGGTCCGGCTGGCCTCCGGGCTGGTTGCGGGCGACTACGAGGAAGCGGTCCGCGAGTCGGTGGCCAGCCAGCTGCTGATCCCCGACGGGGACGCGGGGTACGCGTTCCGGCACGCGCTGATCCGCGAGGCGATCTACGCCGACCTGCTGCCCGGCGAGCGGACCCGGATGCACGCCCGGCTGGCCGAGCTGCTGGCCGACGAGGCGCGGCTGGCCGCGGAGCCCGGCACTGCCGCCGAGCTCGCCCACCACTGCCTGGCCAGCCACGACATCCCGGGAGCGTTCGCCGCCTCGGTCCGGGCCGGCCAGGAGGCACTGCGGCTGGCCGCGCCCGCCGAGGCGCACCGGCATTTCGACCAGGCCCTGGCCCTGTGGGAGCGGGTCAGCGAGCCGGAGAAGCTGTCCGGGATGTCCCGCGGCTGGCTGGCGTTCGACTCCGCGGAGAGCTCGGCCCGCAGCGGTGACGTGGCCCGTACCGTCTCCCAGCTGCGGCGGCTGCGCGGCTACCTGAACCCAGCCGACGACCCGCGGCTGGCCTGCCGGGTCGGCGAGCGGCTGGCCTATTACCTGCTCGAGATCAACGAGGCCACCGAGGCCGACGAGACGGCTGCCGCCGCGATCGGCGTGCTGCCCGCGGACCCGCCCCGGTGGGAGCGCGCCCGGGCGCTGGCCACCTACGCGCAGACCCGGATGTACTGCGGTGACGAGGCCACCGCGCTGGCCACCGCGCAGCAGGCCAGGGAGGCGGCCCGGGCCGCGGACGCCCCGTGGCTGGAGACCGACACACTGGTCACGCTGGGCCTGCTGGACGAGCGGCGGGGCCGGCCCAAGGAGGCGGTGGACCAGATGACGCTGGCCTTCCAGCAGGCCAGCACCAGCAAGCTGCTCGACGTGCACCTGCGGGCCGCGTTCCAGCTGGCCCGCATCCACCTGGAGCGCGGCGACCTCGCCGACGCCAGCCGGGTCGCGCACCAGGGCCTGCAGGTCGCCGGCAAGTACGGCCTGTCCATGGCGCCGTACGGGCTCGACCTGCAGTACACGCACTACCTGGCGCACTACGCGGAGGGCGCCTGGGACCACGCGCAGCAGGTGACGGACGGGTTCACCGTCCGGGTCACCAGCGTGGCCGAGGCCCGGCTGTCGGCCATGGCCCTGTTCATCGACGTGGCCCGGGGGAGCCCCAACGTCGCCGACCGGGTCACCTGGATGCGGCCGTTCTGGGCCGAGGACTCGTTCGGCGCGTTCATCGCGCAGAGCCTGATCGCGGAGAACGCGCTCTGGCAGGGCGACGCGGAGCTGGCCGCGGCCGAGGTCGCCGCGGTGATCAGGGACCACGCCGAGTTCGCGGAGAAGTCGCCGCCGATCATCCGGGTCGCGGCGACCGGCCTGGCCGCCCAGGCCGACCTGGCCGCCCGGGCCCGGGCCGCGGGGGAGACCGAGAAGGCGGCGGCCGCGGAGGCGGCTGCCGCCGAGCTGATCGAGATCGCCAGGGAAGGCGCCGCATACCCGAGCAAGCCGCTGTACCTCCTCGGCGTCGAGGGGCGCGGCTGGCTGGCCCGGGCCGAGGCCGAGTGGCTGCGCGCCCAGGGCCGTAACGACCCGGACGCCTGGTGCGAGGTCATCGAGGTGTTCGGCCCGTCGTTCGTGTACGAGCGGGCCCGGTCCCAGTGGCGGCTGGCCGAGGCGCTGGCCGAGGCCGGCCAGCGGGAGGAAGCGCAGCAGACGTGGCGGCTGGCGCTGGACGTGGCGCGTGAGCTTGCCGCCCAGCCGCTGCTGCGGGCCCTTCACGACCTGGGCCGGCGCGCCCGGCTGGATACGGGGCCGGTGGATGCGGCCGCGGCCGCCGAGGGGGCCGGGGCGGCGCCGGGGCTGCTGTCCGGGCTGACCGCGCGGGAGCGTGAGGTTCTCCGGCTTCTCGCGCAGGGCAGCAGCAACCGGGAGATCGCCGCGGAGCTGTTCATCGCGCCCAAGACCGCCAGCGTGCACGTGTCCAACATCCTGGCGAAGCTGGGGGCGGCCAGCCGGACCGAGGCGGCGGCGATCGCGCACCGCAACGGGGTCGGGCTGCCCGCGCGCGGCTAGGGGCAGGGCTAGGGGCGCCTGCCGTCAGGCCGGCGCCGGGGCGAGGACCTCGAGAAGCTCGGCGGCCCGGTCGGCGGCCGCGTCCGGGTCGGCGTGCGGGGAGCCGATCTGCGGGTCCCAGTTGAGGTCGTAGAACAGCTCGGTCACGCCCTGCTCGCCGAGCCAGGCGGCGTCGTCACGGATCTGCTGGTGGCTGCCGGACAGCAGCAGCCGCTGGCTGTCCTGGCCGGAGACCGGGGCGCCGGCCCGGACCACGCCGCGGCAGATGAACCGGAGCCTGCCCGGGTCGCGGCCGGCCTGCTCGGCGGCGGCCTTCACCACGGCGATGCCCTCGGCGATCCGGGACAGGTCGGTGCGGCTGGAGGTCACCCAGCCGTCGGCCAGGCGCCCGATGCGCTCCAGGGCGGGCTTGGCCATGCCGCCGAGGATGACCGGCGGGCCGCCGGGCTGGACCGGCTTGGGCTGCACCGAGCCGCGCGGCACGGTGTAGAACTCGCCGCTGAACTCGCTGATCTCGTCGTCCCACAGCGTGCGGAGCACCGCGATGTACTCGGCGGTGCGCGCGCCGCGGCGGGCCATGGTCGCCCCGGTCAGCGTGAACTCCTCGGGCATCCAGCCGATGCCCAGCCCCAGGTCGTGCCGCCCCCGGGAGAGGACGTCCAGCGACGCGGCCTGCTTGGCCAGGTAACCGGGGGAGACGAACGGCAGGTTGACGATCGCGACGCCGAGCCGGATCGTGCGGGTCACCGCCGCGGCGTAGGCCAGGGCTGCGTAGGGGTCGAGGACGTCCTGGTACACCGGGTCCATGCCGGAGCCCTCGGGCACCATCAGCCGCTGGAAGGACCACAGCGTCGCGTAGCCCGCCTTTTCCGCGCGGGCCGCGAAGCCCGCCAGGTTCTCCGGGGTCGCCCAGGCCCCGGAAACCGGGGCGCCGAAACCGATCTGCATAGCTCCTCACCCTAGTGGCGGCGGCCAGCGGCCAGCCCCGGTGGCGGCCGCCGGTCACCCCGGGGCGGCCGCCGGTCACCCCGGGGCGGCCGCCGGTCACCCCGGTGGCGGCGGCCGGTCACCCCGGTGGCGGCGGCCGGCCGGGCAGCGCTACGTTGTCTCCCGAAATTTCTTGAGCGCACAACTACTTTCCGTTACCTCCCCCCGAACGGAGTCCTCATGTCCACTGACCCGCGTCACTGGATTTCCGTGCTGCGCGCCTCCCATGGCAACCTCGCCGACGCGGTCGCCGCGCTGGGCCCGGACCGGGCCACCGACCAGTCGTACTGCCGTGACTGGTCGGTCGCGCAGGTGCTGTCCCACCTCGGCAGCGGCGCCGAGATCTCGCTGCTGACGCTGCGTTCCGCGATCGGCGAGGGCGAGCCGGCCGGGCCGGACGGGTTCCCGCCGATCTGGGACCGGTGGAACGCGAAGGCCCCGGCCGACCAGATCGCCGACGGGCTGGCCGCCGACGAGGAGTACATCGCGCGGCTGGAGCAGCTCACCGACGCCGAGCTGGACGGCATCCAGGTGTCCCTGTTCGGCATGGACCTGGACGCGGCCGGCCTGATCGGGCTGCGGCTGGGCGAGCACACGATGCACACCTGGGACGTGGCGGTGACCGCGAACCCGGCCGCGCGGCTCCCGGCCGACGCGGTCGGCCTGCTGATCGACGGCGTGGCCCGGGTCCTGGGCCCGCGGCTCGCCAAGCCGCAGGACCCGCCGCTGACCGTGCACCTCGCGGTGACCGGGCCGGACCGGGACTGGACGCTGACCGCGGCGGACGCGGTCTCGGTGACCGACGGCGGGCCGGCGGACGGCGTGGCGGCGGACGGCGAGGTGCGCATCCCGGGCGAGGCGCTGCTGCGGCTGGCCTACGGGCGGCTCGACCCGGCGCACACCCCGGCGGAGGTCGAGGCCGACCCGGCGGTGCTTGACCGGCTGCGGGCGGTGTTCCCCGGGTTCTGAGCCGGAGACTGCGGCTGAGCCGGCCCCGAGCGGGCTCGGGGCCGGCTCAGCCCAGGGCGGCGAGGGCGAGGGCGGCGGCGTCCGCGGCGCAGCCCCAGGACAGCGTGACGCCCGCCCCGCCGTGCCCGTAGTTGTGCACCAGCGTGCGGACGCCGTCCAGGTCCTCGGCCTCCAGCCGGACCTGGGGGCGGGTCGGGCGCAGGCCCGCCTTGTGCGCGATCACCCGGGCGCCGCGCAGCGCGGGCTCGACCGCGGCGCAGCCTTCCAGGATGCGGGCCGCGGTGGCCGGGTCCGGTTCCCGGCTCCAGCTGCCGGTGTCCTGGGTGCCGCCCAGCACGACCGTGCTCTCGTGCGGGAACAGGTAGACCAGGCCGGTTCCGGCGCTGGCCGCCGCCCCGTCCCGGCCCATGCCGATGAAGAACTCGCTCAGCCCGGGGTTGGCGACCACCACGGCCTGGCCGCGCACCGGCACCACGCACGGGTCGCGGACGAAACCGTGCGCGCCGGTCCCGGTGCAGTTCACCAGGACCTTGGCCGCGGTGCGGCCGGCGGCCTCGGCGGGGGAGCCGAACGCGATCCCGGTCTCCAGCGTGCCGCCCGCGCGGCCCAGCCGGTCCGCCAGGTAGGCCAGGTAGACCGGCATCGCGATGACCGGCGCGGTGTACCGCCAGCCGGCGGTGTAGCCGTCGGGCAGGTCCTGCGGCCCGCACGGGCGCACGTCGGCCAGGGCGGCCACGGCGTCCTCGGCGATCGCGTCCCGGCCGGTTACCTGGCGGCCGCCGAGCAGGCGGATCCCGGTGCCCGGCTGGTCCGGCTCGGCAAGCTCGTAGAGCCGCCCGAGGGTGACCAGGCCCCACCGGCTGACCCGGTCGTCCAGGCCCACCAGGTGCGCGCCCCAGATCGCGCCGGCCACCGCCGACGTGGTCCACCCGGGCGGGAGCTCGGCCTGGACGGCGACCCGGGCGCCGGCCTCGGCCAGGCAGACCGCGGTGGTCAGCCCGCTCACCCCGGCACCGATCACCAGCACATCGGCATCACTGGAACGCATGCCCCGACGGTAGCGCTGCGGTCAGCGGGCGGCCCGATGCGGCCGGCGGTTTGCCGGCGGATGCCGATACTGCCATAGGAGCAGGATGTCAGCGCGTCGCAGGTGCGTCCCGGGCAAGCCCGACGCGGTGGACACGGCCAGGTGATGCGGGCTACGGCACCAGGCCGAGCTGTCTGGCGTAAGCCATGTTGTCCCAGTACTGGTGCTGCACGGCCGCCTTCCCGCGGTGTACCTGCATCACGTCCGCGGCCCTGTTCTCGACCCGCTTGCCGGTCGGGGCCATCTCAGTGCCGTCCGGCAGGACGAGCGGACCCGTGTTCGTACCGGTCCATGTCAACTCGGCCGCAATGGTGTCGCCCTCCTCGGTGATCGAATCTATGGTCACCCTGCGGTCGGGGAAGGCGGACTTCTCCTGGCTCCATCCTTCGCGGATGGCGGCACGGCCCTGGGTGGTGCCGCTGGGTGATACCACCACAGCATCCTCGGTGTAGCTATTGGCGAGGCCGTCCATGTCTCCGGCGTTGTAGAACCCGATGGCCTGTTCGTAGGCGTCCCTGACACTGCTCATGGCCAATCCCCCGATCTCCCTCGGTGGCGGGCCAGCCATCTAGCCCGGCCCATCGCCCGCCCTGGGTACTTGCATCGTGTGACCGTGCCTGGCCGACGGCAGAGGCGAAAGTCCCGACACCCCCGAACCCGACACCTTTGCCTGGACTCTGCCGCACGGCCGGACCTACCCCGCACGATCCGCCCGCTACAGATCCTGACCGCCGCGCTGGGGGCTGAGAAAGGTGTACGGATAGCGGGGCGCTAAGCAGCTTTGCCAATGGCCGGTGAGCCGGGGGCCGTGGTCGCGGCGGCGGGTTCGGCGGCGGGCCGGATGAGCAGGAGCAGCGCGCACGCGCCGATGACGGCCATGATCACCAGCAGCATGGTGCGGTAGTCGACGAAGGCGATCAGCGCCGCGCCGGCCGCGATGGAGATCGTCTGCGGGGTGAGGATCAGCATCGTCCACGCGGCGGTGACCCGGCCCTGGAGCTGCGGCGGGGTGTGCCGCTGTGCCGCGGTGGTGAGCGCGACCACCAGCCAGATCAGCGCGATCCCGTCGCCCACCGCGGCGGCCAGGACGAGCACCAGCGAGTGCGTCCGGTACGCCGCCGCGGCCAGCGCGAACACGGCGAGGCCCAGGCCGATCATCCGGGCCGTGCCCAGCCGCTTCAGCAGCCAGGCCACGGTGAGCCCGGCAGCGATCGACCCGGCGCCCTGGACGCTGCTGGTGATCCCGAAGAACGACGGCGGCCGGTGCAGGCCCTGGTCGATGACCGCGAAGATGATCGTCTCGTTCAGGCCGATCACGCTGAACGCGCAGGCGCACATCAGCGTGATCTGGGCCAGCAGCGGCACCGAGCGCAGGTGCCGGAAACCGGCGGTCAGGTCCCGCAGGTACGAGGCCTGGCCGCGCGGTCCCGGCGGGGTCTCGGTCAGCCGGATGCTGGCCAGCGCGACGATCGCCACCGCGAACGTGGCGGTGTCCAGCACCGCCACGGCGCCGCCGCCGAGCGCGGCGAACAGCGCGGCCCCGGCCAGCGGCGACACGATGCGCAGGCCCTGGCTGATGGTCTGCAGCGCGGCGTTCGCCCCGCCGAGGTCGTCGTCGGCCAGCAGGTCCTTGCGCAGCCCGGCGCTGGCGCTGCCGAGCAGGCCGAACGACAGCCCGTAACCGAAGGCGACCAGGTAGATGATCCACAGCTGGGCCCGGGAGTGCACGGCCAGCAGCGACAGCACCAGCAGGCCGGTCGCCGCGTTGGTGATGATGAGCAGGCGGCGGCGCGGCATCCGGTCGGCCAGCTGGCCGGTCAGCGGGGCGAACAGGGCCGGGATGCCCAGGGCCAGGAACACGCTGCCGGCCGCCGCATTGCTGCCGGTCAGTGACTTGGCCCAGATGCCGAGGGTCAGGTAGAGGGCCGAGTCCCCGAAGCTGGACAGCGAGGACCCGGCCAGCAGCCGCCGGAACCGGGGGTCGCGCAGGGCGCTCACTGCCGTGCCTTCCAGCTTTCTCTCAGCCGCCGGACGCCGCGGGGGAGGAGCCTGCGCTGGCCCGCTGGGGAGCGACGCTGGAGGCTGCGAACAGGCGCACCTCACGCGCCCCTTCCGGGCGGCGGGACGGGTCCCGGTCCCGGCCGGCGAATTTCAGCACCAGGTCCTTGACGGCGGCCCAGGTCGTGTTCAGCTCCGCCGCGGTCAGCCAGGTGGTCTCGCCCAGCACGCCGGTGCCTTCCTGCCACTCGGCGGGCTCCTGCGACCGCTGCCGGAACCGGTTCTTGAGCTTGGTCAGCTCGTGATCGAGGAAAGCGTCCACCGCCTCCTCGGCCAGCTCGGCGCTCGCCGGGTCGGAGCCGGCCGGCGACAGGTTCTGCGGGATGTCGGTCAGCTCCCACGGCTTCTCCCGCCCCGTGTGGCCGGCGACCTGCCGGGCGTAGCCGTACTTGCCCAGGATGCTGAGGTGGTAGGCGCAGCTGGCCACGGTCTCGCCGAGCGCCTCCGCGCACTGAGTGGCGGTGGCCTGGCCCATGCTCTCCAGCAGGTCGATGAGCTGCCACCGCAGCGGGTGGGCCAGCGCCCGCAGCGACGTGCGGCTCGGCACCGCCGCGCTGCCGCCCTGTTCCCGGGCCGTCGTACCGGCACTCGGCTTTGGCATGTCAGCACCCCTCACATGGATTCAGTCCCAGCGCCACCGGGACGGTCGTATCGCCTGTCGCTACCGGCAACGTAACCTGCTCAACACTTCTTTATCAAGATATCTTGATAAAGAAGTGTTGAGCAAGAAGCCTTGATCAAGGAACGTTAATCGAATGCCGCTCTGGTTGGCCTGTGCGATCGGTGAGCAGAGCTGCACGTCAGGTCAGAAACAGCGGCCGACCGGCGGATTTTTGCGAGCCCCCGGCCTGGCTGCCGGGCGGTAGACCGGCCGTGCCGCCAGACTGAGCGGGCCGCGTTCCGTCCCTGACCCAGCGTGGCTGGCCGGGCCGCCCTGCGTGACCTGGCTGGCCGCGCGGGCCGGGCCGCCTGGCCCCGGCGGCAGGCGGCCGGAACCAGGGCGAACGCGGCCCGCCGGGCGGCGCCAGCCGGCCCGGCGGGCGCCCGGCGTGGGCCTCCGGCGGCGGCCGGCGGGATCCCGGCCGGGGCCCCGGGAGGCGCTTCCTGAACGGGTCTCGGTTTGGCTACGAATGTGCGCTAGCCCGGGATCTGGTCTTGCGGCCACGCCAAGATGCGATGAATCTAGGTTCACAACGGGGCTTCGACTCCCCTCCGGACAGAGGTTGACCCGATGAATGAAGGTTCATCCGGGAGTGCGCAGGCGGACGTTCCGGCTAGTCAGGCCGGGGCGCTGGAAGTCAGATCGGTGACGGTCCGGTTCGGCGGCATCACCGCTCTTGACGACGTCTCGCTGACCGCGGCCCCCTGCCAGGTCACCGGAATCATCGGCCCGAACGGGGCCGGTAAGACCACCCTCCTGAACGTGCTCTGCGGCCTGGTCCGGCCAGAGTCCGGCCAGATCCGGTTCGACGGCCGGGAGCTGACACGGCTCCGCCCGCACAAGCTCGCCGCTCTCGGGATCGCCCGCACACTGCAGGGCGTGGGCCTGTTCGACGGCCTGTCCGTGGCCGAGAACGTGATGGTCGGGGCGACCAGTCACGCACGAGCGGGATTCTGGTCCGGGCTGTTCGGACTGCCCCGGTCCGACCGTGACGAGCGGCAGTTGCGGAAGCTCGCGACGGAGGCGCTGGACCGGGTCGGCGCCGCCGATCTGGCCGACGCCATGCCCGGGACCCTGGCCTATGGCCTGCGCAAGCGGGTCGCGCTGGCCCGGGCCCTGGTCGCCAGGCCGCGGCTGCTGCTACTCGACGAGCCCGCCAGCGGCCTGTCCGAGAGCGAGCTTCCCGAGCTCGGCGACCTGATCTCCCGGCTCACCGACGACACCTCGGTGGTGGTCATCGAGCACCGGATGGACCTGATGATGTCCGTCTGCCACACGATCACCGTGCTCGACTTCGGCAAGGTCATCGCCGACGGTACCCCGGCCGAGGTGCAGGCCAGCCCGGCGGTGACCGCGGCCTACCTCGGCGTCGAGGCCGAGGGCGCCGCCCAGGTCACCGGCGCGGAAGCCGCGGACGCCAGCGCCGTCGGCGCCGCCGCCCAGGAGGGACCGGCCGATGAGTAGCGCCAGCCCGCTGGGCAGCGCCAGCCCGCTGAGCAGCGACAGCCCCCTGGCCCTCGCCATCGAGGACGTCGTCGCCGGCTACGGCGGCGCCCCGGTCCTCGACGGCATCTCCATGCAGGCCAAACCTGCCTCGATCACCGCCGTCCTGGGCGCTAACGGCGCAGGCAAGACCACCCTGCTCCGCACGATCACCGGTTTCGTCAGGCCGCGCCGCGGCAGCATCACGGCCGGCGGCGCGAGCCTGGTCCGCCGGTCGCCCGACGCGATCGCCCGCGCCGGGGTCGCCCACGTCCCCGAGGGCCAGGGCGTGATCACCGAGCTGACGGTAGAGGAGAACCTCCGGCTCGGCGCGCTGACCAGGCAGGGAAGGTCCAGCCGTGCTGCCGCCCTGGCCGACGCCTACCAGCGGTTCCCGATCCTGGGCCAGCGCCGCAGCAAGGCCGCGGCCGGGCTGTCCGGCGGCGAGCGGCAGATCCTGGTCATCGCCCGCGCGCTGATGGCCCAGCCCAGGGTGCTGCTGCTGGACGAGCCCTCGCTGGGCCTGGCCCCCCGCATCGTCGCGCAGATCATGGACCTGATCCGCCAGCTGCGCGACGAGACCGGCCTGACCGTCCTGCTGGTTGAGCAGAACGCCCGCAGCGCCCTGTCCATCGCGGACCAGGGCGTGGTGCTGAACCTCGGCAAGGTCGTCGCCGAAGCCGAGGCCAGTGCCCTCGTCACCGACGTCGGCCTGCGCAAGCACTACCTGGGCTTCTGAGCCCCCGCCCGCACGCAGCAGCCACCGCAGACACCACAGATACAGCAGACACCGCAGATACAGCAGACACCGCAGATTCAGCAGAACGGAACCAGAAGGCACCACATGCAGGAGTTCCTGGAATTCACCCTCGGGGGCCTCGCCTTCGGCATGATCTACGCCGCGATCGCCCTGTCCCTGGTGCTGATCTGGCGAGGCACCCGGATCCTGAACTACTCCCAGGGCGGCATGGCGATGTTCACCACGTTCGTGGCGTACAGCGTCATCCAGCACACCGGCAACTACTGGCTGGGCTTCGCCACGGCACTGGCCTCCGGGCTCGTCCTCGGCGCCGTGCTGGAGCGCACCGTGATCAGGCCGGTGGAGAACAAGCCCCCGATGAACGCGGTCATCGTCACGATCGGCCTGCTCGTCCTGCTCGAGGGCGTGGCGGGCATGATCTACGGCGGGCAGTTCAAGTCGTTCCCGCCCGCGTTCTCGGTCACCGGCCTGAAGATCGGCAATACCGCGCTCGGCATTTCGGCGAACGACCTGTTCACCGCCGGGGCGGTGCTGGTGGCCGCGCTCCTGCTGGCGGCGCTGTTCCAGTTCACCTCGGTCGGCCTGAGGCTCCGCGCATCCGCGTTCAACGCCAGCGTCGCCCAGCTGCTAGGAGTAAGGGTCGGCCGCATGCTGACCCTCGGCTGGGCCCTGGCCGGCCTGATCGGCGCGCTGGCCGGCGTCCTGGTCACCCCGCAGACCTTCCTCTACCCGAACAGCATGGATGCGATCTTCGTGCTCGGCTTCACCGCCGCGGTCATCGGCGGCCTGGAGAGCCCGGTCGGGTCCGTGGCCGGCGGCCTGCTGCTCGGCCTGGTGACCAGCTACGCCGGCGGCTACCTCGGCTCGAGCCTGGTCGACCTGTTCGGCCTCGCGGTCCTGGTGCTGGTGCTGATGGTCCGGCCGGCCGGGCTGTTCTCCCCGTCCGCTACCCGGCAGGTGTGACATGACCCTCGCTCGCCACGTCGGCCTGGCGCTGCTGGGCGCCGTCGTGCTGTTCGTGCTGACCGTCAAGCTCGACCCGTTCCGCGACTTCCAGATCGCCGAGGTCGCCGCCTACGTCGCCGCGGTCGCCGGCCTGACCGTGCTGATCGGGCAGAGCGGCCAGGTGTCGATCGGGAACGGCGCGTTCATGGCCATCGGCGCCTACGTCACCGCGCTGCTCCTGCTGCACCTGCAGTGGCCGCTGGAGGCGGTGTTCGCGGCGGGCGCGGCGGCCGCGGCCGTGGCCGGCGGCATCGTCGGGGTGGCCGCGGCCCGGCTGCGCGGCCCCTACCTGGCCGGCGCGACGCTGATGCTCGCGGTCGCGCTGCCCTCGCTCGCGGACAAGTACTCCGGCACGCTCGGCGGCGACCAGGGCCTGCCGGTGACGATCACCACGCCGCCGTGGCTCGGCGTGACGTTCCCGCCGACCCGCTGGCTGGCCTGGATCTGCTGCGCCGCCGCGCTGATCACCCTGATCCTGCTGGCCAACCTGGGCCACAGCCGGATCGGCCGGAGCTGGCGGGCCGTACGGGACAACGAGGTCGCGGCGTCGCTGGCGGGACTGCACGTGGGCCGCATGCAGATCCTCGCCTTCGTGATGAGCGCAGCCTGCGCGGGCCTGGGCGGCGCGCTGCTGGCCACCGTGCAGGCCATCGCCTCGCCGGGGGCGTTCACGCTGACGCTGTCCATCGGCCTGCTGACCGCCGCGATCATCGGCGGCCTGGGCAGCCTCATCGGCTCCATCTGGGGCAGCCTGATCCTCGTCTTCCTGCCGACCTATGCGCAGAACGTGGCCACCAGCCACGGCCTGTCCAGCTCCATCAGCTCCAACGTGCCGATCGCGATCTACGGCGTCGTGCTGATCCTCGTCATGCTCCTGTTCCCGGCGGGGATCCAGGGCGCCATCCGCCGTCTGCTGGGCCCCGTCACCCCAGCAGCGACGGCTCCCTTGAACGCCTTGCGCCGGCAGGCGCCGGCCAGTGAACACCAGAAGGAAGGCATTAAATGAGGGAATCGAGAAGGGGATACCTGGCGCTCGTCGCCGGGTCCGCCGTCGTCGCCATGCTGCTGGCGGCCTGCGGTTCCAGCGGCTCGGGCGGCTCCAGCTCCGGCTCCGGCAGCAGTGCGTCGCCGAGCTCCGGCTCCTCCGGGTCGAGTTCCGCCGCCCTGACCGCGTCCGCGCCGGGCATCACCCCGACATCCATCCTGATCGGCAGCCACCAGCCGCTCACCGGGCCGGCCGCGCCCGGCTACTCGGAGATCGCGCCGGCCTCCAACGCGTACTTCCAGTACGTCAACGCGAACGGCGGCGTCTTCGGCCGGAAGATCACCTACAAGTACCTGAACGACCAGTACAACCCCACGATGACCTCGAACGTCGTGCACCAGCTGGTCCTCCAGGACCAGGTGTACGCGATCTTCAACGGCCTCGGCACGCCGACCCATCTGGCCGTCGCCCCGTACCTGAACGCGCAGAAGGTGCCCGACGTGTTCGTGGCGTCCGGCTGCGAGTGCTGGAACGACCCGACCAAGCTGCCGGACACGTTCGGCTGGCAGCTTGACTACGTCCGGGAAGGCAAGATCCTCGGCGACTACGTCAAGACCCACTTCAAGGGCAAGAAGGTCGGCGTCTTCTACCAGGATGACGAGTTCGGCCAGGACCTGCTCAAGGGCGTCGAGTACGAGATCCCCAAGGGCCAGCTGGCGACGGCCACCTACACCCCGACCAACACCAACGTCGGCCCGGCGGTCGCCTCGCTCAAGGCCAAGGGCGCCGAAGTCGACATCCTGGCCACGATCCCCGCGTTCACCGCCCTGTTCCAGCTGACCGCGCTGAAGCTGCAGTACAAGCCGCAGCTCGTGGTCAGTGACGTGGGCTCGGACCCGATCACCCTGGGCGGCCTGCTCGCCGCCTTCGGCAAGGACAAGAAGCTGGCCGCGCTGACCACCGGGATCATCACCGACGGCTACGCGCCCTCGCTGGGCGACACCAGCAACAGCTGGATCACCCTGTTCAAGAAGATCCACGATCAGTACATCCCGAAGCTGCCGTTTGACGGCAACGTGCTGTACGGCATGGGCGTGGCGTACACGTTCGTGCAGGCCATGTTCAAGGCCGGCCGGAACCCCACCCGGCAGGACCTGATCAACGCGATCAACAGCGGCATCCCGCAGGGCCCGCTGGTCGCGCCGTACGCGTACTCCTCGACCGATCACAACGGCGTGACCGGCGCGTACATGGGCGTCATCAAGAACGGCGTGCTCGTGCCGAAGGGCCCGGTCCTGACCACGGACGACAGCCCGGGCGGCGCGGTCACCCCGGCGAGCGGGTCTCAGCCGGACGCCCCGTCCAGCGGCATCCCGTCGCCGTGATCTGAGGTCTGCGGGCCGCGCCGGCGCGAAACTGCCGGTGCGGCCCGCGGCCCGGCCCTGCTATCTGCTCTGATAGATCCTCTAAGACGAGGCCGCCCACCGAGGGTCCGCCCGGCCTTCGCGACCTGGGAGGTCAGCGTGACAGTGATCGCCAGCCGCAAGACGACCGCGGGCGGCGACCGGCCGCCCGCGGAGCGGCTCCTCGTCGCGGCCGAGCAGCTGTTCGGCGAGCGGAGCTACCACCGGACCAGCGTGGCCGAGATCTGTGCCCGGGCTGGCCTGGCCACCGGCAGCTTCTACGCGCACTTCGGCTCGAAGGCCGAGCTGTTCGCGGCGGTGATCCACCGGATCAACGCCGACCTGCGGGCGGCGATGGCCGCTGCGCTGAAGTCCGCCGCGGACAACCAGCGGGCCAGGGAACGGGCCGGCTTCCGGGCCTACTTCGACCTGATGTCCGAGCGGCCGTGGATCCACCGGGTCGTCAGGGAGGCCGAGTTCACCGCGCCCGGCCTGTTCAAGGAGTACTACGAGCGGCTGGTCCGCGGTTACGCCCGCGGGGTGCGGGTGGCACAGCTGTCCGGCGAGGTCGACGCCCGGTATGACCCCGAGGTGATCGCGTGGGTCTACACGGGCCTGGGTAACTTTGTGGGCATGCGGTGGGCAGAGTGGACCAGCGGTGGCCGGGTTCCCGACGACGTGTTCGACGACCTGATGAGCGTGCTGGCGCACGGACTGCCGCAGCGCCAGGTCCCCGGCCGGGACGCGCCCGGTGACGCCGCCTCCGGTGACGCCGCCTCCGGCGACGCTGCCGCGGGCCGCACCGCCGGGGACCCCTCCGCCGCCCGCCGCGCATGACGGCCGGGCCCGGGCCGGCCCGCACGATCCCGGCCCTGCTGGCCACCGCGGCCAGCCGGGACCCGGACGGCATCTGGCTCCGCTCCGATGATCTTCCCGGCGGGCTGACCTTCGGTGCCGCCGCGGCCCGGGTGGCCGGCCTGGCCGGGGTGCTCCGCGGGGAAGGCATCCGCCGGGGCGACCTGGTCGTGCTGACCGCCCGGACCACCCCGGACTACCTGCTCTGCTGGCTGGCCCTGACCTGCCTGGGCGCGGTCGCGGTGGCCACCAACCCGCGCAGCGCCCCGGCCGAGCTGGCCGGCCTGGTCCAGCAGACCTCGCCGCGCGCGCTGATCACCGACGCGGGCCTGGCCGGCCTGACCGGCGAGGCCGGGCTGCGCGCCGCGCACCCCGGCCTGCCCATCCTCGATGCCGCCGGCCTGGCCAGCCGCGCAGGCTCCGGCGCCGCTGCCGCCGGCCTGACCAGCACCAGCATCGACCCGTCCGACGTCGCCGCGATCATCCCGACGTCCGGCACCACCGGAAGGTCCAAGCTCGTCCAGCAGACCCACCTGGCCTACGTGATGGCCGGTGAGGGCTTCCCGTTCTGGATGGAGCTGACCGCCGCGGACCGGCTGATGACCTCGCTGCCGCTGTTCCACATCAACGCGCCCGCCTACTCGGTGATGGGCTCGCTGGCCTGCGGCGCCGGGCTGATCCTGCTCCCCAGGTTCTCGGCCAGCAGCTTCCTCGACGCGGCACGGCGGCACGGCGCCACCGAGTTCAACGCGATCGGCGCGATGCTGGAGATCCTGATGCGCCAGCCGGAGCGGCCGGACGACCGCGATACTCCGCTCCGCCTCTGCTACACCGGGCCCGCCCCGGAGCGGGAGCGCCAGGAGCAGATCGAGGCCCGGTTCGGGCTGCGCATCGTGGTGGGTTACGCGCTGTCCGAGTCTCCCTACGGGCTGATCTGGCCGCGGGGCACCCGGCCCTACGGCACCCTGGGCGCGGTCCGCCAGCACCCGGTGCTCGGCACGGTGAACGAGGCCCGGGTGATCGGCCCCGACGGCGGCGACCTCCCCGCAGGTGCGACCGGCGAGCTGCTCATCCGTAATCCGGTAATAACCCCCGGATACTGGGGCATGCCTGCCGAGACAGCTGAGGTGATAACGGAAGACGGCTGGCTGCACACCGGCGACCTGGTCACGGCCGGCGCCGACGGAATGTACACGTTCGTGTCCCGGGTCAAGGAGGTCATCCGCCGCCGCGGTGAGAACCTGTCCCCGCTGGAGGTCGAGGAAGTCCTCGCCGCGCACCCCGCGGTCCTCGAGTGCGCGGTGACCGGCGTGCCGTCCGAGCTGACCGAGGAAGAGGTGAAGGCGTTCCTGGTCGCCGCGGACGGCGCCGTCCTGGACTTCGCCGAGCTGCACGCGTTCGCGTCCGCCCGGCTCGCCGCGTTCAAGGTGCCGCGCTACTGGCAGCAGGTCAGCGAGCTGCCGCGGACGCCGACCGCGCGGGTGGCCAAGCACCGCCTGCCCGCGGGGCACCCGCCGGGGGAGTACGACGCGCAGCGCCCGGCGGCGCCGCCGTAGCCGGCGGCGGCGCCGAACCAGGCGCAGGCATCTTCAGGATTACGGTTCCGGGGGCGCGGGCCTAGATCGCGTGGAACATGTTGAGGAAGCGGTTGGCCAGGGCCGTGTCGCCGCGGACCGTGCCCGCGTTGGCCCGGCCGAACGCGGCGAGGACCAGACCGCCCGCGTCGAACTCGATCACCGCCGGCAGGTCGTCCACGTCGCCGGGCTCGTAGGACAGCCCCTGGTCGCTCACGCTGACCCGGTAGCTGCCCGCGTTGTGGCCGCCGGTGACCCGGATGCCGATGCTGAACGGGCTCATGTCGGCGTCCGGCCGGACGGTGTACTGCCAGATCACGAACATGAACGGGACCAGCAGGTCGGCGGCCTCGCCGTCGACGCCGTGCGCCTGGCCGGTGCCTTCCTCGATATCCCAGGTGTGCACGCCGTAGTCCATCAGCTGGCCGGCCGCGTAGATGAAGGCCGGCACCGGGCCCATGTAGGCGTGCGGTGCGATCAGGCCGCCCCACTCCTCCTCGGTGAGCGGCTCCAGGATGCCCATCATCTTGTCCAGGTCGGACCGGACCCGGGTCATCATTTCCTGCTGGGACAGCTCGCGGAACGACCGGCCGCCGTCGCCGGCCTTCTCGTGCATGGCCAGCAGGCCGAACGCCTCCGGCCCGGTCGCCCCGGAGCGGGCGATCTCGAACGAGCGGAAGTAGCCCTCGGTCGTGTCGACCAGGTGCCCGATGATGTCCCTGACCTGCCAGCTCTCGCAGGCGGTCGGCGCCTCCCAGGCGCCGGGCTGCTCGGCCAGCGCGAACATGCGCTCGGCCTGCTTGCGGACCACGCGCAGGATCGTTGGCTTGCCTTCGTATGTCGTGGCGTTCCACTCGCTCATGGCTTGCTCCCCTGACGTCAGCGCGACGGTGACAGTGCGGTGCAGACAGTGTGGCGGAGAACACGATGGCAGGGAATACCGGGGTCCGTCTAGCGAACGAAAGTCCGGCCGGCGAACAAGCCGTGCCGGACGGGCTAGACCGCCAGGCGCTTGTCGGCCAGGGCCGCGCCGTACCGCATGGCGATGAGCTGGCTGATAGCCGGGTGCCCGGCGATCGGCTGGGCCCGCTTGACGCCGAGCCCGGCGCACATTGCGTCCAGCTCCGTCATGTCGGACTCAGGACCGATCACGCACGGGGCCACGGCCAGCATCGAGGCGTGGGAGTCCCGCAGCCGGGTGATCGCGGCGTCCAGGCTCATCCGGTCGCCGACCGAGGCCGGCGCGGCCGGGATCGCCAGCCGGGAGGAGAGCAGCACGGCCACGACGCCGGCCGCGTGCTCGGCTTCCTGGCCCCGGTCGGCCAGCACGATGATGCCGTCCGCGGAGTTGGCGATGCTCAGGCCGCGGACCCGGCTGGCCCGGGCCAGCCCGGCGTCTGCCAGCCGGGCGTGCACGGCCTCGGCGATCAGCGGATGCGGGCCCAGGTGATCGGTGGCGATCACGGGGACGGTGGCGCCGGCCACGGCGTCGGCCAGGGCCGCGTCGGCCCGCGGGTTCGGCCCGGTGAGCAGCGGGATCACGATCGCGGTCGCGGCCGGCGAGTCGTCCGGCGGGCCGGCCTGCAGCAGGTTGTCCAGCCGGTCCGACTCACCCTCCAGGTAGCCGGCCCGGATGGTCGCGTTCGGGCAGGACATCGAGACCGCGTCGGCCACGATCGAGACCAGCTCGTCGGCGGCGTGATTACGGGCCCCGGGGATGGCGATGACCAGCGGCGGCGCGTCGGTGGGCACGGTCAGGCGGTGCGGGCTGCGGTGCCGTCCGGGCGGGAGAACCCGGGCGGGCCGCCGGGGGAGCTGCCCAGAGGGGGAGGGCGCCGCGGACGGCACCCTCGATGGCAGTGCCCCCGACGGTGACTGTGCCCCGTTCGGTGCCAGTGCCCCCGGCACCGGCGGTGCCCCGGACGGCAGCCCGCTGGGCAGCCGACGCGGCAGCTGGCCGCCTGGCGGCTCTGCGGCCGGGCGCCGCTGCGGCAGCGGCTCCGGGACCTCGATTGCGTTACCCACGCCGACCTATGTTAGCCGTGCGGTATCGGGCTTGATCGGACTTCGGGTATCTCACCGTCACTGGCTGTCCGTCCTGGTCCTATTCCGCGCCGAGCATGCTGTGATAAACCGCAATCAGCGCGGTTTGCTGCTGTGCCGTGAGCCGCTGATCTGCGCGGATGGCTGATTCTACCGATGCGCGCCGCCCGGGGGCCGCGACGGCCAAATCCGCCGGGCCGGCCCCATTAGGCGCGCCTGAGGCCGATTCTGTGGCGCCGTCGGCGCCGGCCGGCCCGCCGGGAACGGTCGCGGCGGCCGCCTGCAGCAGCCCGGCCTGAGTCAGGAGCGTTTCCGCGGACACGTTCAGCGCGTCGGAAAGCAGCCGCAGGACGCGGACCGACGGCTGGTGCAGGCCGCGCTCGATCTGGCTGAGGTACGGATTGGACAGCCGGGTCCGCTCGGCCAGCTGGCGCAGCGTGAGATTGGCGCTCTTGCGCCGGTCGCGGATGAATGCGCCAAGCGCCTGCATCTGCGAATCCAGCGGGTCTTTCATGACGCTCCTACCAGGACGGATCTACGGGGCTGGCCGGTGGCCGGGTAAGGGTAGCCGCCGGGGTCACGGCCAGATCCGGCCGCGGGGACGCGGCGTACCCATCCGCTCGCAACCGCGGCGGAACCAGCACACGCGCGGCAGGCCGGGAGGCCTGCCGCGCGCGGCCGGTTACTTGCTCTCGTCCGGCCCGTCGGCCTTCGGGGTGCGGCCGGCCGTGGTGCTGCCGGCCGCCTTGGTGTCGCTGGCCTTCGTGGTGCCGGCCCCGGTGCTGGCGGCCCCGGTGCTGGCGGCCCCGGTGCTAGCTGCCCCGGTGCTGGCGGCCGTGGTGCTGCCAGTCGCCTTGGCGTCGGCCGCCTCGGTGCCGCTGTCCTTGGCGCTGGCGGCCTTCGTGGTGCCGGCCTTGGTGCTGGCGGCCTTCGTGGTGCCGGCCTTGGCGCCATTGGCCCTGGCGCTGGTGGTCCTGGCCCTACCGGCCGCCTTCGTGCGGCTGGCCTTGGTGCCGGTCGCCTTCGCGGTGCCGGCGGCCTTGGTGCCGCTGGCCTTGGTGCCGGTGGCAGCCTTCGGGGTTGCGGCGGCCTTGGCCGTGCTGGCGCCGTTCGTGCTCGGGCTGGCCGTCGT
>DASVBE010000027.1:0-8574 GCA_036375995.1 Streptosporangiaceae bacterium | reverse complement strand
CCGACCCGCTGCTCGGCCACTACATCGACGGCTGGCCGCGGCCCGGGGACCTGGGCCTGGTCGCCGAGCTCGGCGGGAAGCCCGCCGGGGCGGCCTGGCTGCGGTTCTTCCCGGCCAGCGACCCGGCCTACGGCTTCGTCGCGCCGGACGTCCCCGAGCTGGTCATCGGGCTGCGCGCGGAGTGCCGCGGGCAGGGCGCGGGCCGGGCCCTGCTGGGCGAGCTGGCCGGCGCGGCGCGGACCGCCGGGATCCGGCAGATCAGCCTCAGCGCCGGGCGGGCCAACTACGCGCACCGGCTGTACCTGGCCGAGGGCTACCGGATCGTGGGCGGCGACCACGACTCGGACACGATGGTCCTGGACCTGTAGCGGGCCCGGTCGTGCTGGCCCGGTCCGTGCTGGCCTGGTCAGGGATCCGACCGCAGGCGGCCGTACAGGACCCGGTCGTGCCAGGCGTCGCCGCGCCACTGGGCGCCGCGACGGGCTGCCTGATCCGCCCGGGGCCGCCGCAGCCGGGCCATGTGGGCCTTGCTTAACTGGCCCGCCGACGGCCTCGGGCCGCCTGCGGAGCCGCACGGCGAATCCCGGCCCGGACGTTAAGCGCGAGGTGCGGAATGCGCAAAGCTGCCTCTCCGGGGCGCTCAGGGGGCATAGTGTCCCCGAGGTAGACTGCGCGGGCGACGCCAAAAGCACTCGAGCTCCCGTCCCGGTGATGGGCCAGGGAGCGCCTCCTCCGCTGGCGAAACTGATGGGAGTCGGAATGCGCGTTCTGGTCCTTGGCGGCGATGGTTTTTGCGGCTGGCCGACGTCGTTGTACTTGTCGGATCGCGGCCACGACATCACCATCATCGACAACCTGAGCCGCCGGAAGATCGACATTGACCTCGAGGTCGAGTCGCTCACCCCGATCCGGCCGATCAGCGAGCGGCTGCGGGCCTGGAAGGAAGTCTCCGGCAAGGAGATCGGCTTCATCAGCCTGGACCTGGCCACCGAGTACGACCGGCTGGTAGCGGTGCTGCGGGACCTGCGCCCGGAAGCGATCGTGCACTTCGCCGAGCAGCGGGCCGCGCCGTACTCGATGCGGTCCACCGCGACCAAGCGCTACACCGTGGACAACAACGTGCGGGCCACGCACAACCTGCTGACCGCGCTGGTAGACACCGGCATCGACGCGGCGCTGGCGCACCTGGGCACGATGGGCGTCTACGGGTACGGCTGGTCGGGGACCGCGCCGATCCCCGAGGGCTACCTGACCGTCAAGGTGCCCACCCCGGACGGCGAGCTGGAGCGGGAGATCCTGCACCCGGCCAACCCCGGGTCGGTCTACCACATGACCAAGACCCTCGACCAGCTGCTGTTCTCGTTCTACGCGAAGAACGACCAGCTGCGGATCACCGACCTGCACCAGGGCATCGTGTGGGGTACCCAGACCCCGCAGACCATCCGGGACGACCGGCTGATCAACCGGTTCGACTACGACGGTGACTACGGCACCGTGCTGAACCGGTTCCTCATGCAGGCCGCGATCGGCCACCCGCTGACCGTGCACGGCAGCGGCGGGCAGACCCGCGCGTTCATCCACATCCGGGACACCGTCCGGTGCATCGAGCTGGCCATCACCAACCCGCCGGCCACCGGCTCCAAGCCGCTGGTGCTCAACCAGGTCACCGAGGTGCACCGGGTCGTCGAGCTGGCCAAGATGGTGGCCGACCGGATGGGTGTGGAGGTCGCCTACCTGCCCAACCCGCGGCAGGAGGCCGAGGAGAACGAGCTGCGGGTGCGCAACGACCAGTTCCTGGCGCTCGGCCTGGAGCCGACCACGCTGTCCGAGGGCCTGCTGGAGGAGTGCACCGAGATCGCCGCCAAGTACCGGGGCCGGGTCGACCCGACCAAGATCATCGCCCGGTCGGTGTGGCGCAAGGGCATGGAGGTCGCCGGGGACCTGATGACCGAGGTCCCGGACGGCACCGCCAGGACGCTGGCGGACTGAAAGCGCTGAATCGGCCCGCGGCCAGGGCAGACGCCCTGGCCGCGGGCCATTGTGTGCGGGGCCGGTTTGACAGGCGGCCAGAGCGGGCGCGGATACTGGGGGCTGACCGCCGCGACGCCATGCCGCGACCGCAGTATCTCCCGTGCCAGTCCCGGCTCTGCTGTGATGAGCGATCGCGGACACAGACCAGCAGGCGAGGGCGGAGGCACGGTGGCTAACGAGTTCCCGCCGGAGCCTGGCCCGCTGCCCAGCGACTACCTGCCCGGCGAGCAGCCAGGCGCCCGGCCGATGGGCATCACCTTCCGGCCCGGCACCCAGCTGGCCGGCTACGAGCTCGGCGAGCAGATCGGCCGCGGCGGGATGGCGGTCGTGTACCGGGCCCGCGACGTCCGTCTTGACCGGTGGGTCGCGCTGAAGATCCTGGCCCCCGAGATCGCCAGGGACGAGTCGTTCCGGCAGCGGTTCATCCGGGAGTCACGGGCCGCCGCCGCGGTAGACCACCCGAACATCATCCCGGTGTTCGAGGCCGGTGACGCGGACGGCGTGCTGTTCATCGCCATGCGCTACGTCGAGGCCGGCGACGTCGGCACGCTGGCCGCCCGGTCAGGACCGCTGGACGTGGCCCGGGTGAACAGCATCGTGGCCCAGATCGCGGCGGCGCTGGACGCGGCGCATGCGGTTGGCCTGGTGCACCGGGACGTCAAGCCGGCCAACATGCTGATCGGCGCGCTGGCCGCGAGCGGCCGGCCCGATCACGTGTACCTGTCCGACTTCGGGCTCAGCAAGCAGTCCGTGTCCGCCCCGGGGCTGACCCTGACCGGCCAGTTCATGGGGACCCTGGACTACATGGCGCCGGAGCAGATCGAGGGCAAGACGGTCGACGGCCGGGCCGACCTGTACGCGCTGGCCTGCGCCGCGTTCGAGCTGCTCACCGGGGCGCCGCCGTTCCGCCGCGACCACGACCTGGCGCTGCTGTGGGCGCAGGTGTCCGAGCCGCCGCCGCGGCCGTCGCAGCGCCGGGCCGGGCTGCCGGCCGCGGTGGACGACGTTCTGCTCCGCGCCCTGGCCAAGCAGCCCAGCCAGCGGCAGGCCAGCTGCCTGGAGTTCGCCGCCCAGCTGCAGGAGGCCTGCGGGCTGACCTGGGGCGCGAACGGGCAGCTCGGCCAGTCCCGGCCGCCGACGGAGATCGCCCGCCCGGCCACGGAGATCGCCTCGCCGTCCGGCCCTTCCGGGTTTGGGCCGCCGCCGGCCGCGCCGACCCAGCACTCCGGCCCCCAGGCACCGGCGGCCGCGCAGCCCGGGGCTGCGCTGCCGTTCCCTGGCCCGCCCACGTCCGGACCGGGGGCGGGGGCTTCCGGCTGGCGGGCCGCCCCGGCGGCGCCCACCTCGGCACCGGGCCAGGCCGGCCACCGGGATCAGTGGGGCCAGGCCCCGCAGCAGCAGGCCGGGTGGGGCACGCCCAGCCAGGGCTCACCGGGGTGGCCGGCCCAGCCACCGGCCGGTGACGCGGGCTGGATGCCGGGCATGGGCCAGGACGGCGGACAGGGCACCCGGCCGGGCAGCTATCAGCAGGCGCCGCGGCGGCGCGGCGCGCTGATCGCGGGCCTGATCGTGCTGTTCGTCGCGGCCGCGGCGGTGACCGCGTTCCTGCTGACCCGCGGCCACGGAACCACCCCGGTCGCGAAGGACGGGAAGTCCACGCCGGCCAGTCCGGCCTCGCAGGGCCCGACGAACACGCCCACGACCACGCCGTCGTCGCCGGCGCCGCCCGCCGTGCTCGGCCCGGTAGCCACCGTGAAGGCCTACATCTCGGCCATCAACCACCACAACTACCTGCGGGCCTGGAACCTGGGCGGCCGGTACACCTCGTCCAGCTTCGCCAGCTACAAGGCGGGCTTCGCAGGCACCCAGCACGACACGCTGACGATCCTGTCGGTCAGCGGGAACGTGGTCACCGCTCACCTGGCCGCCCTGCAGACCGACGGCACGGTGAAGAACTTCGAGGGCACGTACACCGTGAGCAACGGGGTCATCATCCAGTTCAGCGTGCACCCGGTCTGACCGGCGGCTGAATCCGCGGCGCGGGTGAGCAATACTTCAGGCATGGCCGATCGCAACGTGCTGGGCGGGGAACTCGAGCCGTGCGGCACCGACCCGGTGACCGGGTTCTACCGCGACGGCTGCTGCAGTACCGGCCCGGAGGACCGGGGCAGCCACACGATCTGCGCGGTGGTCACCGCCGGGTTCCTCGAGCACCAGCGCCGGATCGGCAACGACCTCAGCACTCCGGTGCCTGCCTTCATGTTCCCGGGGCTCAACCCGGGCGACCGGTGGTGCGTGACCGCGCGCAACTGGCTGCGCGCGCACCAGGACGGGGCCGCGGCCTACGTGGTGCTGGCCTCCACGCACGAGCGGGCGCTGGACATCGTGCCGCTGGCCGCGCTCCAGGAGCACGCCATCGACGTGCCCGCCAGCCCCGCCGCGCTGGACGACAACTAGCCGGCCGGGGCGGCCAGCACCGCGCCGGTGCTGGCTAGGCCCGTGCTGGCTAGGCCCGTGCTGGCTAGGACTGCGCTGGCCGCGGTAGAGCCAGCTGCGGCCGGGCCGGCCGCCTTGTGGCCCATCTGGAAACCGCCGAACATCAGCGACAGGATCAGCAGCACCAGGATCACCAAGAGCACCAGCATCAGGCAGCCCGTGGGCCGCATCCGCGGCCGCCCGCCCGAGCCGCCCCGCCCGGTCCACGCCATCGGTCCTCCCACACCGCCGGTTACCGCCGCCGGCGTCGAGGAGGAGATTGCCCGGGAAAAGGCGGATGAATCACTGCCCGCGCGCGGGGTACATGCACGCCGCCCTTGACGCCCCGGGCCAGGCAGGTGCTCTGGCCATTCCTGCGGAGGACCGAAAATGACCCGCGTAATCCGCGCCGGGCGGACCACCAGCCGGCTCGGCTGGGTGATCGCCGCCGTGGTGGCCGTGGCCGTGGCGGCCCTCGTCGCGTCCGCGGTGCACCTGCTGCCGCAACTGCGCAACCCGTTCGCCGAGACCACTACCGACCGCAGCCAGCCCGTGCTGCTGAAGTCGATCACCTCGCTGAGCAGGTACGAGGCGGCCAGCGGATCGTTCCAGGTCGTCGTCAACCTGTCCCAGCACACCGCGTTCCTGCCGGGCTTCCTCGAGGGCAGCCAGACGCTGTTCCTCGGGCAGGGCACCGACATCGCGTTCGTTGATTTTTCCCACCTGAAGGGCAAGAACGTGCAGGTCTCGCCGGACCGCACGGCGGTGACCGTGAAGCTGCCGGCCCCGCAGCTCGAGCCCGCGGTGCTGGACGTCCAGCAGTCCTACGTGTTCGCCCAGCAGCAGGGCCTGCTGAACCGCATCGGCAACTTCTTCTCCGGTAACCCGAACAGCCAGCAGGCGGTGTACGAGCTGGCCCAGCAGAAGATCAGCGACGCGGCCCGGCACAGCCCGCTGGTCGCCGAGGCCAAGACCAACACCCGCGGAATGATGGACGGCATGCTCCACTCGCTGGGATTCACCCAGGTCACGGTGATCTTCGAGCCGCAGGCCCCGGCCCGCTGACGGCCCGCCGCGGGGCTGCGGCGCTGGTAGATCGGTCGGTTGACCGATGTTGGGCAGTCTGCGGCGGTCTACTGTCATGAGTACGGCCAGGCTGGCCGCCAGCCAGCGCGTTGCCACCCGGCGCGCTGGGCCTGGCGGCTGGCTCTGGCCGGCCATCGTTTCCCCGGGCCGCGTCTGGTCACCGCAAACCGCCGGTGGCTAGGGTTCGATCATGAACACCGCCCTGGTCCGCCGCGTCCACAACGCGACCAATGTGCTGCACTCCTTTATCTACTTTGCGCCCGAGGCCGAGGAGCATTTCACCGGGGCGGGACTCGAATCCGGCCGGATGTGCTATTTCGCCGGGCGCAGCGCGGCGATGGGCGCGGTCGGGCCCGGCGTGGTCACCGCCACGTTCTACAACTTCAGCCCGGGGCTGATCGCGCGGTGCATCCCGCGGGCCTGGTCGCTGGCCAGCCCGGCCGACGTGACCACCGCCCGGTTCGCCGCGGTGGACGCGGCCATGACCCGGCTGCTCGGCGCGGACGTCACCAGGTCGGCCGACCTGGCCCGGCTGGCGGGCCTGGTCCGCGAGGCGGCCGGCGCGTGCACCGCGGAGGGCCGCCCGCTGTACGCCGGCCACGCCGAGCTGGACTGGCCGTCCGCGCCGCACCTGGTGCTCTGGCACGGGCTGACGCTGCTGCGCGAGCACCGCGGCGACGGGCACATCGCCGCGCTGGGCACCGCCGGGCTGTCCGGCATCGAGGCGCTGATCACCCACTCGGCTTCCGGCCAGGGCTTCCTGGCCGGGTTCGCCCAGGCCAGCCGGGGCTGGACGGACGAGGAGTGGGCCGCCGCCATCCAGGGCCTGGTCGCCCGCGGCCTGCTGACGTCCGGCGGCGAGCTGACCGAGGCCGGCCAGGCGCTGCGGGACAAGGTCGAGGCGGAGACCGACACCCTGGCCGCCGGGCCGTGGCGGCACCTCGGCGACGAGCGGACCGAGCAGGTGATCAGCGCGGGCCGGCAGCTGACCCGCGCGGCGCTGGCCGCCGGGGCCCTGCCGCAGCAGGGAGTGTTCGCGCCGCGCCGCTGATCCCAGCCAGCCAGCTAGCCCGCGGCCGGCGGAGCCGGCCGCAGCTCGCGGAGGGCCGCGGCGCTGTTTTCCTGACGAGCGATGAGGCGCGACGAAGGAGCGCCGAGGGAGCGAGGAGGGAAGGCAGCGCCTCTCAGGCGGCCCGGAGCGAGCCAGCTAGCACAGAGGGAAGGCAGCGCCTCTAAAGCGGCCCTCCGCGAGCCAGCTAGCACGGCCCGCGGAACTGCCGCCGGTAGGCCTGCGGGGTGGTCGACCGCCAGATCCGGAAGTGGTGGCGCAGCGCGGTCGCGTTACCGAAGCCGGACCGGAAGGCCACCGCCTCGATCGTCGCGTCGGTCTCCTCCAGCAGCTCCTGGGCGAGCAGGATCCGCTGGCTGGTCAGCCAGCGCTGCGGGGTGGTGCCGGTCTCCTGGACGAACCGGCGGGCGAACGTCCGCGGTGACATCGCCGCGCGGCGGGCCAGGTCGTCTACGGTGACCGGCAGTTCCAGGTGCCGGACCAGCCAGCTCATCACGTCCCTGAGGGTGTCGGCCTCGCACCCGGCCACGGGCCGGTCGACATACTGGGCCTGGCCGCCGTCGCGGTGCGGGGGGACCACCATCCGCCTCGCGATCGCGTTGGCGACCTTGCTGCCGTGCTCCTTGCGGACCAGGTACAGGCAGGCGTCGATGCCCGCGGCGGTGCCGGCGCTGGTGAACACCGGGTCATCGTCGACGTACAGCACGTCCGGGTCGACCTTGGCAGCCGGGAACAGCCGGGCCAGCGTGTCGGTGTGGTGCCAGTGCGTGGTGCAGCGGCGGTCGTCCAGCAGGCCGGCCGCGCCCAGGACGAACGCGCCGTTGCAGACGCTGAGCACCCGGGCGCCCCGGTCGACGCCGCGGCGCAGCTCGGCGAGCAGCGGGGCGGGCAGCTCCGACAGGCGGGCGACCCGCGCTTCGTTCACGGCGGGGACCGCGATCAGGTCAGCCGCAGCCAGCCGGTCAAGCCCGTGCGGCGTGGACAGGGTGAAGCCCTGGCTGGTGCGCAGCGGGCCCGGCTCGCCGGCCACCACCGCGAAGTCGTACACCGGCAGGCCGTCGTCGCTGCGGTCGGCCCCGAACACCTCGCAGATCACCCCGAGCTCGAACGGCTCGACGCCGTCGAGCACGACCGCGGCCACGTTTCTCAGCATCCCTCCATCATGCCCGAAGGTTTGGCAGGATGTCACGGTCCTATGTCTTTACTGCCACTGTCGGATCCCGGGCAGGCCCGGCAAGCTGAGGCTAGATACGCGGAATTGCCCGTGCCGCATACGCCGAACGGCCCATGCGTCCCGGTGGCTGGCCAGGAAGGCTAGGAATGTGACTACTAACGACCGACAGCACACTGGTGCCGGCCGGCCCGGGAGTGCCGTCGGCAGGCTGCTACGGCGGGCCGCCGCCATCATCGCCGAATGCAACGACGCGCAGCGACGGATGATCGAGCTGTGGCTGTCCGTGGACCACGGCCGGGCCCCGGACACCTACGCCGAGTTCCTGCTCCGGACCTCAGGCACCCGGCTCCGCGAGCCGGCCGCCTGCGACCGGGAAGAGTGTTAGCGGCCGGCTCCGCCGGCCAGGTGGCGGGCCAGGAAGGCCATCGCCTTCGGGTAGGCGTCCAGCTTGTTCGGCCGCTTGGCCAGGCCGTGGCCCTCGTCCGGGTAGACCAGCAGCTCGCACTCCTGGCCCCGGTCGGTCAGCGACGCGTGCAGTTGCTCGGCCTCGCTCAGCGGGACCCGCGGGTCATTCGCGCCGTGGATGACGAACAGCGGTGCGCGGATGTCGTCGATCCTGGTCAGCGGTGACGCCGAGACCAGGAAATCGCGGTCGCGGTCCAGGTGGCCGTACTCCCGCTCGCGCTGCGCCCGGCGGTAGGCCGAGGTGTTCTCCAGGAACGTGACCAGCGACGAGATC
>DASVBE010000268.1:0-12691 GCA_036375995.1 Streptosporangiaceae bacterium | reverse complement strand
TCGGCCACGTGGTGCCGGACGGCGAGGCACTGGCCGCCGCCGTGGACATCGCCGGGCAGATCGCCGCGAACGGCCCGGTCGCAGTGCGGGCGATCCTGCGCACGATCAGGGACACCGAGGGCCTGCCGGAAAACGAGGCCTTCCGGATCGAGGCCAGAATCGGCATGGAAGTGTTCCGCAGCGAGGATGCCCGGGAAGGCCCGCGGGCCTTCGCCGAGAAGCGCACCCCGCAGTTCCGTGACCGTTAGTTCAGCAATGCTTTAGATAGCACTGTCCCGTCCGGCCCAGTACGGGTCGCGGAGCTTTCGCTTGTACAGCTTGCCGTTCGGGTCGCGGGGCAGTGCTTCCACGTAGTCGATCGTGCGCGGCCGCTTGAACGCCGCGATGCGGCCGTCGAGGAAGGCCATCAGCTCGCTGGTCAGCGCCTCCCCCGGCGCGGCCCCGGCGGCCGGCTCGACCACCGCCTTGACCTCCTCGCCCCAGTCCGGGTGCGGGATGCCGAACACGGCCACGTCGGCCACGGCCGGATGGGCGGACAGCGCGGCCTCGATCTCGGCCGGGTAGATGTTCACCCCGCCGGAAATGATCATGTTGCTGCTGCGGTCGCAGAGAAACAGGAAGCCGTCGTCGTCCAGGTAGCCGATGTCGCCCACGGTGAACATGTCACCGGCCCGGGCCGCCTGGGTCTTCTCCTCGTCCTTGTGGTAGCTGAAGCTGGAGCTGCCCATTTTCATGTAGACGAGCCCCTGCTCCCCGGCTGCCACCGGCTCGCCGTCCGGGCCCAGCACGGAGACCTGCGAGCCCGGCCAGGGCAGCCCGACCGAGCCCGGCTTGCGCAGCCACTGCTCGGAGGTGATCAGCGTGCCGCCACCCTCGGTCGCCGCGTAGTACTCCACGATGACCGGGCCCCACCAGTCGATCATCGCCCGCTTGGTCTCCGGCGGGCACGGCGCGGCGCTGTGGATCACGCACCGCAGCGAGCTGGGGTCGAACCGCGCGCGCTCGGGCTCCGGCAGCGCGAGCAGCCGCCGGAACTGGGTGGGAACCGCGTGGGTGTGGGTCACCCGGCGCTGCTCGATCAGCCGCAGCGCCTCGGCCGAGTCCCAGCGGTCCATCAGCACGACCGGGTGGCCGAGCGTGACCGAGTTCGCCGCGAAGTTGAGCACCGCGGTGTGGTACAGCGGCGACCCGCACAGGTGCACGTGATCATCGAACGGGGCCAGGCCGAAGATGCCGAAGAACCAGGTGGCCATGGCGGACGCCACGTCCGGGTCGAGCCCGGTGAGCGGGCGGCGCACGCCCTTGGGCCGGCCCGAGGTGCCCGAGGTGTACAGCATCGGCGCGCCGTGCGTGCGGTCGCGCGGGCGGTCGTCCGTGCCGTCGTCGCCGAGCCGGGCCAGCGGCTCGAAGCCCGGCACCGTGCCCACCGCGAACCGGTGCTTGACCCCGGCCAGATCGGCCGCGGCGGTGGCCGTCTCCGCGTACCGCTCGTGCGCCACCAGCGCCCGGGCGTCGCTGTCGGTGAGGATGTAGCCGACCTCGGCGCCGACCTGGTGCCAGTTGACCGGCACCAGGTACAGCCCGGTCTGGATGGCGGCGAAGTACATGGCCAGCGCGTCGGCGCTGTTCGGCAGCAGGGTGGCGACCGTGTCCCCGGTGGTCAGGCCGAGCGCCTGCAGGCCGCGGCCGTACCGGTTGGCCAGGGCGGCCAGCTCCTGGTAGCTGACCGCGGTGCCGTCCGGCTCGTATACGGCGGTCAGCCCGGGCGAGTGCCCGGCAATGGCCCACAGCCCGACGTCGCTGGTCACGGGGTTGCTCTCAGGGTCGCTCACGGGCACAAATCTAGAACACGTTCTATACACCAGCAAGCGGGCCCTGCCTTGTGTCCTGCGCGCTTGCCGGCCCCAACGGGAACATGTTTCACTCTGAGGCGTGGATCCGCCGCTGCGTGCGCCGCTGGAGATCGGCTTCGACTACACCCGGTCGCTGGGCCCGGTGCTGAGCCAGTTCATGACCGCGCTGGCGCAGGGCCGGATCCTGGCCGCGCGGGGCGCCGACGGCCGGGTGCACGCGCCGCCGTTCGAGTACGACCCGGTCACCGCCGAGCCGCCGGCCGAGCTCATCGAGGTCCAGCCGACCGGGACCGTGCTGTCCTGGTCGTGGGCTCCCGCGCCGCTGGCCGGCCAGCCGCTGGAGCACCCGTTCGCCTGGGCGCTGATCCGGCTGGACGGGGCGGACACCGCGATCCTGCACGCGGTCGACGCGGGCTCGGCCGCGGCCATGCGCACCGGGATGGCGGTCCGGGCCCGCTGGGCCGCGGAGCGGACCGGGCACATCAGGGACATCGCCTGCTTCGAGCCCGGGACCGGGCCCGGGCCGGTGCCGGGCGGCCACGGGCTGGCCGGCCAGGAGCCGGTCACGATGATCACGACCCCGGTGCAGCTGTCGTACGAGCACACCGCGTCGCCCGCCGAGACCGCCTACCTGCACGGGCTGGCCCAGGGCCGGCTGCTCGGCCAGCGCTGCCCGGTCTGCGGGAAGGTCTACCTGCCGCCCCGGGGGGCGTGCCCGACCTGCGGGGTGCCCACCGCGGACGAGGTCGCGCTGCCGGAGACCGGAACCGTCACCACGTTCTGCGTGGTCAACGTCCCGTTCACCGGGCAGCGGGTGCAGCCGCCGTACGTCGCGGCGCAGATCCTCATCGACGGCGCGGACATCCCGATCCAGCATCTCGTGCTCGGCTGCGAGCCCGCCGAGGTGCGGATGGGTATGCGGGTCTCGGCGGTCTGGAAGCCGCCGGAGCAGTGGGGCACCACGGCGGAGAACATCGACCACTTCCGCCCCACCGGCGAGCCCGACGCGCCGTACCAGTCGTACGCCCACCACCTGTAAAGGACGGTCACCGTGACGGACGTCGCCGTTGTCGGGTTCGCGCAGTCGCCGTGCGCCCGCCACAGCGACAGCACCACCAGCGGCGTCGAGATGCTCGTGCCGATCTTCCATGAGGTCCTCGCGGCCACCGGGCTGAGCAAGAACGACATCGGCTTCTGGTGCTCGGGCTCCTCGGACTACCTGGCCGGCCGGGCGTTCTCGTTCGTCCAGGCGGTGGACGCGATCGGCGCGTTCCCGCCGGTGATGGAGTCGCACGTGGAGATGGACGCCGCGTGGGCGCTGTACGAGGCGTGGCTGAAGGTCCTCACCGGCGAGGCCGGGATCGCGCTGGCCTACGGGTTCGGCAAGTCGTCCGCGGGCGTGCTGCGCCGGATCCTCGCCCTCCAGCTCGACCCCTACCTGCTGGCCCCGCTGTGGCCCGACTCGGTGAGCATCGCGGCCCTGCAGGCCCGGGTGGGCCTGGACGCCGGGCTGTGGACCGAGAAGGAGATGGCCGAGGTCGCGGTGCGCAGCCGGGCCGCGGCGCGGGACAATCCCGGCGCGCAGATCGCCGGCGAGTTCGCCGCGTCCGACCTGCTCGCCGCGCCGTACGTGGCCGACCCGCTGCGGGCGCACGACTGCGCCCCGGTCAGCGACGGCGCGGCCGTGGCCATCCTGGCCGCCGGCGACCGGGCCCGCGAGCTGTGCCCGCGGCCGGCCTGGATCACCGGGTTCGAGCACCGGGTCGACTCGGCCGTGCTCGGCGCACGCGACCTGACGGCCGCCCCGTCGGCCACCGCCGCGGCCCGGGCCGCCGGCGCTACTGCGGGCCCGGGTGGCGTGGACACCGCCGAGCTGCACGCCCCGTTCACCCACCAGGAACTTCTCCTGCAGCGGGCGCTGGGCCTGGGCGAGGGGGTGCGGGTCAACCCGTCCGGCGGGGCGCTGTGCGGCAACCCGATGTTCGCGGCCGGGCTGGCCCGGATCGGCCTGGCCGCGAGCGAGATCCACAACGGCCGCGCGGACCGGGCCCTGGGCCACGCCACCAGCGGCCCCGCCCTGCAGCAGAATCTCGTCTGCGTCATGGAGGCACGGTCCTGATGGAGGCACGGTCCTGATGGAGGCACGGGCATGAAGCAGCAGGCCGCCGTGCTCGGCGTGGGCCAGACCCGGCACCGCTCGCGGCGGGCCGACGTGTCCATCGCGGGCCTGTGCCGCGAGGCCGTGGACCGCGCGCTGGACGACGCCGGGCTCACCCTGGCCGACATCGACGCCGTCGTGGTCGGCAAGGCCCCGGACCTGTTCGAGGGCGTGATGATGCCCGAGCTGTACCTGGCCGACGCGCTGGGCGCCACGGGCAAGCCGCTGCTGCGGGTGCACACCGCGGGCTCGGTGGGCGGCGCGACCGGCATCGTGGCGACCAGCCTGGTCGAGGCCGGCCGGCACCGCCGGGTGCTCGCGGTCGCGTTCGAGAAGCAGTCCGAGTCCAACGCGATGTGGGCGCTGTCGATCACGCCGCCGTTCAGCATGCCGGTGCTGGCCGGCGCGGGCGGGTACTTCGCCCCGCACATCCGGTCCTACATCCGGCGCAGCGGCGCCCCCGGGCACATCGGCGCCATGGTCGCCGTCAAGGACCGGCGCAACGGCAGCCTGAACCCGTACGCACACCTCCAGCAGGCTGACATCACGCTGGAGTCGGTGCAGGCCTCCCCCATGCTCTGGGACCCGGTCCGGTACGACGAGACCTGCCCGTCCTCCGACGGCGCGTGCGCGGTGATCATCGGGGACGAGCAGGCGGCCCGGGCCAGCGACGGCCCGCTGGCCTGGATCCGGGCCACCGCGATGCGCACCGAGCCGACCATGTACTCCGGCAAGGACCACGTGAACCCGCGGGCCGGGGCGGACTGCGCGGCGGCGCTGTGGCGGCAGGCGGGCATCACGGCGCCGGCGCAGGAGATCGACGTGGCCGAGATCTACGTGCCGTTCTCCTGGTTCGAGCCGATGTGGCTGGAGAACCTCGGCTTCGCCGAGCCCGGGCAGGGCTGGCGGCTGACCGAGGCCGGGGAGACAGAGATCGGCGGGTCGCTGCCGGTCAACCCCTCGGGCGGCGTGCTGTCCTCCAACCCGATCGGCGCCTCCGGGCTGCTCCGGTTCGCCGAGGCGGCGCTGCAGGTCATGGGCAAGGCCGGGGCGCACCAGGTGGACGGGGCCACCGTCGCGCTCGGCCACGCCTACGGGGGCGGCTCGCAGTACTTCTCCATGTGGGTGGTCGCGGCCACCCGGTGAAGACGGGGCCCGCGGCCGGGGGCCGTACTACTAAAAGAAGCCGCACCATCCGCCCCGCCAGCCCCAAACCAATGCGATCGATGTTACGTCGATCGGAATCAGCGGTAGGTGACCGGCAGCCGCTTGATGCCGTTGAGCCACCCCGAGCGCAGCCGCTCCGCGTCGCCGGCCTTGGCGATGGCGGGCATCGCGTCGGCGATCGCGCTGAACATCAGCTCGATCTCCAGCCGGGCCAGGCTGGCGCCCAGGCAGTAGTGCGTCCCGAGGCCGCCGAAGCCGAGCTGCGGGTTGGGGTTGCGCATGATGTCGAACCGCTCCGGGTGGTCGAAGACGTCCTCGTCGAAGTTGGCCGACCGGTAGAACAGCCCGACCCGGTCGCCCTCCTTGATCTGCTGGCCGCCGAGCTCGGTGTCGGCCATCGCGGTCCGCTGGAACACGCTGACCGGGGTGGCCCACCGGACGATCTCGTCGACCGCGGTGTCCGGCCGCTGCGCCCGGTACAGCTCCCACTGCTCGGGGTTGTCGAGGAAGGCCAGCATGCCGTGCGAGATCGCGTTCCTGGTGGTCTCGTTGCCCGCCACCGCCAGCAGGATCATGAAGTAGCCGAACTCGTCGGCGGACAGGTTGTGCTCGCCGATCTTGGCGTTGACCAGCTTGGTGACGATGTCGTCGCGCGGGCACTGCTTGCGGTCCTCGGCCATGACCATGCAGTAGCCGACGAGCTCGGCCGCGGCCGCGTTGGAGTCGCCCTCGAACTCCGGGTCGTCGTAGCCGATCATCTGGTTCGACCAGTGGAAGATCTTGCCGCGGTCCTCCTGCGGGATGCCCAGCAGCTCGGCGATGGCCTGCAGCGGCAGCTCGCAGGCCACGTCCGCGACGAAGTCGCCGGTGCCCTCGGCCAGCGCGGTCTGCACGATCTTCTCGGCGCGGACGGTCAGCGCCTCGCGCAGGTTCCTGATCGCCCGCGGGGTGAAGCCGCGGGACACGATGCCGCGCAGCGTCGTGTGGTTGGGCGGGTCGATGTTGAGCAGGATGAGCCGCTGCAGCATGAGCGTTTCCTCGGTCACCGGCTGCCCGTGCCGGATGATCGCGGTCTTCGCCTCGCTGGAGAACACGCTGCTGCCCTTGGACGCCTCGAGCACGTCGGCGTGCTTGGTGACGACCCAGTAGCCCTCGTCGTCGAAGCCGGACGCGCCGCGCGGCTGGGCGTTCCACCACACCGGGGCCGTGCGCCGCAGCTCGGCGAGCTCCTCGGCGGGCACCCGCTGCAGGTTCAGGTCGGGGTCGGTGAAGTCGAAGCCCGGCGGGATGTTCGGCTCGGCCATCACTGCCTCCACTGCCGTCCGCTGCAACGTGTTCTAGCCGATTCAACCATGCGCAATAGTCTCAATGAATAGCCGCTCGTGCGAGAATAGGAACACGTTCTAGTACGGTGGCCGTCCCTGATCGGCCAGAACGGAGGGCCCGGTGGGCACGGCGGTGATCGTCGAGGCGGTGCGGACGCCGATCGGCAAGCGCGGCGGGATGCTGGCCGGGCTGCACCCGGCCGAGATCCTCGGCGCCGCGCAGACCGCTCTGGTGGAGCGGAGCGGGCTGGCGCCGGACAAGGTCGAGCAGGTGGCCGGCGGCTGCGTCACCCAGGCGGGCGAGCAGGCGGGCAACATCACCCGGGTCGCCTGGCTGCACGCCGGGCTGCCCTACCAGACCGGGTGCCTGACCCTGGACGCCCAGTGCGGCTCGGCCCAGCAGGCGGCGCATGTCATCGCGGGGCTGATCTCGGCTGGGGCGATCCAGGTCGGGATGGCCTGCGGGGTCGAGGCGATGACGCGGGTGCCGCTGGGCGCGAACGTCGCGTCCGGTCCCGGCCTGCCCCGGCCCGCGTCCTGGGACATCGACCTGCCGAACCAGTTCGTGGCGGCGGAGCGGATCGCGCAGCGGCGCGGGCTGTCCCGGACCGAGGTGGACCAGTTCGGCCTGCGCTCGCAGCGCAACGCGCAGCGGGCGTGGGCGCAGGGCCGGTTCGAACGGGAGGTCGTGCCGGTGAAGGCACCGGTGCTCGGGGCTGATGGCCAGCCGGACGGGCCCGCGCGGGTGGTGGACCGGGACGAGGGGCTGCGGGAGACCAGCCTGGACGGGCTGGCCCGGCTCCGGCCGGTGCTGCCGGACGGGATTCACACCGCGGGCACGTCCTCGCAGATCTCCGACGGCGCGGCCGCGGTCCTGCTGGCCGACGAGAGCCGGGCGCGCGGCCTGGGCCTGCGCCCCCGGGCGCGGATCCTGGCCCAGTGCCTGATCGGGGACGAGCCGTATTACCACCTGGACGGCCCGGTCGCGGCGACCGAGCGGGTGCTGGCGCAGGCCGGGATGACGATCGATGACATCGACCTGTTCGAGATCAACGAGGCGTTCGCCTCGGTCGTGCTGTCGTGGCAGCGCGTTCACCGGCCGCACCCGGACCGGGTCAACGTCAACGGCGGCGCGATCGCGCTCGGGCATGCGGTGGGCAGCACGGGGGCGCGGCTTCTTACTACGGCACTGCACGAACTGGAGCGGCGGGACGCGAGCACGGCGCTGATCAGCATGTGCGCGGGCGGGGCCATGTCGACCGCGACGATCATCGAGCGGATCTAGCGCTTGCGGCTTGGGTGCAGGCGGGCCGCCTGCGCTGCGGGTGTTCGGTCAAGGGTTACGGATGCTGGCTGCTGACCGAGATGACCTCGCCGGTCAGGTACGAGGCGTAGTCGCTCGCCAGGAAGGCGATCACGCTGGCTACCTCGGCCGGCTGCGCGGCGCGGCCGAAGGCCTCCTGCCGCGTTAGCTCGGAGAGCAGGTCCTCGCTCGTCACCTTGGCCAGGAACGGGTGGATGGCCAGGCTGGGCGCTACCGCGTTGACCCTGATGCCGTGCCCGGCGACGTCCATGGCCGCGCATCGGGTGAGCGCCATGACGCCGGCCTTGGCCGCGGCGTAGTGCGCCTGGCCGGGCTGGGCCCGCCAGCCGAGGACCGAGGCGTTGTTCACGACGGCGCCGCCGTGGCCCTGGGCGACCATCTGCTTGAGTACTGCCCGGGTGCAGCGGAACGTGCCGGTCAGCGTGACGTCGAGGACCCGCTGCCACTGGTCGTCGGTCATCTCCAGGACGGAGGCGGTGCCGCCGAGGCCGGCGTTGTTGACGAGGACGTCGATGCGGCCGAACCGTGCTACGGCGGCTTCTGTGAGCGCGCTGACCTGGGCTTCGTCCGTGACGTCGCAGGGCTGCGCGGCGACCCGGTCGGCGCCGCCGTACGCGTCGGCGAGTTCCGCCTGGGTTGCGGCCAGCCGGCGCTCGTGCTGGTCGCTGAGCATGACCTGGGCGCCTTCGGCCAGGCAGCGCCGGGCCGCCGCGGAGCCGATGCCGGTACCGGCCGCGGCGGTGATCACGACGACCTTGCCGGCCAGGAGGCCGCGGCCGGGCGGGTCGGCGGGGGCGGGCCCGGGCCCGGGTCCTGGGCTGGCGGTCATGGCCGGGCCAGCCGCGGCAGGCCGAGGGCGCGCTCGGCGATGATGCCCCGCTGGATCTCGTCGGACCCGCCGTAGATCGTGTCGGCCCGGCTGAACAGGTAGATCCGCTGCTGCTCGGTGAGGTCGTAGGGTCCGCCGCGGGCCACCATCGACCGGGCGCCGGCCACGTCCATGGCCAGCTCGCCCAGGTCCTGGTGCCAGCGCGACCAGAGCAGCTTGATCTCCGACGCGCCCGTGCTGGCCGGACCCGTGCTGGCCGGATCGGGGTGGCCGAGCATGCGCAGCGCGTGCGCGCGGAGCACCTCCAGGCCGACCCAGGCCCGGGCCAGCCGGTCGCGCAGCAGCGGGTCCGCGGCCGCCCCGGTCTCCCGGGCCTGCGCCAGCAGGGTTTCGAGCTCGCGCCGGAACCCGATCTGCAGGCCCAGGGTGGCGGCCCCGCGCTCGGTGGCCAGCGTGGCCCGGGCCACCCGCCAGCCGTCGCCGGGCTCGCCGACGACCAGGCCGGCCTGCGTGCGGGCCCCGTCGAAGAACACCTCGTTGAACTCGGACGTGCCGGTGAGCTGGCGGATCGGGCGGACCGTGACCCCCGGCTGGCGCATCGGCACGAGCAGGTAGGACAGGCCCGTACTGCGCCGCGACCCCGGCTCGGTGCGGGCCAGCACGAAGCACCAGTCCGCGACGTGCGCCAGCGACGTCCACACCTTCTGCCCGGTGATCACCCACTCGCCGCCGTCGCGGGTGGCCGTGGTGGACACCGCGGCCAGGTCGGACCCGGCGCCCGGCTCGGAGTAGCCCTGGCACCACAGTTCGGTGACGGCTGCGATCGGCGGCAGGAACCGGCGCTGCTGTTCCGGCGTGCCGAACGCGATCAGCGTCGGGCCGAGCAGTTCCTCGCCCACGTAGCCGACCCGGGCCGGGGCGCCGCTGCGGGCGTACTCCTCGTGGAAGATAACCTGCTGCGCGAGCGTGGCGCCGCGGCCACCGTGCCCGGGCGGCCAGCCCAGGCAGGTCCAGCCGGCCGCGGCCAGCTCCCGGTTCCAGGCGACCCGCTCGTCGTGCGCCTCGTGCTCGCGGCCGGGGCCGCCGGCCCCGCGCAGCCCGGCGAACCGCCCGGTCAGCGCGGCCTCCAGCCAGGCCCGCAGCCGACCGCGGAACGCCTCGTCGGTCTCGCCCGTCTCGCCCGGCTCGTCGTCCGGCTCGCCTGCGGTCACGGTTCCTCCCGTGCAGGTCCTCCCGTGCAGATCCGCCAGTGCAGACCCGCCAGTGCAGATCCGCCAGTGCAGGGCCTCCTGCGCCGTGGACCCGGGACGCCCGGCCCGCGTAGGCTCAGCCTACCAAGCACTTGCTTGACTGACGGAGCTGCTCGACTTGCGGTGCTGCTCGACTTGCGGAGCTGCTTGACTTGCGGAGCTGCTTGACTGGCAGAGCTGCTTGACTGGCGGAGCGCGGGATGGAGCCTGATGGAGCTCACGATCCCGGCCGCGGCGGAACGCGCGGCCAGGGACTTCGGTGATGCGCCCGCGCTGGCCGAGCCGGGCGGGCCGCGGCTGTCGTGGCGGGAGCTGCACGAGCAGGTGAGCGTGGCGGCCCGGGCCTTCATGGCCGGTGGCGTCCAGGCGGGCGACCGGGTGGCGATCTGGGCCCCGAACACGCACCACTGGGTGGCCGGCGCGCTCGGCGCGCTGCGGGCGGGCGCGGTGCTGGTCCCGGTCAGCACCCGGTTCACCGGGCCCGAGGCGCTTGATGTGATCAGCCGCAGCGGCGCGCGGGCCCTGCTGGCCGCCGGGCCGTTCCTGGGCACCGACCGGCTGGCGGCACTGCGTGACGCGGCCCGCGACGACCAGGAGCAGAGCCTCAGTCAGGTAAAGCTCATGGTGTCCCTGCCGGTTCAGGGTCTGGCCAGCGATCAGGCGCTGTCCTGGGACGGGTTCCTGGCCACCGCGGGGCTGGTGACCGCGACCGCGGCGGCCCGGCGGGCTGCTGGGGTGGGCCCTGACGACGTCAGCGACATCCTGTTCACCTCGGGCACCACCGGGCGGAGCAAGGGCGCGATGACCGCGCACCGGCGGTCCCTGGCCGTGGCCCGGGCCTGGGCCGAGTGCGGCGGCCTGCACCGCGGCGACCGCTACCTGGTGGTCAACCCGTTCTTCCACAGCTTCGGGTTCAAGGCCGGCATCCTGGCCTGCCTGGTCAGCGGGGCGGCCATCGTCCCGCAGCTGGTCTACGACGCCGGGCAGGCCATGGCGCTGGTAGCGGCGGAGCGGATCACCGTGTTCCCCGGGCCGCCGACCATCTACCAGACCATCCTCGACCATCCGGACCGGTCCTCTCGCGACCTGTCCAGCCTGCGGCTGGCGGTCACCGGGGCGGCCACCGTCCCGGTTGCGCTGGTCGAGCGGATGCAGCGCGAACTCAGCTTCGAGACCGTGCTGACCGCCTACGGGCTGACCGAGGCGGTGGTGGCCACGATGTGCCGCCCGGGGGACGACCCGGAGCGGGTGGCCAGCACCTCGGGGCGGGCCGCCGCGGGCTTCGAGGTCCGGATCGCCGGGCCGGACGGCGCTCCCCGGCCGGCCGGGGAAGCCGGCGAGATCCTGCTCCGCGGCCCGAACGTGATGCTGGGCTACCTGGACGACCCGGCCGCGACCCGCGAGGCCATCGACCCCGGCGGCTGGCTGCATACCGGCGACGTCGGCCACCTCGACCCGGACGGCTACCTGACGATCACCGACCGGCTCAAGGACATGTACATCTGCGGCGGGTTCAACGTGTACCCGGCCGAGGTGGAGCAGGTGCTGGCCCGGATCGAAGGCGTGGCCGAGGCGGCCGTCGTCGGGGTGCCCGACGGCCGGCTGGGCGAGGTGGGCCGGGCGTACCTGGTGGCCAGGCCCGGCTGCGCCCTGGACGCCGACGCGGTGCTGGCCTGGTGCCGGCCGCGGCTGGCCAGCTACAAGCTGCCGCGCCAGATCGTGTTCCGCGACAGCCTGCCGCGCAACCCGGCGGGCAAGACCCTCAAGCGACTGCTGCGGGAGGAACCAGCGTGACCGAGCCCGAGACCCCCGTCCGCTACGAGCAGCGCGACGCCACCGCGCTGATCACCCTCAACCGGCCGCGTTACCGCAACGCGCAGAACTCGGCAATGACCTACGCGCTGGACGCGGCCTTCGCCCGGGCCGTCAACGACCCGTCGGTCGCGGTGATCGTGCTGGCCGGGGAGGGCGAGCACTTCTGCGCCGGGCATGACATCGGCTCGCCCGGCCGGGACGCGGACCAGTCCTTCGACCGGCAGGCGGTGCTGTGGTGGGACCACGTCGGCCGGGACGGCGCGGACGCCAGGTACGCCCGGGAGATGGAGGTCTACCTGGGCATGTGCCGCCGCTGGCGGGAGATGCCCAAGCCGGCCATCGCGATGGTGCAGGGCGCGTGCATCGCTGGCGGGCTGATGCTGGCCTGGGTCTGCGACCTGATCATCGCCTCGCCGGACGCGTTCTTCGCCGACCCGGTGGTGCGGATGGGAATCCCCGGCGTGGAGTACTTCGCCCACCCATGGGTGCTCGGGCCGCGGTTCGCCAAGGAGATCCTGTTCACCGGCGACCGGTTCACCGCCCAGCGGGCCTACGAGCTGGGCATGGTCAGCCGCGTGGTGCCGCGCGAGGACCTGGCCGGCACGGCGCTGGCCATGGCGGAGCGGATCGCGGAGATGCCCGCGTTCGGGCTGGCGCTGGCCAAGCGGGCGGTGAACCAGTGCGAGGACCTGATGGGCCTGCGCCCGGGCATGGACGCCGTGTTCGGCCTGCACCACCTGGCGCACGCGCACAACGCCGAGGTGTCGGGCAGCTCGCTGGCCGGGATGGACGCGCGGTCCATGAAGAAGGCGGGCGGGTGAGCGAGGAGCCGGAACCGGCCGCCGGCACCTTCCGGGCGGAGGCGCGGGACTGGCTGCGCACCCACGTGCCGGCCGGCCCGCAGCCGTCGGTGGACACCGCCGAGGGGTTCGGGTGGCACCGTGCCTGGGAACGCGAGCTGGCCGCGGCC
>DASVBE010000189.1:0-3399 GCA_036375995.1 Streptosporangiaceae bacterium | reverse complement strand
TCAGCAGGTGCGGGTTCATCGACGCGATGCCCGCCACGTAGGACGTGTGCACCTTGTCCGGCCGCAGGTAGGTGCCGTAGATCGCGGGTACGCCGTGCACCCTGGCGAGTATCCGCCAGTGGCCCTCCCCGTTCACCGGCTTTCCCGCAGGAGAGGTCAGCTTGTCCGGGCGGCCGAACCCGGGCCCGGTGAACTGGTGCTTGCCCTTGTGATGGTGCTTATGCCCGCTGGTCCCCGCGGTGGCCCCGGTGGTGGGCATGGCCAGCGAGAACGACGGCTGGCCGCCGACCTTGGGCGGGGTGTACATGACCCACTCGGCGAACGTGACCACCGGGCCGAGGTAGTGGTCCCTGGCCCACTCGGCCAGCCGCTCGGACACCGTCCCGCCGCCGGGCATGGTCAGCGCGTGCCCAACCGACCAGGCGGTCCAGCCGAGGAAGGCGAGCAGCACGAGGGCAATGATGCGGAACGTCGGCCGGCTGCGCAGCTTGCGCCGGACCGGCGGGCCGCCGCCGGCTCCGCGCCGGGGACGGCGCGGCGGCCGTCCCGGTGGCCCGGGCGGACCGGGCACGAGCAGCCCGGGCCCGTGGACCACGTCCGGCTGCTCACCCAGCCCTGAGGGCAGGGCGGCGCCCGGGCCTGGCCCCGGGGCCACCGATCTGCGCACGCATCTCCTTCCGGCCGGGCTCAGCCTCGGCGCCGCACACGGCAGACCAGCGCGGCTGTTACCTGGCTCTGCGGGACGCCGCGGCGCGTGCCGGGCGCGGCCTGCTGGCTATGAAGACGAGGCCAGGCAGAGAAAGGTTGGACGTGGCGGGAACTTGTCCCGGACCCCGACAGCCTATCCCGCTCGGGTGGCCGAATCCGCCATTCGGCGGCCTGCCCGGTGGTTCGCCCGCGCTGGCGTCCCGCCTGAACGCGAGCCCGGCCCAGGTCGAGCTGCTGTTCACCAGCTACCTCGTGGTCACCGCGCTGGCGATGCTGATCACCGGCTGGGTGCCCAGCCGGATCGGGGCCAAGCGCACGCTGATCACCGGGCTGGCACTGATCGTGACGTTCGCCGCGCTGGCCGGCGCGGACGGCCAGCCGGTCCCGCTCCCGGTGACGGGCCCGGGCGGTCAGGCGGGCCAGTCGGCCACCGTGACCTCGGTCCCGCTGACGGTCACCACGGCGGCCGGGGTGGACGCGTCCCGCCACAGGGTGTAGACGCCCGCAGGCAGGTCCGGGTAGACGGCCGCGTAGCGGACCAGGCGGCCCACCCGGCGCTCGCGTACCTGGGAATGGGTGCGCGGAGCGCCCTCGCGGCTGATCTCGATCTCGCGCCGGTCCAGGTCCGCCGGGGTGTTCAGGACCAGCGCCCCGGTCCCGCCCCCGACGTTCAGCACGACGCTGCCCGGCCCGGACGGGCCTAGCTCCGCCTCATGACTTGCGTACACAGTCCTGGTCCCTTCGGTGGTCGGACGGGCCCTAGCGGCCGGCGGCCCGGCGGCGCATACCGCCGGGCCGCCGCGCGGCCGGTCAGGCGTTGTGGAACCCGTCGTAGGGGACGCCCATGTACGGGAAGTGCGGCAGCGGGCCGCTCTGCACGCTCTTGCCGGTCAGGCCGTCGGTCACGGCCGAGGCCGCGGCGTCCGGCTTGTACTTCGGGTCGACCAGCGGGACGGTCAGGCCCGCGATCGCGCGCAGCTCGATCGACACGACGTCGTCGACGATCCGGCGGCCGTTCGGGAAGCCGGCCAGGTCACCGCCGAGCACGCCGAGCGGGTTCGGCTTGCCCGACGGCTTGATCCTGGTGTTCAGCCGGAGCATGTCGGCGGGCACCGGGCCGGTGAAGTTGCTGAAGTGCGGCACGATCCCGGCCGGGATGCCGGTCAGCAGGACCGCCTCCAGGTCGGCCCGCGGCTTGCCGGCCGCATTCAGCCCGGCCAGGTGCGGGAACACGCCCGGGTACAGGGCCGGCAGCAGCTTGGCCAGCTCGGGGTGCTTGACGTACCTGGCGAACTGGTTGTCCCACTGCGGGGCCAGCCGGTTCCACCGGTCCTTCGCCCCGACCGGCACGATGACCTCGTTGAACAGCGGGTTCCCGAGCCGGGAGACCTGGGTGAACGGGCCGTGGTGCTTGCTGCCCGCGCCCTCGCCGTTGGAGATCCTGGCCCGCTGGCGCTCGGCCGAGGTCCAGACCCCGATCGTGGCGTGGCCGGGCCTGGTCACCTGCGAGATCGGTATCTGGATGGCGATCGTGTGCACGTTCAGGTGGTTGGTGGCGTTGACGCCGTGCGCGTCGGCCATCTTGTGGAACGCGTTGAGGTGCTGGAACGGGCGCAGGTCGCCGAGGTCGAAGATCGCGCCGAGGTCGACGTAGAACTGCTCGGCGCGCTGGCCGGCGAAGACCTTGATGCCGTTGCCGATGTCGTGCACGGCCGGCGCGCCCAGGTGGTGCTCGTAGTCCGGGGTCGACGCGGGGCCGACGTTGCACGGCGGGCAGGCCAGGTCCGAGGCGATCACCCGGTGGCCGCTGTGGTCCCAGCGGGTCACCGTGTAGAACTGCTTGCTGTTCCAGTTCGGCGAGTTCAGCGACGTGATCGGGCCGGTGTTGTAGAGGAAGCTGTCCGGCGAGGTGAACCGGGTGCGGAAGCGGAACCCGAACGCGAGGTCGGACTTGCTGTGCCCGGCGTTGCTGACGTGGATCTTGTAGAGCACGTCGTCGCCGAACTCGTAGAAGTTCGGGCCGCCGGCCGGTGACTGCAGCGGGATGTAGTTGGCGATCAGGGTGACCGTGTCGGGACGGTCCGGGCTGACGAACGCGTAGACGTCCGTGCTATCGGCGACCGGGTCCTTGGAGATCTCCGGGGCCTCACGATGCGAAGACATGTAGTTACTCCTCGTAAGGAAGCGGGTGCGTGCTGTGCTGTGGGTCCGGCGGGTGGCCGGAAAGCGGCAGCCTTCAGCCACGAGTGGCGTGGGCGGGTTCCGGCGGAGCCGGGTTCAGGAGGTGCGCGGGCGGCCCGGGCGGGTGCCGCAGGCCGCGGGGGTCAGCGGCTGGCGCGGACCAGGCGCGCGGCCAGGGCGCGGTCGGTGAGCTCGACGTGGCTGGTGCCGCGGAACACGTCGATCTTGCCGGCCCGGGCGTTCGTCACGTGCACGACCACCTCGTCGTTGGTCTCGTTGTCGCCCAGCGGCCGGTCCTGCGCCCGGGTGCTGGCGCCGGCCAGTGCCGGGCCGGCCATCCCGGCCAGGGCGGTGGCGGCCACGCCAGCCGCCCCGGCGGTGGCCGCGCCGCGGAGCATGGTGCGGCGGGACACGCGCTGCGGCTGCGGCTGCGGCTCACCGGCGTCCGCGGCCGGGCCCGCGTGCTGCTTGGTCTCGCTGTGATCGGGCATGAGAGTTCCTCCCCGGAGC
>DASVBE010000251.1:0-24569 GCA_036375995.1 Streptosporangiaceae bacterium | reverse complement strand
CGGAGACCGTCGGTCAGCTCAGGAGAACTCAGGTCAACTTAAGCTGGCGTCGGCGGGCGTTGGCTGGAGTGGGTGGGGTTCAGCCGGCGGCCCAGACGTTGTCGTGCAGGTCGAGTGCATCGCGCACGCCGGATACGAGCGCGGGCAGGTCCTGGCCCACGTCGGCTAGGCGGTCCTGGACGATGTTCAGGCCCGCCCGCGCGACCAGGCGCTTCTCGTTCAGCACCCATTCGCCGGCCGCCGCCATCCGGGCCTGGGCGGTGGCTAGTACAGCCTGCGTCAGGTTGGCCAGGCAGGCGACCCGGTCGCCGCGGCCGGCGTGCACCGCGGCGAAGTGCAGCGCCCCGGCGGCCAGCCGGGACCAGGCCACCGGCGCGGTCTCCCGCAGCCGGTCAGGGAAGGCCGGACGGGGCAGGTCGCCGGCCAGGACCCGGCCCAGCGCCAGTTCCCCGGCCAGGATGTAGGTGGCGATCCCGGCCACGTACCCGGCCTCGCGCTGGATCTCGAACCGGCCGGCCTGCGCCTCCGCGGTCCAGTGCCGGACCTGCGCCAGGTCCCGGTAGATGAGGTCGACCCTGGTGCCGTCCACGGTCAGCCAGGCGCCGCCGTTCACGATCACGCCCCAGTCGCCCGGCGCGAACACCCGCCCCGGCCAGCCCAGCGCGGTGATGCCCGCCGGGTCCAGGCTGCCGTCGTAGTACAGCCCGAAGTCCCAGTCCGAGTCGGCCGCCGCGGTGCCAGTGGCCCGGGAGCCGCCCAGCGTGACGGCCACCACCCCCGGGACCGCGGCCAGCCGCCCAGCGAGGTGCTCCACGCCAGCAGTATGACCAGCCAGCGCTGGCTGGTCGCCCGGATTACCGGGCGGCCCGGCCTGCCGCGGGCCTGGCAGGCCGGACCGCTGGTCTGCGGGTGGCCCAGCCGGCCTAGCCAGCCCGGCTGGCCACCGGGACGTCCGCGCAGGCTTCGCAGTAGCGGCGCTCCGGTTCGCTGGTCAGGAGTTCCGCCGCAATAGCCGTACCGCATTGCTCACACCAGCCGAAGCGGCCGGATGCTACCCGGGCCAGGGCGGCCTCGATTTCGGCCAGGGCCTGCCGGTGCGCGACCGTCCGGCGGCGGATCCGGGCCGCCTCCTGACGGGCCGCCATGCGGGCCGGCCGGTCCCGGTCCGGGTCGGCGGCGTCCTCCTCGGCGCCGTAGTAAGCCAGGGACAGCTCGGTGACCTGCTCGAGCCGCTCCTGCCAGCGAAGCCCCAGCAGCGTCCGCCACTGCGGCAGGGCCGACGGGTGCAGGTAGCGCGCCTCGGCGGCCGGGGACCGCTCGGTGATGCTGTGCAGTGAGAATCTGGCGACATCAGCAGGCATCAGCGATCCCTCCACGCGATGTGGTGCTCCGGGCCACTGGCGGCGCCCGGCCGCTGCGTCCAATCCGATCGCTGTTTCCTGAGCGGAACCTGAATTCCGGCTGATTATTACGGTTCGATTACATACAGGCCTGGCAAAGCCAGGGCGCGGGCGGGGGGCGGCCGCGCGCGGCAGGCGCTGGTCACCCCAGTACCATCGGACCCCGTGGAAGCACGCATCCTGGGCCGCACCGGCCGTGAGGTATCCGTCGTCGGCCTGGGCACCTGGCAGCTGGGCGCCGACTGGGGCGAGGTCAGCGAGCACGACGCCCGCGCCGTGCTCGACGCGGCCGCCGAGTCCGGCGTCACCCTGCTGGACACCGCGGACGTCTACGGCGACGGCCGCAGCGAGCAGCTCATCGGCCAGTTCCTGCGGGCCAACCCGGGCCTGGACATGCTGGTGGCGACCAAGATGGGCCGCCGGGTGGCGCTCGACCCGGCGCTGTACACGCTGGGCAGCTTCCGCGCCTGGACCGACCGGTCCCGGGCCAACCTCGGCACCGACCGGCTGGACCTGGTCCAGCTGCACTGCCCGCCCACCCCGGTGTACGACCGCGACGAGGTCTACGACGCGCTGGACACCCTGGTCAGCGAGCAGCGCATCGCCGCCTACGGGGTCAGCGTGGAGACCTGCGCCGAGGCGCTCACCGCGATCGCACGGCCGGGGGTCGCCAGCGTGCAGATCATCCTCAACGCGTTCCGCCGCAAGCCGCTCGAGCAGGTGCTGCCCGCCGCCGGGGCCGCCGGGGTCGGCATCCTGGCCCGGGTGCCGCTCGCCTCCGGCCTGCTGTCCGGCCGGTACGGGCTGGACACCACGTTCCCGGCCGATGACCACCGCACGTACAACCGGCACGGCGAGTCCTTCGACGCGGGCGAGACGTTCTCCGGCGTCGACTACGCCACCGGCGTCGCCGCCGCCCGCGAGTTCGCCGCGCTGGCCCCGGCCGGGGCCACCCCAGCGCAGACCGCGCTGCGCTGGATCATCCAGCAGCCCGGCGTCACGACCGTCATCCCCGGCGCCCGCAACCCGGACCAGGCCCGGCAGAACGCCGCCGCGGCAGCCCTCCCGCCGCTGCCGGACGCCACCCTCACCGCGATCGAGGACCTCTACAACAGCCGCATCCGCCCCCTCGTCCACGACCGCTGGTAAGCCCGGCGCCGCGGCCCGGCGAAAACCGGCCGCGGGATGAACCGGCTTGAGCCTCGTTCACGTTCCTCTGGTACGCGACGTTGCTCGCCTGCGATGTCCGGGAGACCGGGAGACCGGGAGAACAGCCTCCGCCTGGCCCGCGTGGAATCCCTGACCCGCGCCACACCCGCGCCACGTTGGATGTCCTGCCGGAGCGTGCCATGACCCTGCCGACCACCGCGCCCGCCGACCCGTATGCGGCCCTGGGACTGCCGGTGTCCCGCGAGCTGAGCGACCGGGGCGTCCGCCGGGCCTGGCTGAAGCGTGCCCTGGCCACCAACCCCGACCGGTCGAAGGCCGGCGACCCGGACGCCTACCGCGCCGCCTGGGACGCCTACCAGCTGCTGGGCACCGGCATGGGCCGGTCCGCCACCCACGCGGGCGTGCAGGCGGGCCTGCGGGTGCCCCCGGTCGCCGACGCCGCCCTGGCCGGGCCGCCGGCCCCGCTCACCGTGGGGGAGCGGATCACCCTGCTGCCGCAGCGGATCCGGTACGGCTCGTTCCGGCGGTTCTTCGGCCGCCTGGGCCTGTGCCTGCTCACCGCCCGGCTGGCCGTCGCCTTCATCCACGGCCCGTGGCGCTGGCTGGTGCTGGCCGGCCTCGCCCTGATCGCGCTGTTCGGCAGCAACGACCTGGCCCCGCTGCCGCGCCAGCCCGCCGCCCCGCAGCCGCAGCCGGAGCCGCAGCCGGAGCCGGCCGCCGCCTCAGGGCCGGCCGCGCCGCCCGGACCCGCGGAGCGCCTGGCCAGCTGACCGCCGCCGGCCCGGCGCCCGGCGCCCGGCCCGGCGCCCGGCGCGCTAGTGGTGGCTGGTGACGTCACTCGCCCCCGGCGCCGCGGGCGGCACCCGCACCGCAAGCTCGCCGCCCAGCGAGTACCCGCCGTCCAGCCGCAGGTCGTCGCCGCTCCAGAACCGCCCCGCGTCGTACCAGCCCGGCCGCCGCCCGCCCGGCAGCAGGCTCATCGCCTGGTAGGTAACGGCCAGCACCTCCGCGCAGTACGCGGTCTCCAGGCCAGCCGCGCCGCCGCCCCCGCCCCCGCCGCGGCCGCCCCCGCCGCGGCCGCCTCCGGCGTCCTCGCCGTCCCCGCCGGCCCGCCCGCCTGGCCGGCGCACCGACGGCAGCCGCCCGGTCAGCCAGCGGGACGCCAGGCTGACCGTCGACGGGAACGGCGTCCCGTCCAGCCGGGCGATCACCCGCAGTACCGCGTCCTCCATGGCCGGCGTCACCTCGGGGCTCAGCTGCCGCACCCAGGCCCGCTGGCCGTACCGGTTCGCCCAGGTCGTGACCGCGTCGGCGAGCACGTGCAGCTGGACGCCGCGCTGCCGGCGGCCGGACCACACATCCGGCAGCGACCTCCCCAGCTCCGCGTGCCACATCAGCGGCGGCAGGTCGCCGACGACCACCGCCATGCCGACGTGGTTGACCGGGCTGTTGGTGGCCAGCTGGATCGCCCGGTCCGCCGGGGTCCGGCCGCGGAACAGCCAGATGTCGCCGGTCCGGGCCAGGTCCACGGCCTCATCGAGGGCCAGCGTCGCCGTGGGCACAGCCGTAGCATAAGCAGGTGCGCTGGTGGAAGATCCTGGGTCTGGCCGGTTTCGCGGGCGTGGCCGCCACCGGCGCGGTCATCGCCCGGGCCGAGCGCGCCCGCCGCGCCTACACGCCGGACGAGATCCGCGAGCAGCTGCACGCCCGGCTCGCCGCCGCGGGCGACGCCGGCCCCGGCGGCGCCACCAGCCCCGCAGCCGGCCTCCCGCCCGCCGCACGGCATCCAGCCCGGGTCGACGGCGGCGCCCGCGGCGCCGCCGGCCCCGGCAGCGCCGCAGCCGCATCCGCGGCCGGCCGGCGGCTGCCAGGATGGCGGCATGGCCCACGACGACCGCCGCGCCATCATCCGCGCCTACGACCGCATCGCCGGTGAGTACCTGGACCGGTTCGGCGCGCCGCCGCCCGGCACCGGCGACCAGGAGTTCATCGAGCAGTCGCTGGCCCTGATGGGCGCCGGGCCAGTGCTCGATGTGGGCTGCGGCCCCGGGCTGCTGGCCCGGCAGGCCACCGAGGCGGGCTGCCGGGCGATCGGCGCCGACCTGACCCCGGCCATGCTGGCCCAGGCCGTCAAGCACGCCCCGGCGGCCCGGTTCGTGACCGCCGACGCCCGGGCGCTGCCGCTGCGGAACGCGGCCTGCACGGGGGTGTTCGCCTGCTACGTGGCGCACCATTTCCCGCGGCGCCACGCCGGGGCGGCCTTCGCGGAGATGCGCCGCGTCCTCGCACCCGGCGGGCGGCTGGTGGTCACCGCCCACCTCGGCGACGGCGACCAGTGGCACGGCGATGAGCCCGACCGGGTCCGCGTCACCCTGTACACCAGGCCGGAGCTGGCCCGCCTGGTCCGCCGGGCCGGCTTCGACGTCGAGTCGTTCCGCTGGCGCGACCCGGCCGCGGACGAGTTCCGGGCCGAGCACGGCTTCCTCCGCGCCCGCGCCCGCTGACCTGCGTGCCAGATGACCGGCACCGTCGCTTGGCGAGGCGGCGGATAATGAGGTTATGGACCCCCGGGCCGCCGCTGAGGCGCTGCGCACCAGGATCGGCCTGTCGATCTTCGATCGGGTGGCCGGGTCGGACGGCCCGCGCCAGCGCGAGGTGATCAACGCCGACGGGGGAGAGCGCTGGTTCGCCGAGGACAGCCCGGTCCGCCGCGTCCACGGCGACTCGTCGATGTTCATCGGCGGGCTGCGCGCCCTGCTGCTGCACTCGCTGCACCCGCTGGCCATGGCCGCGGTGGCCGAGCACTCCGACTACCGCGGCGACCCGTGGGGCCGGCTCCAGCGCACCAGCTACTTCCTGGCCGTTACCACCTACGGCCGGGCGCAGGACGCGCAGCGGGCCGTCGACCGGGTCCGCGGCATCCACCGCCGGGTGACCGGCACGGCCCCCGACGGCCGGCCGTACGCCGCGTCCGACCCGCACCTGCTCAGCTGGGTGCACGTGGCCGAGGTGGACAGCTTCCTGCGGACGCACAGCCGGTTCGGGGCGCAGCCGCTGAACCAGGAGGACCGCGACCGCTACGTCAGCGACATGGCCAGGATCGCACTCGCGCTGGGCGCGACCGACCCGCCGCGGAACCAGGCCGAACTGGCCGCCCGCATCCAGGCCTACCGCCCGGAGCTGCGCAGCACGCCCGAGGCCCGGGAGGCAGCCAGGTTCCTGCTGCTAACGCCGCCGCTGCCGATCATCGCCCGGCCGGGTTACGGTGTGCTGGCCGCGGCCGCCGTCTCGACCCTGCCCCGGTGGGCGCGGATCCCGCTGCGTGTCCCGTACCTGCCGGTCACCGAGGCCGCGCTGGTCCGCCCGGCCGGCCAGGCCATGGTCCGCGGCATCCGCTGGGCCACCAGCGCACCGCCCGCCCGCACCCGCCAGCTCATCCCCGGCTGACCCCACCATGCCGCCCGGTTCAGGGGCCCGGCGCCGCGGCGGCGATACCAGGACCGGCAAATTGAAATCCAATTGTCATTTCTCAAGGCTAGCGAAATTAATTCCGTAATGCTATAATAAGGGCATTGTCTGGTAATGTTCCGGCATGAAAAATGAAGGCCAGCCGAGCCAGACTGCGATGACCGCCGCGGCCGCGCGGGCCGCTCATCTGCTTGTTGACTCCGAGCCGCGGATCTTTGCCGATACGCTGGCCGAGCTTCTGCTCGGCGACAATGCCGAGACCTATATCCGCTATCACCGCGAGCACGGCGACCATCCGCTGCTGGCCGACACCCGGACCCAGGCCACCTGCCGCAGCCGGTTCACCGAGGACCAGCTGGCCCTGGCCGCGGAACGGGGCATCACCCAGTACGTGATCCTCGGCGCCGGCCTGGACTCGTTCGCCTGCCGGTCCGGGCTGGCCGGGCGGCTGCGCGTGTTCGAGGTCGACCATCCAGCCACCCAGGAGCGCAAGCGGGCCGTGCTGGCCGCCGCGGGGCTGGCCGAGCCGCCCACGCTGACCTGGGTGCCGGTCAACTTCGAGACCGACGAGCTGACCGCCTCGCTGACCGCCGCCGGGCTGGACCCGGCCGCGCCCGCGTTCGTCAGCTGGCTCGGCGTCACCATGTACCTGACCGCCGAGGCGATCGGCGCGACGCTGGCCAGCCTGAGCCGGCTGGCCCCGGGCAGCGAGCTGGTCGCCGACTACATGCTGACCGCGGACCTGCGCGACGCGGACGGCGCCACCTACGCCGGCCTGGTCATGCCCGATTCGGAGCGGCGCGGCGAGCCATGGCTGTCGTTCTTCACCCCGGAGCAGATGACCGGGCTGCTGACCAGGCACGGCTTCACCGGGGTCCGGCACGTCCGGCAGCGGGACGCGGTCAGCGCCGCGCTGTGGGAGCGGACCGACCGGCTCCGGCCGATCGAGCTGTCCCGGCTCTGCCACGCGATCGTTGCCGGAGGCTGACGCGGCGACATGACCGGCCCGGTGGCGGGTACGGTGCCGGGATGGAACCCGACCTGGACGCGCTCGCCGGCGCCGAGCTGACCTACGCCGAACACGGCGCGACCCGCGGCCCGCTGCCGGACGGGTATCACCACCTGTCCCTTGCCGCCGAGATCGGGTCCGGGCAGGCCGTGTTCGACCTGGCCGCCAGCGCCCTGCTGCACTGGGACATGCACCGCAAGGCAGGGCTGCGGATCCACGCCAGCGGGCCGTCGGCCGAGCCGGGCGTAGTCGTCGCGCAGACCGTGGGCTGGGGGCCGCTGTCCATGACCTCGCCCTGCCGGGTCGTCTACACGGTCGACGAGCCGAACCGGCGCGGCTTCGGGTACGGCACGCTGCCCGGCCATCCCGAGTCGGGCGAGGAGGCGTTCGCCGTCGAGCTCGGCCGGGACGGCAAGGTGCGGCTGCGGCTCCGGTCGTTCTCCCGGCCGGCCAGCCTGATGAAGCGCGCGGCCGGGCCCGCGGGCGCGGCTATCCAGCGGTTCGTCGTGGTCCGCTACGTGCACGCGCTGCGGGTGCTGGCCAGCCCGGGCGGCCCGTCCGGCGCGCCGCCCGAGCTGCTGGCCAGGTTCCGCCGCCGCGGCTGACGTGGCCGGCCCGGGCGGCGCGCCCAGCCCGGGCGGCCCGGGCGGCGCGGGTCAGACGGCCGTCCAGGGGCGGAGCTTCTCCGGGTTGCGGATGGCCCAGATGTGCCTGATCCGGTCGCCGGTGATCTCGAACGCGAAGACGGTCAGGATGCTGCCGTCCTGCTGCGCAACCAGGCCGGGCTGGCCGTTGACGGTGCGCTCCAGGAACGTGACGTCGGCCGGCGCGTTGCGGGCGATCTCGATCCAGGCGCGGGCGATCTGCTCGCCGCCCTCGATCGGGTCCCGGAAGGCCAGGACACGGCCGCCGCTGTCGGCGGTCGCGGTGGCGTCCGGGTCGAGCAGGCCGATCAGGGCGCCGATGTCCTTGGCCTCCCAGGCCTCCTTGAAGGCCCGCACCACGCTGGCCTGCTGTGCGGTCGGGCTGGGCGGGGCCTGCGCGGCGCGGATCCGGCGGCGGGCCGAGGAGGCCAGCTGGCGGCAGGCCGCCGGGGTGCGGCCGACGATCCCGCCGACCTCGGCGAACGGGTAGCGGAACACGTCGTGCAGGATGAACGCCACCCGCTCGGCCGGGGTCAGTTCCTCCAGCACGACCAGGAAGGCCATGCTGACCGACTCGTCCAGGGTGACCCGGTCGGCCGGGTCGGCCGGGCGGCTGTCGGTCCGGCCGCTGATCCACTCGGTGCGCTCGGGCAGCGGCTCGGGGATCCAGTCGCCCACGTAGCGCTCGCGCCGGACCCGGGCCGAGCCGAGCAGGTTCAGGCAGATGCGGCTGGCGACCGTGGTCAGCCAGGCGCCGGGTGACTCGATCGCGTCCCGCTGCGGCCTGGTCATCGCGTACCAGCGGGCGTAGGTCTCCTGGACCACGTCCTCGGCCTCGGCCAGGGAGCCGAGCATCCGGTAGGTGAGATTGATCAGCTGGCGCCGCTCGCTGATGATCGCGTCCAGGCCCGGCTCCGGCAGGCCGGGTGCTGGCGGGCCGGGTGCTGGCGGGCCGGGGGATGGCCCGGGCTGGGTGGTCATGGCGTCGGCTCCCTCGGTGGCGATTCTCCCTCACCGGTCCCGACAAGTCAGCGGGCCGGGATGTGAGGTGAGTGGCGGGACCTCACATTCCGCGGGGCTGCGTGGTCGGGCTGAGACGAAAGCCACCACCGAGCCAGGAGGAGACACACCATGACCACGCAGAGCCCGGCCGCGCTCTGGACCGGCCCGGCGCCCGCGGACCGCCTGGAGCGGGCCGCCGCGGCGCTGACGGCGCACGGTTTCACCGTGGAGATCCTCGACGGCGTGGCCGCCGCGCGGACCCGGATCCAGGCCCTGATACCCGCCGGCGCCAGCGTGTTCACCGGGGCCAGCGAGACCCTGCGGCGCTCAGGCATCGAGGCGGACATCAACGCCAGCGGGCGGTACGACGCGATCCGGCCGCGCGTGCTGGCCATGGACCGGGCTACCGAGGCCGACGCCATCCGGCGGCTGCTGGCCAGCCCCGACGTGGCGGTGGGCAGCGTCCACGCGGTCACCGAGACGGGCTCGCTGGTGATCGCCTCGGGCAGCGGCAGCCAGCTGCCCGGGTACGCCGGCGGCGCGGCCCGTGCGATCTGGGTGGCCGGCGCCCAGAAGGTCGTGCCCGACCTGAGCACCGCGCTGCGCCGGGTGGAGGAGCACTGCCTGCCCCTGGAAAGCGCCCGCACGCTGGCGCTCCACGGGTGGCCCAGCGCCGTCAGCCGCCTGCTTGTGCTGAACGCGGAACCGTACCCGGACCGCGGGTTCGTGCTGCTGCTCCGCGAGGCCATCGGGTTCTGAGCACGCCGGGGGCGGCCCGGGCCGGGCCGGACCGGGGCCGGGACCGGACCCCGGGCCGCCGCGCGGGCGCGGATCTGGCAGGCTGGCGGGACCATGACGATCTCGATATCCGGGCTTGAGCTGGTCGCGTCCGGCAGCTGGCAGCCGCCCGAGCAAGGCCGGCTGGGGGAGTGGCTGCTGCGCGCCGCCGAGGGTTTCACCGGGCGGGCGAACAGCGCACTGGCCGTCGGTGACCCTGGCATGCCGCTGGACCAGGCGATCGACCAGGTCACCGCGTGGTACACCGCGCGCGGCCTGCCGCCGACGCTGGCCGTGCCGTACCCGCTGGGCGACCCGGGCGGCAGCGAGCTGAACCGGCTGCTCGACGCGCGCGGGTGGTCCACCCGGTCCGGCCCGGCCGTGGTGATGACCGCCGAGCCCGGTGCCATCCCCACCCCGAACGGTGCCGGCACTGGCCGGGTGGTGATCGCTGCGGAGCCGGACGACAGGTGGATGTCGCTGTATCACTACCGCGGCCAGGACCTGCCGCCGATCGCCCGGACCATGCTGCTGTCCGCGCCGTGGCAGGCGTTCGGGTCGGTCCGCGAGGACGGCCAGACGATCGCGGTGGCCCGGGTGGCGGCGGCTGACGGCTGGGCCGGGTTCACCGCGGTCGAGGTCAGCCCGGACCACCGGCGGCGCGGCCTGGCCACCCTGCTCACCTCGGTGCTCGCCGAGCACGCCGCCGGCCGGGCCCCCGGCGGCTACTGGCTGCAGGTCGAGGAGCGCAACACCGCCGCCCGCGCGCTGTACCGCCGCACCGGGTTCACCGACCACCACGGCTACCACTACCGCATAGCGCCGGCGTAGCCGGCCAGCGAGCGCAGGGCCGCGGCGCTGTTTTCCTGACGAGCGATGAGGCGCGACGAAGGAGCGCCGAGGGAGCGAGGAGGGAAGGCAGCGCCCCTAAAGCGGCCCTGCGCTCGCCAGCAAGCACAGCGAGCCAGCTAGCGCCGTGCCTCGATCAGCAATCGCTGGGAGTGGCACACGAACACGCCGTCGGCCTGGATCTGCTCGTGCACCCGGCGCAGCGGCTCCCGGTAGGCCGCCACCGTGAAGCCGGGCACGGTCCACAGCACCTTGCGCAGGAAGTGCACGACCGCGGCGACGTCGAAGAACTCCACCCGCAGCGCCCGCTCCTCCAGCCGGATCACCTCCAGGCCGGCCAGTTGCGCGCCGGACGCCGCCCGGGCCGGGCTGCGGCTCTGGTCCACCACCTGCGGGCCCATCATCGCGTCGATCAGCTCCCGGTTCGACCCGGCGCCGATCTGCTGGGAGAAATACGTGCCGCCGGGGCACAGCACCCGGGCGATCTCCGGCCACCGGACCACGGTCGGGTGCCTGCTCACCACCAGGTCGAACGTGCCGTCGGGGAACGGCAGGTTGGCCAGATCGTCGACCTCGGCCACGTGCCCGCCGAGCGGCGCCAGCCGGGCCCGGGCCAGCGCCACGTTCGGCGGCCAGGACTCGGTCGCGGCCAGCAGCGGCGGCGGCCTGGGGATGCTGGCCAGCACCTCGCCGCCGCCGGTCTGCACGTCGAGCCCGGCCGCGGCGACGGCCATCCGCTCGCCCATCTGCCGGGCGTACCCCCACGGCGGCCGTTCCTCGGTGGCCCGCCCCTCGAACCAGGAGAAATCCCAGCCGGCGGTGGGCACCGCCGCGCCTTCCGCCAGGAGGTCCTCGAAGCTCGCACCGGTCACGGCGGCTAGCCTCACAGCAGGCGGCGCGGACCGCAATCGGATTGCCGCGATGGCGGCCAGCCAGGGAGGCACAGTGACGTCTGAGGCAACGCGGATTCTGCTCATCTCCGGGAGCACCCGGCTGGGCTCGACCAACACCGCGGCGCTGCGTACCGCTCAGGAAGTGGCCCCGCCCGGAACCGACACGGTGCTGGATCAGAGCCTGTCCGTGCTGCCCGCGTTCAACCCGGACGACGACCACGACCCGCTGCCCGCCCCGGTCGCCGCGCTGCGGACGGAGATCGCGGCCGCCGACGCGCTGCTGATCTGCACCCCGGAGTACGCGGGCACGCTGCCGGGCAGCTTCAAGAACCTGCTCGACTGGCTGGTCGGCGGCACCGAGATCGCAGCCAAGCCGACCGCCTGGATCAACGTGGCCGCGCCGGGCCGTGGCGGCGGCGCCCACGACACACTGGCCACCGTCCTCGGCTACGTCACCGCCGACGTCATCACGGCCGCGTGCCGCCGCCTCCCGCTCGCCCGCCAGGCCGTCGGCCCGGACGGCGAGGTCACCGACCCGGCCTTCCGCCAGGGCGTCGCCGACGTCCTGGCCGAGATCACCGCGTACGTCGCGGGCCAGGGCCAGCCCTAGAAACCAGGCCAGAACGGTCCTTTGGCCCGGCACCAGGGGCACTAGGACCCTGCCGTCCGGCGCGGCCTGCTCCGAGCCTGGGCATCAGCAGCCAACCCTCGCGAAGGAGCCAGGGAAATGAAGCCTGCGCGCATCGCGGCCCGGCCGGCCGGGGCCCTGGTCGCTGTGCTGGCCGCCGCCGGCGTGCTCGCCGGGTGCGGATCCACGCCTGCCCCAACCGCTCAGCCGACGGTGACGGTCACCGTCACCGCACCGCCCCCGTCGACCGCCAGCCCCGTTCCGTCGTCCCCGACGGCGACGCCCACGCCCACGGCAACGCCCACGCCCGCGCCTACCGGGGCACCGGCCTGTGCGACCTCGGCCCTGACGGTGTGGCTCGGTCCCGGCAACGGGGCGGCGGGCAGCATCTACTACCCGGTCGAGTTCACCAACGCCTCCAGCGTGGCCTGCACGCTGTACGGCTATCCGGGAGTCTCGTTCGTCACCGCATCTGGCGCCCAGGCCGGCGCGGCCGCGACCGAGGACCCCACCTACCCGCGAGCGCTGGTCACCCTGGCACCGGGGACTGCCGCGCACGCCGCGCTGCGGGTCACCAACGCGGCGAACTACCCGGCCGCTGCCTGCCAGCCGGTCACCGTGCACCGGCTCAGGGTCTACCCGCCCGGCGAGACCCGCCCCGTGTACCTCACCCTGAAGGCCACCGCCTGCGCCAGCACCTCGGTGCAGATCCTGTCGGTGCAGACCGTCCGGCCCGGTAACGGGCTGGCCGGATTCGGCCGGCAGTAGCGGCGCGGTCAGGATGCGGGCGGGCGCTCCTTCTTCGGGAGCTTGCTGACCACGGTGTCGTAGGAGAGGTCGATGGCCTCGAAGAGCTCGTCGTCCGGGATGGCGCCGCCGGACCGGAGGGTGTTCCAGCCGGAGCGGCCGATGTAGGCCATGACCGCCGCGTCGTCCGGGTAGCGCTTCAGCCACTCGTCGGCGACCTCGCGGTTCGGGCCGCACTTGAGGCCGACCGACGGCGCGCCGTGGCCCGCACTGCCGAGGAAGGCGAAGATCTTGCTGCCGACCTTCGCGACCGCATCGTCCTCCCAGGGCTGATCCTCCCACGCCCCGGGCTTGGCCAGGCAGTACGCCAGCAGTTCGTCCCTTGTCACGGCAGCAGCCTCCCGTCTCAGTTCGAACTGTACGGGGAGTAGCGCAGGTCAGGGGCGGGGCGCGCGGTCAGCCGGGGATCAGCGATCAGGGCCGTTTCCCGGGCCAGCAGCGCCCGCTCGGCCTCCAGCCGGCGCAGCGCGTCCGGCTGGGCCAGCAGCGCCTGGCGGTCCGGCAGATCCGCCACCACCGTCGCGGCCACCAGGTAGGACAGCGGCACCGGGCCGGACGGCAGGTCGGGCACGCTGATCTCGGCCGGCCCGCGCCGGGTCAGCGCCTCCAGGTAGCCCCGGAAGGCGGCCGCCGTGGCCCGCGCCGCCAGCCCGGCGGCGGCCTCGTCCCCGGTCTCCTCCGGCAGCCAGTCCACCTCGGCCTGCAGGTACGGCCGGGACTCGTCAAGACCCAGCAGCCGGAACCGCTCGGAGCCGGCCGTGATGATGTCGTACCGGCCGTCCTCGTACCGCTCCACCCGGCGCAGCACCGCCGCGCAGCCCACCTCGTACAGCGCGGACACGCCGTCGATGCCGGTCTCCCGCCCCTTGCGGATCGCGACCACGCCGAACCGCCGCGGCTCGGGCCCCTCCAGCAGGTCGCGGACCAGCTGCCGGTAGCGGTCCTCGAAGATGTGCAGCGGCAGCAGCAGCCCCGGGTACAGCACCGTGCCGAGCGGAAACAGCGGGACGGTCTCGCTCATGGTTTCGACACTATGCCGGTTTGCCGCGGCCGGGGATACCGGCTAGGGATGCCAGAGCCCGGCCAGCGGGCTGCCGACGGCGGCGAACAGCCGGCGCAGCAAGGGCAGCGAGATGCCGAGCACGTTGTTGTAGTCGCCGCGGATCTCGTCGATGAACCAGCCGCCCCGGCCGTCCAGCGTGAACGCGCCCGCCACCTGCATCGGCTCGCCGCTGGCGATGTACGCGTCGATCTCGGCCGGGCTCGGCTGGCCGAACCGGATCGCGGTTGCCCCGGCCTCGCTGGCCTGCCGCCCGGTGGCCACGTCCAGCACGTGATGTCCGGTGAACAGGATGCCGGTCTGCCCGGCCATCAGCCGCCAGCGCTCCCGCGCCTCCGCGGCGGTGACGGGCTTGCCCAGCGCCAGGCCGGCCAGCTCGGCCGGGCTGGCCATCTCCAGAACCGAGTCGCAGCCGATGACCAGGCCGGAGGTCAGCTGCGCGGCCACCGCCGCGGCTTTCGCCTCGGCCAGCGCCAGGGTCAGGTCGCGTGGCCGGGACCGGGTGATGGCCAGCTCGTCGACATGACTCGGGATCACCTCGGGACGCAGGCCCGCGGCCTGCAGCACCCGGAGCCGGGTCGGCGAGGCCGACGCCAGCACCACACGTGTCATGGCGCCCGAGCCTAACGGGGTCATCCCGGCCAGCCTCAGGCCGCCCGGCGCGACGCACCCGGCGCGCGGCCGGGTTCCTGCGGCGGGCTTTAGCCGCGGGCGTGTGGGGCGGGCGGGCAGAGCACGTCCGCAGGCCGGGGTGGTGCCGCGGTACGTACGTCGGTCACGTAGGCGTCGATCTGGGGCTGGCGGGTCGCGGCGGCGATGGAGACCCGGTGGTGGCCATCGGCCACGAAGTGCGCGCAGCCGACGCGGTAGACCTCGATCGGCGGGATCGTCTCGCCCCGCCGCTGGGCCAGGGCCAGCCGCTCCCACCGGTGCCGCACCCGGGCAGAGGTGGGCCGGAAGCGCCGGTCGAAGTCGCGCCGCGGGCCGGCCGTGCCGACGATGGTATCCAGCTGGATGGTCTGCAGCCCCAGTTGCTGCTGGCCGCGCCAGCCCAGCGGGCCGGCCACGTCATCCAGCACCATGAGCCGGTTGCTGCCGCCGGGCCTGCCGCGCAGCCGGTGCGCCAGCGTGGCCAGGAACTGGCGGCGCCTGGCCCGCAGGAAGTCGTTCTCCACATCTGCCCGGGGGAAACCGGTGTCTAGCGTCAGCCGCATCGTGCTCTCGTCCTGGCTCGTCCTGATTGTGCATCGGGTCGCGAAGCCCGGCCTCGCACCATCAATGCTCGCCGTAAGGCCTGGTGCCCCGCATCAGGCGAATGCCGTATCTGGCCGCAGCCGTCCGCCTTAGTGCTGGCTGCTACGGCGGGGCACCTTAGGCCGATGGGCACAACGAACAGGTAGATAAAGGTGCTGGCCAGCGCCGGCACCGGGAAGCGGCCCCGCCGCTGGCGGGCCCTGATGAGGCTGTACGGCTCGCTGGCCCCCGCCGCCGTCCCGGCGCTGAAGCCGCTGATCGCCTGGTGACCTGGTCAGACGCCGGCGTCCAGGTAAAGGGGGGCCCGGGCGCCCGGCGGAGCGGGCTGGGGCCCGGGCCCCCGGCTGGCGCCGGCCCGGGCCCGCGGGCCGCCGCCCGTCCCGGGCGCGGGCAGGCGCCCGGGACGTCGGCGCGGCCGCGGGGCCCGCCGCCGGAAGCGGCGCCGCGGGGCACGGTCCCCCGGAGGGGATGGGGGCCGTGCCCCGCGCCGCCGGGCCGTGTCAGGCCGAGACGACCGGAGCGGACAGCCGGAGGTCCCGTGAGGACCGGCCGGCCGCCACCGTGAACTGGCCGCGCGGCCAGGCCCAGCCGCCCGCGCCCGGCTCCCACCGGGCGAAGAGCCGGGCCGGGATCCGCAGCGTGACGACCGCTTCCTCGCCGGGTTCCGCGACCGCGATCGCGAATCCGCCGAGCACCCGGATGGGCCGGGTCTCGTCGCCGGGCGGGCCTTCCAGGTACGCCTGGACGGTCTCCCGGCCCGGGCGTGAGCCCACGTTCCGCACCGTGACCTGGACCTCCAGGTCGCTGCCGGGCGACAGGTTCGCGGTGCCCAGCCGCATCCCCTCGTACGACCAGGTCGTGTAGCCCAGGCCGTGGCCGAACGGGAACTGCGGCACGGCCCCGGACCGATCGTAGCCGCGGTAGCCGATCAGCAGGCCCTCGTCGTAGTGCAGCACGCCGTCCTGCGGGGTGGCGTGCAGCACCGGGGCGTCCTGCTCGTGCGCGGGCAGGCTGACCGGCAGCCGGCCGCCCGGCTCGGCCGTGCCGAACAGCACGTCGGCCAGGGCCTCGCCCATCGCCTGGCCGGGCAGCCAGGCGTAGAGCACGGCGGCGACCTCGCTGGCCCACGGCATCAGCACCGGCATGCCGGCGTTGATGACCACGATCGTCCGGCTGTTCACCGCGGCGACCGCGCGGACCAGTTCGTCCTGCCGGCCGGGCAGCGTCAGCGTGGCCCGGTCGAAGCCCTCGCTCTCGGTCATCGCGGCCGAGCCGACGACCACGACCGCGGCGTCGGCACTGGCCGCCGCGGCGACCGCGTCGGCGATCAGCTGGTCGCCGTCGGCCTCCAGGGCGATGCCGAAGCTCAGCGCCAGCGGGCCCTCGCCGTCCGCGGCCGGGCTGAACTCCAGCCCGATGGCCACCTCCTGGCCGGCTTCCAGCAGCACCGTGGCGCGTACCTCGCCGGGCCGGGTCATGGCCTCGACCGGGTCGGCCGGGACCCTGGTCTCCGCGTCGGCCAGCACCTCGCCGTCGGCCGAGATCACCAGCCGCCCGACGCCGGCCGCGCCGATCAGGTGCGGCCCGCTGGCCTCCGGCCGGTAGCGGGTGGCCAGCGTGATCCGCCCGTTCTCGCCCCAGCCGATGCCCGGCGGGACACCGTCCCACCAGGCCAGCGCAGCCGACGAGCGGTGCTCGCTGTCCAGCACGCTGCCGTCCGGGGCGATGAACTCCAGCCGCAGCCCGGGCTCGCCGGTGACCGGGTCACGCAGCGAGCCGGCCGGCGGCTCGGGCACCATCACCCACGTCTCGCAGCCGGGCGCGGCGGTGACCTCCGCCTGCCCGGCCAGCGCCCGGGCCAGCGCCTCGGCCGGAAGCGAGACGCTGGCCGGGACCACGCCCGCGCTGCCGCCGCCCTGGATGGTCGGCTGGAACGCGTTCGGGCCGACGAGCGCCAGGCTGCGGATCGCGGCAGGCTCGAGCGGCAGCGCTTCCTGCTCATTTTTAAGGAGTACGAAAGACCGCGTGGTGGCCCGCCGTACCAGACCCCGGTCGATCAGGCCGGATGGCCCCGCGGGGCCAGGCCGGGCCGGCCGGGCCGCGGTGTGCACCGCGCCGACCCGCCGGGCCAGCCGGAGCATCCGGACGATCTTGTCGTCCAGCACCTCGGGATGGACCGCGCCGTCTTCCACCGCGCGGGCCAGCAGGCTGCCCCAGGGCCCGTCCGGGCCGGGCATGGACAGGTCGAGCCTGGCCAGCGCGGTGGCCGCGGTGCTGCGGGCGGCGTGCCAGTCCGAGGTGACCACCCCGTCGAAGCCCCACTCGCCCTTGAGCACGTCCTTGAGCAGGTGCTCGTGCTCGGTCATGCGGACGCCGTTGACCGTGTTGTACGCGGCCATCACCAGCATGGCCGCGGCCTCGCGGACGCAGGCCTCGAAGGGGACCAGGTACAGCTCGCGGAGCACCTGCTCGCTGATCCTGGCGTCGTAGCTCCACCGCTCGGTCTCTGAGTCGTTGGCCACGTAGTGCTTGACCGTGGCCGCGACCCCGGCGCTCTGCAGGCCCCGCACGTACGCGGTGGCTACCGCCGCGGTCAGCACCGGGTCCTCAGCGAAGCACTCGAAGCCCCGGCCGCCCAGCGGGGTGCGCATCAGGTTGATGGTGGGGCCCAGCAGGATGTCCACGCCCTTGCCGCGGGCCTCCGCGCCAAGGGCCGCGGCCAGCTCACCGATCAGGCCCGGGTCCCAGGTGGCGCCCATCGCGCTGGGGCAGGGCAGGCTGGACGACGGGCTGCGCTCGTCCTTGATGACGCCGCGCACGCCGGCCGGCCCGTCCGAGGTGATCATGGGGCGCAGGCCCAGCGCTTCCGCGCCCTGGGTGCGCCAGCTGTCCGCGCCGGTCAGCAGCAGCACCTTCTCCTCGACCGACAGCGCGGCGATGGCGCTGCGCTCACGGTCGTCGTCGGTGCTGGCCGGCGCGCTGTGTGCGTCGGTGTTCAGTGCGTCCGCCGTCATCGGTGACCCTGTCTGTTCGTGACCGCGGGGCGGCGCCCCGCCCGGCCGGCTGCCCGGCCGGGCGGGACACGCCCGTCTACAAGGTTCGCCATGCTGCGGTCAGGTCGCCGGGGTCAGGTGCAGGACGGTCTCCAGGATGTAGGGGGAGTTCGGGGTCGGGTTCATGTACGGGTTGTCGGCCGACGGCCAGCCGGTGAAGTTCTTCGTCGAGTACTCGTACCAGAGGGCGCCGGTCAGCAGCGGGGCCACCGGGGTCTCCTGGTCCATGATCTTCTCCAGTTTGAGGATCGCGGCCTTCTGGCCGGCGGCGTCCGCAGTCCCCGCGAACTCGTTCAGCGCGGACTGCGCGGCCGGGCTGTGATACCGGCCGAGGTCACCGGCGGCCGCCTGGCCGATTGGGGCGCTGAGCTCGAAGTCCAGCCAGTTGTCGTAGATCTGGTACGGGGTCGGGCCCTGGTTGCTCCAGTGGATCGCCGAGTCGAACTTGCCGTTGGTCAGGTTTCCGGCCCACACCGACGGGTCGCTGATGCCGTCCACCGTGACGTCGAAGCCCAGGGCGTTGAGCTGGTGCGCGATCAGCTGGGCGCCGGTGTAGTAGTCGGAGTAGGGGATCGGGTCGGAGATCGAGAAGCTGATCTTGTGCCCGTCCTTGGTCCACTTGCCGTTGACCTTCGTGTAACCGTCAGCGGTGAGGGTCTTGGACACGGTGGACGGGTCGCCGCCGGACGGCAGGTTGTTGGCCAGCGCCGGGTCCATGAAGCTGTTCGCGCTGGGCAGCAGCAGCCCGGAGGTGGAGGTAATCGGCAGCTCGTAGCCGGTCTCCGCCTGGGTGGACAGCTGCTGGCGGTTGATGCCGAAGCTGACCGCCTTGCGCACGGCCGGGTCGTTCAGCGGGGCCTTGTGCACGTTGAAGAACAGCGACACCACGTTGTTCGCGGTGGCGTACGGGGCCTTGGTGTACCACGTGTGGTTCGTCGGGCTCTTGGACAGGTAGACCTTCTCCACGTCGGGGATGAAGTTCCCGGCGTAGTCGATCTCACCCGCGGCCAGCGGGTTCACGATGTTGAAGTTCGCCGTGTACGCCGGGTAGGAGATTTCCTGGACCTTCACCGCGGCCTTGTTCCAGTAGTGCGGGTTCTGCTTCAGCGTGAAGCCCTGCGGGCTGAACTTGTCCAGCATGAACGGGCCGGTGCCGACCGGGTTCGGGTCGGTGAACGTCGCCGGGGTCACCTTGGACCAGATGTGCTCGGGCACGATGAACGTGTGCCCGATCAGGAACAGGTTCGCGAACTCGGGCTGGTCGAACTTCAGCACCGCGGTGTTCGCGTCCGGCGCGGTGGCGCTGACCGGGACCGGGGTGCCGTCCGTGGTCAGGCCCTTGCTGTGCTTGATCATGTTGAAGGTGAAGGCCACGTCGGCGGCGCTGAACGGCTTGCCGTCGTTCCACTGCACGTTGGGCCGGGTGTGCAGGGTCAGCGTCTTGCCGTCGGCGGACCAGCTGTAGCCGGTGGCCAGCTCCATGAACGGCTTCTGCTGCGGGTTGAGCGTGTTGAAGATCATCAGCGGCTCGTTGTAGAGCGCCACCGCCTGCACCACGTAACCGGTCGAGGTGGACAGATACGGGCTGAACGTCTGCGTCATCGGCGACAGCGGCGTGTCGTCGATGACCAGTGTCTTGGCGTTGCTGGACGAACCGGACGAGGAGCCTCCGGATGAGCTGCTGCTGGGGGAGCCGGAGCTGCTGCACGCCCCGAGGGCGACGGTGACAACAGCGGCGGCTGCCAGGCCTTTCATGAATGTGTGTTTCATTGCTTAAACTCCGTGTGCCCGGCCGGCTCTCGCCGGCCTGTTGATATCGACCTGTCGGGGGTCTGATGCCATGTGGTGCGGGCGCGGGCCGGCCGGGTTAACCAGCAACGCTGCCGGGGCGCCATGAGGTGGTGCGGTGCCCGGGATCTCAGCCGGGCGCCAGCTGCGGGATGACAGAGGTCATCGCGTCTCCTCTCCCGGGTTGGTGGCGGCGGGGACCGGGTCTGGGTGCTGGCCGTTGCCGGCCGCGGCGGGGGGCAACGGCCGGGACTGAGCCGCGGTCAGGCCGCTGGCGTGCAGCCAGCAGGCGCTGGAGTGGTCCGGGCGGACGGCGATCGGCTCAGGGGCCGTGTCCGCGCAGACGGCCATCGCGTACGGACAGCGCGGGTGGAACCGGCAGCCGGACGGCGGCGAGACCAGGCTGGGCGGCGCGCCGCGGGCGGTCAGCTCGGGCGGCCCGGCCCGCTCCGGGTCCGGTGCGGCGCTCAGCAGCAGCTTCGTGTACGGGTGCTCGGGGCGGTCGGTGATGTCGCTGGCTGGCCCGGACTCCACCACCTGGCCGGCGTACATCACTACGGTCGTGTCGGCCAGGTAACGCGCCGAGGCGATGTCGTGGGTGATGTACAGGACCGCGATGCCCTCCCGCTCGCGCAGGTCGGCCAGCAGGTTGAGCAGCCCGAGACGGATCGACACGTCCAGCATCGACACCGGCTCGTCGGCCAGCAGCACCTGCGGGTTCACCGCCAGCGCCCGGGCGATGGCCACCCGCTGGCGCTGCCCGCCGGACAGCTCGTGCGGGTACTTCCTGGCGAACAGGTCCGCCGGGGTCAGCGCGACCCGCTCCAGCAGGTTGCTGACCGACTCGTCCAGGGTGGCGCCGGTGCCGGTGCCGTGGATCTTCAGCGGCCTGGACAGGTGGTAGGCGACGTCGTGCACCGGGTTGAGGCTCGAGAACGGGTCCTGGAGCACGAGCTGGACCTGCCGGGCGTACTCCCGTCGTTCTTTCCCGGTGGGCGGCACCGGGGTGCCGCCCAGCAGCACCTCGCCCGCGGTCGGCGGGGTCAGCCGGGCCAGCACCCGGGCCAGCGTGGACTTGCCCGAGCCGCTTTCCCCGACCACCGCGGTGACCTGCGCGGCGGGCAGCGAGATCGACACGTTCTCCAGCGCGTGCACGATCTGGCGCTGGTCCTGCGGATGCTGGCCGGCGCGGCGGGCGGCGGCCAGCCGGGCGCGCCCGCGGCGGCGGGCGCGCAGCGACTGGTGCACCACGAAGTGCTTGGTCACGCCGCGGGCCTCGAGCAGCGGGGCGCCGGTGACCGGCGGCGGGGCAACCGGGGACTGGGTCATGGCAAGCTCCGCAGGCTCGCGGCCGCGTCGGCCTGGTCGGGCACGGCGTCCTGGCCGTCGTCGGTGGTGTGGCCGTCGTCGGTGGTGTGGCCGGTGCCGGTGGTGTGGCCGGTGCCGGTGGTGTGGCCGTCGTCGGTGGTGTGGCCGGTCCCGGTGGTGTGGCCGGCGATGGCGGCCGCCTCGGCTGGCCCGGCCCCGGCGGCCGGGCCAGCCCCTGCTGACCCGGCCGCCGGGCCGGTGCTCTGGGCCGCGGCCGTCCAGGCGCTCCCGGCCGCCGCCAGCGGCGCGGCGGCCGTGGCCGTCCCGGTGGCCGGCCACGGCAGGGCCAGCGGCGCGGGCGGCGCCTGCTGCCCGTCGTGCAGCCAGCAGGCCGCCTGCCGCGGCGGGCCGTCCCCGCCCAGGTCGGCCAGCGGCGGGCTGCCGGCCCGGCACCGGTCCATCACGTACGGGCAGCGGGGGTGGAAGACGCAGCCCTGGGGCAGGTCCCGCAGGTCCGGCGGGGAGCCGGGGATGCCGGTCAGGCGCTGGCGCGGGCCGTGCAGCGACGGGAACGAGCTGAGCAGGCCCAGGCTGTAGGGATGCCGGGGGGCGCGGAACAGGGCCGCCGCGGTGGCCCGCTCCACCAGCCGCCCGGCGTACATCACCGCGATCGAGTCGGCGATCTCGATCAGCAGCGACAGGTCGTGGGTGATGAACAGGACCGCGAACCCGAGCCGCTCGCGCAGGTCGGCCAGCTCTTCCAGGATCTCCCGCTGGGTCACCACGTCGAGCGCGGTGGTCGGTTCGTCCATGATCACCACGTCCGGCTCCAGGGCCAGCGCCATCGCGATCATCACCCGCTGCCGCATGCCGCCGGACAGCTCGTGCGGGTAGCTGCCCAGCCGGTCCGCGGTGATGCCGACCATGGTCAGCAGCTCGGCCGCGCGGTCCCGCTGGGCTTTCTTGCTCGTCCCCGGCTGGTGCGCCTCCAGCACGTCGGTCAGCTGGGCGCCGATGGTGAAGACCGGGTTGAGCGCGTTCATCGCGCTCTGCATCACGACCGAGATCTGCGACCAGCGGAGCACCCGGAGCTGGGCCTCGTTCGCCGCCAGCAGGTCGGCCACCTGACCGGACGCGGTGTGGAACCGCACGTCACCCGCGGTGATGATGCCGGGCGCGCGCAGCAGCCGGGTGATCGCGTAGGCGAACGTGGACTTGCCGCTGCCGCTTTCGCCGGCCAGCCCGAGCACCTCGCCGCGGTGCAGGGTCAGGTCCGCGTCCCGGACCGCGTGCACCGCGCCGGGGCCGGCCCCGTAGTCCGCGCACAGCCCGCGCACCTCGAGCAGCGGCTCGCCGCGCCGGCCGGTCACAGTCCACTCCCGGGCTGGCCACTCCCGCGCCGGCCGCGCCGGGTCGTGCCGTGGTCGGTGGTGATGAGGTCGGCGACGGGGCGCTGGCCGGGCGGCGCGCCACCGGCGGTCTCGGGCACCTCCGGGCGGACGACCGGGGTCACGCCGAGCACGAACCGGCGCGGCAGCGCCGTCCGGCCGGCCCGGCGGGCCCGGCGGGCCCGGCGGCGGGACACCCCGTCGGCCCGCAGCCGCGGGTTGATGAACTCGTCGATGCCGAAGTTGACCAGGGCCAGCGCGGTGCCGAGCAGCGCCACGGCCAGCCCGGGCGGGATGAACAGCCACCAGTAGCCGGCCGACACGCCCCCGGCGACCTGCGCGTAGAACAGCTCGCTGCCCCAGCTCCAGTGGTTCGGGTTGACCAGGCCGAGGAACGCCAGCGCGGTGTAGGTGCCGACCGCGTACAGCACGGTGAACAGGAACGACGCGGCCATGATCGGGACCAGGTTGGGCATGATCTCGAACGTGATGATCCGCCAGCTGCGCTCGCCGCTGATCCTGGCTGCGTCTACGTAGTCCCGGTTACGCAGCGACAGAGTCTGCGCGCGCAGCACCCGCGCGCCCCAGGCCCAGCCGGTCAGCGCGATGACCACGCCGATCAGCAGGTCGTGGCCGCCCTGGTTGGTCTTCAGGAAGCCGAAGATCACGATCAGCAGCGGCAGCGCGGGCAGCACCAGGAAGAAGTTCGCCAGCATCGACAGCACGTCGTCGGCGAGCCGTCCCTGGTAGCCCGCGGTCACCCCGATCACCACCGACAGGATGGTGGCAATCATCCCGGCTATGAACGCCACCAGGACCGTGCTGCGCGTGCCCACCAGCAGCTGGGACAGCACGTCCTGCTGCTGCTGGGTGGTGCCGAGCAGATGGTGGGCGGACGGTGGCAGGGGGAAGCTCTCCGTCAGGGAGAACGTGCGGGACGGGTCGTACGGTGCCAGCGTGGACCCGAAGACGGCCACGACCAGGAAGACGAGGATCAGGGCCAGGCCGATCAGGACCTTGGGGGACCGGGGGAGCCGCAGCCGCGGCCGCCGGCCGCGCCGCGGCGCCGCCGGGACGGCCCCGGGCTTCCCCGTGCCGTCGTCCGCCGCGGGCGCGGCGCCCAGGCCGGTGCTGGTGCTCAGCGCCATGGTCAGGCCTCCTGCCGGGTGCGGGGGTCGAGGAACACGTAGACGAAGTCCGCGATCAGGTTGACGATCAGCACGGCCAGCGTGATGACCAGGAAGATCCCCTGCAGCAGCGAGTAGTCGGCCTGCTGCACCGCAGTCAGCAGGATGAAGCCGAGCCCGGGGTAGCTGAACACGATCTCGGTCAGCAGTGCTCCGGAGACCACAAAGCCGATCGCCAGCGAGAAGCTGGCCACGCTCGGCAGGATCGCGTTGCGGGCCGCGTACCAGATCACCCGCTTCTTCGGCAGGCCCTTGGCCTGGGCGATCAGTACGTAGTCCTCGTCCATCGTGGTGACCATCACGTTGCGCATGCCGACGATCCAGCCGGCCGCCGAGGCGATCACGATCGTCGCCGCGGGCAGCGCCGCGTGGTAGAGCACATCGCTGGCGTACGTCCAGTTCAGCGCCGGGAAGTCGGTGATCCCGCGGGCGCCCTCCGACGGGAACCAGCCCAGCTTGACCGCGAACAGGTCGATGGCCAGGAAGGCCAGGAAGAAGTAGGGCGCGGCCTGGAAGAACGTGGTGATCGGCAGGAGCTGGTCCAGCCAGGTGCCGCGGCGCCAGGCGACCAGCACCCCGACCAGCGTGCCGAGCACGAAGCTCAGCAGCGTGGCCAGGCCGACCAGCCCGAGCGTCCACGGCAGCGCGCCGCGGATCACCGCGGTGACCGGGGCCATGCCCTCGCTGGTGGACACGCCCAGGTGCCCGGTGAACAGGCCATGCCAGAAGTGCACGTACTGGCCGGCCACGCCGGTCTTGGTGTCGCCGCCGAACTGTTCCTTCAGCGCCTGGAGCGACGCCTTGGTCACCGTGGCGCCCTGCATGTGGGATAGCACCGCGTCCACCGGGTTGCCGGGGAGCACCCGCGGGAGCAGGAAGTCGAC
>DASVBE010000068.1:0-20653 GCA_036375995.1 Streptosporangiaceae bacterium | reverse complement strand
TACGGTGGACGCGCAGTCGGCCGCCGCCGAGATCGCCAGCGCGTTCGGCGCCGGTCCTGACGAGGTTCTCGTCTCCCCGATCGTCCTGATCGGCAGCGCCGGCGAGATTGCCGAGCGCCTGCACGAACGCCGGGACCGCTGGGGCTACTCGTACTACACGATCCAGCAGCCTGCGGCCAGGGAGTTCGCCCCGGTGCTCGCCCGGCTAGCCGGCTGACCATGGGTGACGGGAGTGCGGCGGGACCGGCGGGCCGGGTGGTGACGGTCGCGCTGGTGGCCGTACCGGGGCCGGGCGGCGGGGTGACGTTCGTCCGCCAGGAACGCGGGCCTTACGCCGGGTTCTGGGTGCTGCCGGGCGGCAAGGTCGAGTTCGGCGAGCCGATTGCCGAGGCCGCGCGGCGGGAGACCGCCGAGGAGTCCGGCTGCGCTGTGAGCCACCTGGCCCTGACCGGGGCCTACGAGATCATCGGGCCGGACCACCACTTCGTGGTCTGGGCCTTCCGCAGCGAGCATGCCGAGCCGGCCGGCGGCCGGTTCCGCGGGCACAACGTCAGCGGGGTGCGGCAGGAGCGCTGGGACCGCCTCGAACCGCACCCCACCGATATGCCGATCCTCAACGACGCCGGCCTGGCCGCCTATCCCCCGGGCCTCATCGAGGCCCGTCTCACCGCCGCGGGGATAGGCATGGCCAACCTGCTCACCGAGGAAAGCTTCGGCCCGGCGGCCGCACCAGTCAGCCGGTGACCGGGCCAGTGCCTTCGGTGGTACTCACCAAACCGCGCCCAGGCACAGTGCGGCGGCGACCACGACGGACCAGGTCGTGCGCCCAGCCCGGACGCGGCGGTCCATGTGCCCTCAGCTCAGGTCGCGGCGGGTGAAGAGGATGCCGCCGGCCACCGCGAGGAGGACGGCCGCGCCGAGCACCGACACCGCGCCGATCAGGCGCAGCCCGTTCGCCAGCGGCTCATTGCCCAGGACCAGGTAGTACGGGGACACCGGCCGGGCGGGCCGCAGCACGCTGGTGATCTGGGCCAGGGCGTTGATCAGGTAGCTGAGCACGGCCGCCAGCGCCGCCAGGCCGCGGGCCGCGGCCGCGCTCCCGGTGGCCGCCCCAACGGCGATCGCGACGGCCCCGGTGAACAGGCCGAACAGCCCCAGCGCGGCGGCGCCGGAGGCGATCGCGCCGAGGCCGAGGCCCATGCCGAGCAGGGCGGAGAAGATCCACAGCGTAGCGCCGACGGCGGCCATCAGCGTGACGACGCCGATCACCAGGGCCGCGCAGCGCTGGGCGAACACCCGGGCCCGCGAGATAGGCGCCGACAGGGTAACCTCCAGGCCCCCGAGGTCCTCCTCGCCGGCGATAGCGCCCGCGCCGGTGGTAATGGCGTAGACCGCGATCAGCGCCGGGCCCATGAAGCCCATCAGCTCGACGCCGAGATACCCGCCCGCGGTGCTCAGGTCGATGGTGCCGCTGGCGGTGAACAGCGCCCGGTAGGTCTCGGGCAGCGTGTCGAACAGGTTGCGCCAGCTGGTGTTGCCCCGGACCGACGGCCAGATCACCGCGTACAGGGCGATCAGGCCGGCGAACGACCCGGCCCAGATCGCCAGCCGCCGCCGGGAGACGCGCAGTGCCTGGAGGGTGATCTCCCACCGTGAGGTGACTGCACTTCGGACTGCCATGACTGTGCTCATTTCGGTGCCGCCTCCCCGTACAGCGCCAGGAAGGTCTCCTCCAGGTCTGCCTCGTGCGAGTTCAGGTCTGTGACGTGATAGCGGCTCAGCACCTTGATCAGCGGGTCGACCTCGCCCTGCATGGTGCAGCGGAGCAGGCTGCCCTCCAGCCGCACATCGGTGATGCCCGGCACGGCGGCGAACGCGCTGGGAGGCGGTGGCGAGCCGAACCGCACCTCCACGGTGTGCCGGGCTTTCTCGCGCAGCCCGGCCAGGCTTTCCAGCATCAGCAGGCGGCCGGACCGGATGATGGCGACCCGGTCGGCGACCCGGTCGACCTCCGACAGCACGTGCGAGGACAGCAGCACCGCCGCCCCGGCCGCGACGCGTTCCCGCAGGATCGCGTGGAATTCGGCCTGGACCAGCGGGTCCAGGCCGCTGGTCGGCTCGTCCAGCAGCAGCAGTTCCGGCTCGCCGAGCAGGGCCAGCAGCACCGCGGCCTTCTGCCGGTTGCCCTTGGACAGATCACCCACCGGCCGGTCCAGTTCCAGGTCCAGCCGCTTGGCCAGGTCCAGGGTCCGCGGGTCGTGGTCCAGGCCCCGCAGCCGGGCCAGGTGCCCGGCGATCGCCTGGACGCTCATCCGCGGCCACAGCCGCACGTCGCCCGGCAGATACCCGGTCCTGGTGTGCACCGCGACGCTGTCCCGCCAGCAGTCCAGGCCCAGCACCCGCGCGGACCCCGCGGTGGGCCGGAGATAGCCCATCAGCAGCCGCAGTGTCGTTGTCTTCCCGGCCCCGTTCGGCCCCAGGAAGCCCAGCACCTCCCCGGCCCGGACATCCAGGCTGAGCCCGTCGAGGGCCTGCACCCGGCCGTAGCGCTTGCTCAGCGCGTCAATCTGGATCACAGTCTCGCCAGCACGCATGACCATCACCGCCGGGTCCGAGCCTGCCCGGGGCCGGCGTCGCGCGGCAGTCGCCTAAGTCCCGATGCCCCGGGCCCAACGTCCCCAGGCCGCCGGGTGAATGGCCGGGACCATTCGCCGCGGAAAGGTGACCTCGGTCCCTCTCTGCTGTCACGCACCGCTCCTACCGTCGCAGTAGGTCCGGATCCGAAGGAGGCGGCCATGGCACACTCACATTCGGCGCACCGCCCATCGGCGGGTGCGCGGCGGACTGGCTACGGCCTGGCCATCGTGTTCAGCACGGCGATGCTGGTCGTCCTGAACGTCGCCCCGGGATGGCAGGCCATACCGTTCCTTACCAGCGACACCACGCAGGTGCTGTGGCTGGTGAACCTCAGCATCGCGGCAGGCATCGCGGCCAACCTCACGTACCTGGTCTACGATCCGCCGTGGCTGAAGTCGCTCGGTGACCTGGTAACCACCGGAATCGGGCTGGCCACGGCCATCCGGATCTGGCAGGTGTTCCCCTTCGACCTGTCCGCTGGCTGGGCGGCCGGAGTGCGGACGCTGCTGGTTGTCGCCATCGCAGGCTCCTGCATCGCACTGCTGGTCCAGCTCGTTGCGCTGGCCCGGTGGATTGCGGGCCACACCCCGCACGGCGGCCAGATGCGGACCGGCCACTGAAAGGCTGCTGAAAGGAAAGGCCATGAACGAGGCAGTTTCTGCAGGCCGGCCGTATCAGCCGGCCGCCGCGGCGCCAGTGTTCCGCGGCCGGTATCTCAGCATCACCAGTTACAGGCGCGACGGCCAGGGTGTCGCCACGCCGGTGTGGTTCGTCCAGCGGGACGGCAGGCTCCTGGTGCAGACCGACGCCGCCTCCGGCAAGGTCAAGCGCATCCGCCGCAATCCCCAGGTCCGGGTGGCGATCTGCACCGCGAGCGGCCGGCTCCGCGGCCAGCAGGTGCCGGCCGTGGCGGAGATCCTCCCCGACCAGGAGACCGGCGTCGTCCAGCAGCTCATCGCGGGCAAGTACCGGTACGACATGATCATCTTCAGGCCGCTCCGGTTCATCCAGGACAAGCTGCACCTGGGCCGCCCGCGGACCACGACGGTGATCCTGGGCATCACCCCCAGCTGACCTGCTCCCCAGGCACCGGGGCCGGCCCGGTCAGGACTGGTAGATCCCGACCGGCATGCCGACAAACAGCGACGACCACATGCGGTCCATGGACCGGACCGTGATGCGGACGCAGCCGTGGCTGGCCGGGTAGGCGGGCACCGAGGTCATGCCGTGCACGGCGTAACCGCGGTAGAAGTAGTTCGGCCGGTACATCGAGCCGAGCGGGCCGGGCTGCCAGCCGTTGGAGTAGCGCCAGTAGATGCGGAACCGGCCGGTCGGTGTGGGCAACCCGGCCCGGCCGGTCGAGGTGTCCAGGATGCGCCTGATCACCCCGCCGCGGATGTAGTAGAGAACCTGCCTGGCCAGGTTCACCTCCAGGGAGGCCGTCGCCATCCGGTAGCGCGGTGCCGGGGTGCGCGGCCTGGCCAGCCTGGCCCAGGTGGCCGGTCCCACCACGCCGTCCCTGGCCAGGCGCTGGACCTTCTGGAAGGCAATGACCGAGTGGTAGGTGCCCGGCCCGAACACGCCGTCTGCCGTGGCCACGTCGTAGTAGCGCAGTGCGATCAGCCGGCGCTGGAGCGTCTTGACCGCCGCGCCGTGCGCGCCGAGCCGCAGCAGGGGATGCCCGGGCGCCCTGGTCATGCTGCTGGGCGCCGGGGCCGCGCCGGACGTGAGGACGGCAGGCGCCGTCGTGCTCGCCGCCGGTGCTGGGGTGCTCGCCACCGGGCTGGGTGACGGCACCGCTCCAGGCTGGCCGGCCGGTATGGTTCCGCAGGCCAGCAGGCTCATCAGGCCAGCCAGGGCAGTGGCGGCGGCATAGTGCTGGAAGGCAGACATGGTACTCACCTCTACCTCTAGTGCACCTGCGCGGCCATCCGGCAGGCATAGAGCCCAATGGCCCTATTTTGCGCTGTTCGTCACCGTCCGGCCCGCGAGTGCCCGGGCCAGCGAGGCAGGCGGCCCAGCCCGCGGACGGCCAGCATGGGGCCCGGCTCCCAGCGGAAGGCCAGGGCGATGACCACGACCGCGGCCGCGGTCCAGGCGAGGACCACCAGCAGCCCCGACAGCGGCATCGGCCAGGACTGGGTGGCCGGGCTGAAGCAGGCCTCCATCGCCTGGGCGACCGGGGCGACCGGGAAGGCCGACATCAGGCCGTGCAGCCACCCGGGCGGGTGGCTGATGGAGAAGAACACGTCCGAGATGAACGCCAGCGGCAGCATCGTGCCGAAGGCGATCGGGACCGCGGTCTCGCTCTTGGGGACCACCGTGGTCACCGCCGCGCCGAGCAGGAAGAAGCAGACGATGCCCAGCACCGTGGCAGCGGCGAAGTAGCCGAGCGCATGCCAGACGATGCGCACGTGGAAGAACACCACCGCGGTGGCGATGAGGACGCAGCACCCGATCACCGAGGTGACGAAGGCGGAGCCGAACCGCCCCGCCAGATAGGCCCAGGCCGGCAGCGGCGTGCCGCGCAGGCGCTTGAGCATGCCCTCCTCCCGGGCCAGCACCAGGCTGGTGATCGTCGTCACGTAGCACGTGGTGAGCAGGCAGAACGCGCACATCGCGGGGGTGAGCCACTGCGCGTAGGGCAGCCCGCCCACCGGCCCGGCCGGGGTGATGACCTTGAGGCAGATCATCAGCAGCAGCGGGAACACGAGGGATACGAAGAACCCCAGCGGGCTGCGGAGCAGCAGCAGCAACTGGTAGCGGACCTGGCCGAGGGCCAGCAGGGCCGCGGGGCGGGATCTGCGTGCCGTCTCAGTGGCCATCGTCGGCCTCACCGTCTGCCTGCCCGGTGATGCGCAGGTACGCGTCCTCCAGCGAGGGCCGGGTGACGGTCAGCCCGGGCAGCTCCGCGTGGTGGGCGGCCGCCCACTGGGTGAGGGCCAGCAGGACCCGGGTGGGCTCGTCGGTGTGCATGGTGAACCCGCCGGCCGGGCCTTCCGGCTGGTCCCACGGCCCGGCTGGCGGGGTGCTGCCGCGCAGCCGGGCGGGGAGCCGGAAGCTGATCACGGTTCCGGACACGTCGCGGCCGCCGAGCGCGTCCGGGGTGGACTCCTCGACCAGCCGGCCGTGGCTCATCACCCCCACCCGGTCGGCCAGCTGCTGCACCTCGTCGAGGTAGTGCGAGGTGAGCAGCACGGTCGTGCCGGACCGGCGCAGGCCCGCGATCATGTCCCAGGCTCCGCGCCGCGCGTGCGGGTCGAATCCGGTGGTCGGCTCGTCGAGGAAGAGCACCTCCGGGCTGCCGACCAGGGCCAAGGCCAGGTCCAGCCGGCGCGCCTGCCCCCCGGACAGGGTCCGCACCCTGCTGCGGCGCTGGGCGGCCAGGCCGACGTGCTCGATCGTCTCCGCCACGTCCCGCGGGCGGGTGTAGAAGCTGGCGAACAGGGAGACCATCTCACCGACCGTCAGCTCGGCCTCCGTCCCGCCGGACTGAAGCACGATCCCGATCCGTTCCCGCAAAGCGCGGCCGCCCGCGCCCGGATCGAGCCCGAGCACCCGGACCGAACCGCCCGACCGCTGCCGGTGGCCTTCGAGGATCTCGACCGTCGAGGTCTTGCCTGCCCCGTTCGGCCCGAGCAGGGCATAGATCTCCCCGCGCCCGACCTGGAAGCTGATCCCGTCCACGGCGCGCACCCGGCCGTAATCCTTCGTCAGCCCTTCCACCACGATGGCGGCCTGACCTGCCCTCATGACCCCACCGTCAGCACTGGCCAGCCAGCCGCCCAGAGCCGGAGGTCCCATATATCAGGGACCGCAGGGCCCGCGGCAAGGGGCTAGGCCGTGCGCGTGGCGGCTGCGTCGGGCAGGCCCAGCTCCTCGAACGAGATCTCGCGCATCTCCGTTTTGCGGATCTTGCCGGTGATGGTCATCGGGAACTCGGTGACGAGCTTGAGGTAGCGCGGGATCTTGTAGTGCGCCAGCTGGCCCGTGCAGAACTCCTTGAGCGCAGCGAGGGTGAGCGGCTCGGCGCCACGCCGGAGCTTGACCCAGGCCATGACCTCCTCGCCGTACTTCGCGTCGGGCACGCCGATCACCTGCGCGTCGAGGATGTCTGGGTGGGTGAACAGGAATTCCTCGATCTCGCGTGGGTAGATGTTCTCGCCGCCGCGGATGACCATGTCCTTGATCCGCCCCACGATGCTGACGTAGCCGTCGTCGTCCATGACCGCGAGGTCGCCGGTGTGCATCCAGCGGGCCGGGTCGATGACCTCGGCCGTCCGGTCCGCCATCTCCCAGTAGCCGAGCATGATCGAGTAGCCCCTGGTGCAGAACTCGCCCGGCACGCCGCGCGGCACGGTCAGGCCGCTATCCGGGTCCACGATCTTGATCTCCACGTGCGGCAGCGCCGTGCCGACCGTGGACACGCGCCGGTCCAGGTCGTCATCGCGATTGCTCTGGGTGGCGACGGGCGATGTCTCGGTCATGCCGTAGCAGATCGTGACCTCGGCCATCCCCATCTCGCTGATCACCCGTTTCATCACCTCGACCGGGCAGGGTGAGCCGGCCATCACGCCGGTTCGCAGGCTGGACAGGTCGGAGCGGTGGAACGCCGCGTCGGCGAGTTCGGCGATGAACATGGTGGGCACCCCGTACAGGGCGGTGCACCGCTCCTGCTCGACGGCGGCCAGGGTGGCAGCCGGCTCGAAGCCCGGGGACGGGATGACCACGCAGGCCCCGTGCGTCAGCGCGCCGAGGTTGCCGAGCACGCTGCCGAAACAGTGGTAGAACGGCACCGGCAGGCACACCCGGTCCTGGTCGGACCAGCCCTGCCGCCGGGCCACGAAATACCCGTTGTTCAGGATGTTGTGGTGCGACAGCGTCGCGCCCTTGGGGAACCCCGTGGTCCCCGAGGTGTACTGGATGTTGATCGGGTCGTCGCAGCTCAGCGCCGCCTCGTGCTCGGCCAGCTCGGCCGGTGCCACGGTCCTGGCCTGGGCGAGCAGGGTCGTCCAGCCGCTGGTGCCCAGGTAGATAACCGTCCGCAGACTGTGGCAGGCCGGGCTGGCCTCGCTGATCATCGCCCGGTAGTCCGACGTCCGGAACGACTCGGCGGAGATCAGCGTGCTGACCCCGGCCTGGTTGAGCACGTAGGTCAGCTCGTGCGTCCGGTACGCCGGGTTGATCGTGACCAGGATGGCCCCGAGCCGCGCGGTCGCGTACTGCACGAGCACCCACTCCGGCCGGTTCGGCGACCAGATCCCGACCCGGTCGCCCGCGCCCACGCCGAGCCCGAGCAGCGCCCGGGCCAGCGTGTCCACCTCGTCGTCGAGCTCCCGGTACGTCCACCGGCGGCCGCTGGGCACGTCGACCAGCGCCTCCCGGTCGCCCGCCCGGCGGGCGGTACGGCGCAGGCATCCCCCGATGGTCTCGCCGATCAGCGGCTCGGAGGAGATGCCGCTGGCATAGGAAACGGTTGTCATGCCGCCAGGCTGCACCGCGCAGCTTGCCCCGCCCTGGGCCGAACCTTGCCGGAACCTTGCCGCGCAGGTCAGCGGGCCGGTCAGCAGAGCGCGGCGAGCTCGGCCGAGATCTCGGCCGCCCCGGACGTCTGGTCCGCGCCGACCCGCTCGAAGATCGCCAGCGCGTGGTGCAGCTGGCCGGCCGCGTCCTGGCGGCGCCCCCCGGCCAGCGCGCACCGGGCGACCCCGGCCCGCGCATGCGCCTCGTCCCACGCGCTCTGCTCCAGGATGGCCAGCCCCAGCGCGTGCCGGTGCAGCGACTCCGCCTGGTCCACCGCGCCGCACAGCCGCTGCAGCGCGCCCATCTCGTTCAGCGCCGCGGCCCTGCCGCTGCAGTTCCCGAGCTCGTCGTAGATGGCCAGCGCCTCGCCGAGCGCCGACCGGGCCGCCGGGACGTCTCCCGCGCGGCGCGCGGCCGTCCCGAGGTACACGAGTGCCACGGCCTGCCCGATTTTATGATTACGCATCCTGAGGAGGCGGAGCGCCTGCCCCAGGGTGGTCGCCGCCTTCGGGTAGTCGCCGGTATCGGCGGCCACCTGGCCGATGTCAGTCAGGGTCAGCGCCTGCCCGGCCTGGTCACCGAGTTCCTGGTACAACCCGAGCGCCAGGCCCAGCGCGTCCAGGGCACCTGCGTAGTCCCCGGTCCGGCAGCAGGCGATGCCGGTTATCCGCTGCGTGTAAGCCTGTCCCGGCCGGTCGCCGATCCGCTTGTACCGTTCCCCGGCCTTGGCCAGCGCGGACAGCGCGCCGCCGTAGTCGCCGGTCATGCCGATGGCGACCGCCACCTCGACCAGCGCGGCGGCCTCCCCGCGGACGTCGCCGAAGCTGCGGTACAGGTCCAGGGCCTGGAGCACCTCCTGGACCGCCGGGCCGTAACTCCCGGTCCGCGACAGCGTCTTGCTCCGGGCGATCAGCGCATTGGCCTGGCCGACACGGCTGCCGCAGCCGCGGTAGAGCTCCAGGGCCCGGCCCGCTTCCCGGTCCGCGGCCGCGTAGTCGCCGGCCAGCCGGTACACGGCGCCCAGGTCCGTCCGGGCGTTGGCCTCCTCGACCGGGTCGCCGAGGCGGACGGCGGCCCGGACCGCGGCGGTGTGCCGGGCGATCGCGTCGGTCCACGGCCCGTCCCGGCGGAGCAGTTCGGTCAGCGCGGCGGTCAGCTCCACGATCCGCCGCGGGTCAGCAGTACTGGCCAGGCAGGCGAGCAGGCTGGCCCGCTCGGCCCGGGCCCAGGCCAGCGCCTGGGCCGCGTCGGCCAGGTCCGGCAGGCTGGGCCCGGCCAGGTCCGGCAGGCTGGGCCCGGCCCGGTCCGGGCGGCCACCGGCGCGCGGCGCGGCCGGCCGGGTCTGCCGGGCCAGCCGGGCCTCGGCCCGGGCCCCGGCGGCCTGGTAGAAGTCCAGCAGCCGGCCCAGCGCCGCGGCCCGCTCGTCCCCGGGGTCGGCGGCGGCCAGGTCGGCGGCGTAGCTGCGGATCAGGTCGTGCAGCACGTACCGCCGGTAGCCAACCTCGATCAGCAGGCTGTCGGCGTGCAGGGCGTCCAGGTGGGCGGCGGCCTCGGGGACCGGCAGGCCGGCCAGCGCGGCGGCCGCGTAGGGCTCGATCACCGTGCCCGGGTGCCCGGCCAGCTGCCGGAAGAACCGCTGCCGGGCGGCGGGCAGGTCCTGGTAGGACAGCCCGAACGCGGCGGCGACGCTGGCCTGCTCGGCGGTGACGGTGAGCAGCCGGGCCCGGGTCTCGGCCAGCAGGTCGCCCGCGGTCCAGCGGGGGTGCCGGATGAGCACCCGGGCCAGCAGCGAGATCGCCAGCGGCAGGTAGCCGCACGCCGCGACCAGGTCGGCGACCCGGTCCGGCTCGGCCGCGGCGCGCGGCGCCAGCCGCCCGAACATCTGCGCGGCCTCGGCCGGGGAGAGCACGTCCAGCTGCACCGGCACGGTGTCGCCGGGCAGGTCACCGAGGAACCGGCGGCTGGTGACCAGCACCAGGCAGCCGGGCGCGGCCGGCAGCAGCGGGGCCACCTGGGCGCTGCTCACCGCGTTGTCCAGGACCAGCAGCAGCCGGCGGCCCGCCAGCCGCTGCCGCCACAGGGCTGACCGCGCGTCAAGCCCGGCCGGCAGCTGCCGCGGGTCGGTCCCGTCCGCGGACAGCAGCGTGGCCAGCACGTCCGCGGGCGCGGCCGGCTCCCGCCCGGCGGTGTGCCCGTGCAGGTCCACGAACACCAGCCCGTCGGGGAACCGCCCGGCCATCCGGTGGGCCACGTGCACGGCCAGGGCGGTCTTGCCCACGCCGGGCATGCCGGCGATCGCGTGGATGACCATGACCGGCAGCGGCCCGTCCCCCACGGCGCCGGCGATCTGCCGGACCTGGCTGGCCCGGCCGGTGAACGCGCCGGTGTCCGGCGGCAGCGGGCTCGTCACCAGGTCCGGCGTAACACCGTCCGGGTCCGGCGGGTCATCGCCGAGGGTCACAACGGCAGCAGCCGGGGAAGGGCCCAGCTCGTCGCCGCGGAGCACGGCCTGGTGCAGCCGGCGGAGCGCGGGCCCGGGCTCGGCACCGAGCTCCCGCGCCAGGTGCGCGCGGACCCGGGCGTAGCAGTCCAGGGCCTCGGCCGCCCGGCCACTGGCGTACAGCGCCTCGATGAGCCGTGCGGCCAGCGGCTCCACCAGCGGATGCTGGTCCGCGAAGTCCCGCAGCGTGCCGATCACCGGGCCCGGCCGGCCGGCCGCCAGCAGGGCCTGCGCCCAGGCCAGCACGGCCTCGACCCGCTGCTGGTCGAGCCGTTCCCGGGTGGCGGCCACCCAGTCGCCGGCTAGCCCGGCCAGCGCCGGACCGCGCCACAGGTCAAGCGCCGTCCCCAGCGTCCCCGCATCCGGCGCCGGCCCGGTCCGCGCCGCCTGGCTCAGGGTACGGAACCGGTGCAGGTCCACCGCCTCGGGCGGAATGTCGAGCAGGTAACCCCCGGGACGGCGGAGCAGCCCGCCCGCGGGCACCAGCATCCGCCGCAGCCGCGCCATATGGCTGTAGATCCCGCTGCGCACGCTGGGCGGCGGCGTGCCGCCCCAGACCCGGTCGATCAGCACCTCGAGCGGCACCAGCCGCCCCGCGTCCACGGCCAGCGCGGCCAGCACGGTCCGCTGCTGAACGGGCCCCGGCTCCACCACCCGCCCGCCGGCCAGCACCTCCACCGGCCCGAGCAGCCGCACCTCCACCCCGTGCATCGGAACTCCTCACCCACCGTCCGGCCCGTTACATGCAGGAACGCGCCCCACCTAAGCCCAGTTCGGTTACGGCGGGAGAAACGCTCAGGGGGCCAGCACGGCGACGCGGCGGATGATCTCTTTGCAGAGGCGGGCGACGTCCGCGGGGTCGTCGGTGAACTGGGACGGCTTGATGCAGAACGTGGTGAAGCCGGCCGCCGCCTGCTCGGGGATGGCGTCCAGGGCCTGGCCGAGGTCCGCCACCGCGTCCGGGGCGGGGAACACCGCGCGGGTGCCGCCGACGCGCTCCAGCGTCGCCGGGTCCCGGCCCGCGGCACGGAGGGCGGCGTCGAGGGTGGCCAGCTCCGCAGCAGACGGGCGGCCGAGGGGGTTGTAGCCGGACCCGTAGCGGACCAGGCGGTCCAGCAGGCGGGAGTGCAGCCGCTCGCCGCCGAACCACAGGGCGGGGCCGTCCGGCCGCCAGGCCTTGGGCTCGAAGTACACGTCGCGGAACGAGTAGTGCGCCCCGGCGAAACTAGCCGGGGTCTCGCGCCACAGCACCGACCAGGCGGCCAGGTGCTCGTCCAGCAGCGCACCCCGCTGGCGGAACGGGACGCCGAGCGCCGCATACTCATCCGGCAGCCAGGACACGGTCGGCTGCACGACCAGGCGCCCGCCGCTGAGCAGGTCCAGCGAGCCCAGCTCGCGGGCCAGGAGCAGGGGATGCCGGAGCGGGGCGATCACGGCGCTGGCCACCAGGCGGACCCGCTGGGTCACCGCGGCGATCGCGGACAGCAGGACCAGCGAGCTGGGCCAGGGGGTGGCCGGGTCCTGGTTGCCGGGCAGGGCGTACTCGCGCGGGTTGGCCATCAGCCCGGCGGCGCCCGCGGCCGGGCCCAGCGCGATGTGCTCGCTGATCATCACCGAGTCGAAGCCGGCGTCCTCGGCCTCGCGCGCCCAGCGGACCAGCGTGGCCAGATCGCGGCCCGCGGTCATGGTCCAGTTCTCGCTGAGGATCAGGCACATCCGCGGCGCAGCCATCGCCCCTCCCTTCCTGGTTTCATGATCACGGAGGATTCCGGGTGCTGGAACCCCCGGAATCCTCCGTGATCATGGGGAGCGGCGGGGTCAGCCCCGCCGCGGCGGGCGGATGCCACGGAATTCCCAGTCGCCGCCGAGGGCGGTCGAGACCACTTCCTCGCTCGCGGTCGGCTGAGCCCCGAACCCGTCCGCCACGGTGGTCCCGCCCACCACATGGCTGGTCAGAGTCCCCAGCCCGTCCACGCGGACCTCAACGACATCGCCCGGATGGACCGGCCGCGAATTGGCCGGCGTGCCGGACAGGATCACGTCGCCCGGCTCCAGGGTGATCGTGCGGGCCAGGTCGGCCACCAGGTAGTGCATGTCCCACTGCATCTCATCGGTCGAGCCGTCCTGGGCCAGCGCCCCGTTGACGTACGTCCGCAGGTGCTTGCCGCGGAAGTCCCAGTCCGTGACCAGCCCCGGTCCCAGGGGCGCCATCGTGTCCGATCCCTTGACCCGCAGCATCGACCCGGCGTCGGTGTCCCTGAAGTCGTGCAGGCCGAAATCGTTGGCGATCGTGTAGCCCGCGATGAAGCCTTCGGCCTGCGCGGGCACGATGTTCCGGCACAGGCGCCCGATGACGATGGCCACCTCGCCCTCGTAGTTCAGGTAGCGGAACCCGGCCGGCCGGATCACCGAGCCGCCGTGACCGACCAGCGCGGACACCGGCTTCTGGAAGTACGTCGGCGCGGCGGGCAGCGTGGCCTGGAACTCGGCCACCCGGCTGCGGTGGTTCAGGTGCACGGCGATGATCTTGGAGGGGGTGACCGGCGGCAGGTGCACCGCGTCCGCCGCCGCAACCCGCCGCCCGTCCGCGGTGACCAGGTCCGCGCCATCGAGCCGGGCCTGGACGACCGCCCCGCCGAGCAGGATCCTGCGGAATTCCGCCATAGCTAGGCGCCCGTCCCGGTCCAGCCGGCCGCCGGGCGGTCGAACCAGATATGCATCTGCGCCGTGCCGACCGAGTTCTCGTACTCGCTGAACGGCCGGCCCGGCGCGGTCAGGGCCCGCTCCCCCAGCGCCGCCGCCATCATCACGTAGTGCGCGAACTTGGCCTCCGGGTGCACCTGGAGGTACTCCGGCATGGTGTCCAGCACCTTCGCGTGGTCCCCGGCCGTCAGCCACGCGATCCGGTCCTGGTCGGCCTCGCGGGCCGCCGCGGTGCGGATGTGCGACGGGTCCGACGCCTCGTGCGCGCGCAGCTCGCGCAGCGGCCAGAACGTGTGCGACATCGCCCCGGAGGCGAGCAGCAGGACCTTCCGGTCGCTCTCCGCGATGGCCTGGCCGATGGCCCGCCCGGCGCGCAGGAAGTCCTCGGTGTCCCCGGTCTCCGCGGTGTTGCTCACGCTGACCCAGCGCTTGCCCAGGCCCCGCCCCAGGAACGTCCACAGGTTGACGGTGGCGTAGTGCAGCGGCAGGTACGGGTCGTCGATCGCGGTGATCCAGGTGCCGTGCGCCTCGCCCAGCGCCGCCACCGACCGCGCCAGCGCCGGGTCCCCCGGCCAGTCGTAGGGCACCCGGCACATGCCCCGCGGCAGCTCGTCCGAGGTGAACAGCCCGGCCCGCAACTCGTGCGCGGACACCACGAACTCGACCGTGGTGAACCAGTGCGAGTCGAGCACCACGACCGTGTCGTAGTCGAGCTTCTCGAAGACCTCGGAGCGCAGCCGCCGGAGGCCCGGCACCAGGCTGATCTCCTGGCCGTTGTTCAGCTCCCGCCGGCCCGCCTCGGGGAGCATGATCGTGGGCACATGAGCGAGCAGGCCCGCCCCGACGACCTCACCCATCGTGCCGCCACCCCTTCGGCGCGTAGACAGTGTTCTTGACGTCGCTGTAGAAGTCGAAGCTCCAGGTGCCGCCCTCGCGGCCGATCCCGGACTGGCCGGCCCCGCCGAACGGGGCCCGCAGGTCGCGGACGAAGAAGCAGTTGACCCACACGGTGCCCGCGACCAGCCGCGCGGACACCCGGGACGCCCGCTCCCGGTCGCCGGTGAACAGGGTGGCGGCCAGCCCGTACTTCGTGCTGTTGGCCAGCGCCAGCGCCTCGTCCTCGGAGCCGAACGTCTGCAGCGTCAGCACCGGGCCGAACACCTCCTCGGTCAGGATCTCCGACCCCGCGGCTGCGCAGGAAAGCAGCGTCGGCTGGTAGTACAGCCCGCCCAGTTCCGGGTTCACGCCGCCGCCGAGCAGCACCCGCGCCCCGTCCGCGACCGCCCGGCGGACGAACCCGTCGACCTTCTCCAGGTGCGCCCGCGTGATGTTCGGCCCGATGTCGGTCTGCTCGTCCCGCGGGTCGCCCTGCCGCAGCGCCGCGGCCCGTTCCAGGAACCGCGCGAGGAACTCGTCCGCCACCGCCGCGTCGACCAGCAGCCGCGTCCCGGCCAGGCAGACCTGCCCGGCGTTGTCGTACTGCCCGACCGCGTTCTCCACGGCCAGGTCCAGGTCCGCGTCGGCGAACACCAGCAGCGGCGACTTGCCGCCCAGCTCCAGTGACACCGGCGTGAGCTGGGCCCCGGCCGCGGCGGCGACTAGCCGGCCGGTGGCGACCGACCCGGTGAAGCAGACCCGCGCCACGGCAGGGTGCGCCGCCAGCGCCGCCCCCGCCTCGGCCCCGAGGCCCTGCACGACGTTGAACACCCCGTCCGGCAGCCCGGCCTCGCGGGTGATGTCGGCCAGCAGGCTGGCGGTGAGCGGCGCCCACTCCGGCGGCTTGGCCACCACCGTGTTGCCCGCGGCCAGGGCGGGCGCGATGCGCCAGGTGGCGAGCATGAGCGGGGCGTTCCACGGGGTGATGATCGCGGTCACGCCGGACGGCGCCCAGGAGACCTCCTGGTGGTGCCCGGAGAACTCCAGGTCACCGCCGTCGAGCTGGCCCAGCCAGTCGGCGAAGAACCGGAAGTTCCGGGCCGCGCGCGGCATCACCCCGCGCCGGTGCGAGCGCAGCAGCGCCCCGTTGTCGGCGGTCTCCACCTGGGCCAGGTCCTCGGCCCGCCGCTCGATCCCGCCGGCGATCGCGCGCAGCAGGTCCGCCCGCTCCGCCGGGGACGTCGCGGCCCAGCCGGGGAAGGCCGCCGCCGCGGCCGCCGTCGCCGCGTCCACCTCGGCCGGCCCGCCCGCCGCGACCTGCGCCAGCGGCTGCTCGCCGATCGGGGACACGTCGGTGAACGTGCCCGCCGACGGGACCCGCTGGCCGCCGATCCAGTGCCGGGTGTCAACCGCTACGCCGGCAACGCTGACCGCGTCAGCGACGCTCGCCGCGCCAGCCGCCGTCTGTCTGCTCATCGACCCGCCGCGCTTCAATGCGTAATCCTAAAATTCGTTTGGGACCAAACTAAGTTTGCCCAGGCTCTCCGTCAAGGCACCAGCACCTGGCCCCCGTCCCAGGTCACGCCCACCTGGCGGTAGTAGCCGCCAATGATCTCGCGGACCTCCAGCCGGGCCAGTTCCTCGGTCGGCGACTCGAACAGCTCGAGCGTGGCGTTGCCGCGCCACGCCGGGCCGGCCTGCAGCGACGCGCTGCCGGAGACGATCAGCTCGGCCAGCGAGTCCGGCGCGCCCTTGACGACCGAGGGCATCCACCGGTGGTGCGCCATCGGGTGCGCGTTCACGAACCCGTTGGACGGCGCCTCCTCGCGCAGCGTCACCACCGCCTGGGCCAGCCGCCGGTCCGCCGCGGCCAGCGTGCCGGCGAACACCCCGCCGGGCCCGATCCGGGGCGCGGCCCGCCCGTAGGGGTGCGGCCGCGTCTGGTGGACCGAGCCGAGCTTCTTCGGATAGCCCTGGACCAGGCCGCGGGCCAGCGCGAAGTCGGCGTCGACCCAGATGTACAGACAGCGCGAGTAGACCGTGCCGCGATGCGAGCACCGGGCCACCGCGAAGCACTCCCGGTACTGGGCCCGGACCGGGTCCAGCAGCTCGGCCCCGTCGTCGCCGCAGGACTGCCAGTCGGCCCAGATCAGGGCGATCGCGCCGGGATCGGACGGGGCCGGCGCCAGCGGCGGCGGGAGCAGCTCGGCGACGAGGGCCGGGTCGGTGCGGTACTCGACGGTCAGCAGGTCGCCGGAGTAGTGCCAGGGCGGCGCGGGCAGCAGCGAGGACCGCCCGGTGGCCGTCCGCGGATAGTAGAACCCGGTTACCTCGGCCACGTGCACTCCTCTGGACGACAGCCAGCCGCACCGGCCAGGATCTTGCCTGTACGCATGGCCGCGGTTACGCTGCGGAAAATCGTTTGTATCCTAACGTTCTCATGCCGGGAGCCGCCGTGACGCACGGACCAGACGCCGCCTCGGCCAGCCAGCGCACTGAGGCCGTCGAGACCACCGACCTGAGGAAGCTGACCGAGCGCCTGCGGGCGGACGGCGTGGACGTCATCCGGGTTTCCTACCCCGACATGATCGGCGTGGACCGCGGCCGGGACGTGCTGCTCGGTGAGCTGCCCACGGCGATGGAGCACGGCCTGGCGTTCTGCCGGGCGGTCTACCACACCTCGCCGATGGGTGACGTGGTGCCGGTGCAGGGCGGCCTGGAGGCCGGGCTGCCGGACATCACCGTGATCCCGGACCTGGCCACGGTCACCCCGCTGCCGTGGGAGCCGAACGCGGCCTGGTGCCTGGGCGATGCGCACACCACCGGGGGTGAGCCCGCGCCGGAGTCGCCGCGGACCGTGGCCCGCCGGGTGGCCGACGCGTTCCAGGACCTCGGCGTCAGCCTGGCCTGCGGCCCCGAGCTGGAGTTCTTCGTCTGCGAGCCAGCCGACGGCGGATCCTGGCAGCGGTACGCGAACGACCTGGGCAACGTGTACGTGGTCGGCCGTAAGGGCGACCCGCAGGGACTGCTGGTGCACATGCTGCGCCAGTTGCGGGACGCCGGCCTGCGGGTCACCGCGGCCAACCACGAGTTCTCGCCCGGTCAGTTCGAGATCAACCTGGGGCATTCTGGCCTCGTCGACGCGGCCGACCGGTCGTTCCGGCTGAAGTCCGCGGTCCAGGAGATCGCCCGGCACCGCGGCCTGCTGGCCACGTTCATGGCCAAGCCGTTCAACGACGAGGGCGGGTCCGGCTTCCACGTGCACGTGTCGGTGAACGACGCGCGCGGCCGCAACATCTTCGGCGACCCGGACGGGCCCGACGGCCTGTCCGGCACCGGCCGGCACGCGATCGGCGGCGTGCTCGCCCACGCCCCGGCGCTGAGCGCGCTGCTGAGCCCGACGATCAACTCCTACAAGCGGTTCGGCCCGGACACGCTCGCCCCCTGGCTGATCGACTGGGGGCTGGACAACCGCAGCGCGATGGTCAGGATCCCGCCGGAGCGCGGCCCCGCGGCCCGGATGGAAGTCCGGCTCGGCGACGCCACGGCCAACCCGTACCTGGCCATGGCGGCCGTCGGCGCCGCGGTCTACCTGGGCCTGCGCGACAAGACCGAGCCCCCCGCCAAGCTGGAGGGCTACGGCTACGACCCGGACCGGGCCGCGCTGCTGCCGCAGCGCCTCGGCGACGCGCTGGACGCCCTCGCCGCGGACACCGACCTGGCCGGCGTCCTCGGCGAGTACTTCACCGCCTCGTTCCTGGCCTACAAGCGCAACGAAATAGAGCGCTTCGAGCGCTTCGTCACCGACTGGGAGTTCCGCGAGTACGCGTATCACTTGTAGTGAGGATTACGCATGGTTATGTCGTGCTCCTCGATCCCAGGTCAGCCAGTTCGCGGCGGGCTGCCTGCCGGCCGGGCAGCACGAAGCTGATCACCAGCCCCACCGCGAACAAGCCGATGGCGCCCCACGGGGCCCAGACCGTCGGCGGCTGGACCTTGTAGAACGACGCGAAGATGGCGCCGGCCGTGATCACGATGCCGATCAGCGCGGCCACGATCAGGGCGCCCCGGCCGGGCGCGGTGGCGAAGCTGCGCAGCGCGCCGATGCACATCAGCAGGTACACGACCACCAGCGCGAAGCCGCCGAACGTGGAGCCCCACGCGAACAGCGCGAAGTAGTGCGGCAGGCCGGGCAGCGCGAACAGGCCGGTCCACCACTGGTTGACGGCCAGGGTGGCCAGCGAGGCCGCGATCACGAACAGGGTCGCGCCGAGTGGCGTGCCGTGCCGCCTGGAGACCACGGCCAGCGAGGCCGGCAGCCGCCGGTCCCTGGCCATGGCGAACACGCCGCGGGACGAGGCCACCGCGCAGCCGATGGCCACCGCGATCATGTCGAACAGCACGACGAGCTCGAGCAGCCGGTCGATCCACACGCCGCCGTAGCCGCCCGCGCTTGCCGGGGCGCCCAGCGCGAACAGCGGGGCTCCGGCCGCCTGCGCGATCGCCTTGAGGTCGTAGTGGAAGCCGGCCACCTCGACGTAGGCGGCCACCACGAAGAACACGGTGGCGATGCCGGCCGTGGTGAGCACGGCGACCGGGATCTCGCGCTTGGGGTTCTTGGTCTCCTCGGCCAGGTTGGCCGCGGTCTCGAAGCCGACGAACAGCAGCACGCCGTACAGCACGCCGAAGAAGATGCCGGACCAGCCGTCCGCGGCGGACGACGGGTTGAACGGCTTGAGGCTGTTGTCCGAGCCGAGCTTGACGATCACCACGATGAAGAAGACGGCGACCACCACGATGGAGACCAGCGCGAGGGCAAGCTGGCTGCGGGTGGACAGCCGTACTCCGTAATAAAGGATCGCGCCGATCAGGGCGATCAGGATCAGGGTCCAGGCCCACGAGGGCAGCGGGTTGATCTTGAACTCCGCCTGCAGCGTGCCCTGCACGTAGCCGCCGATAAGCAGCAGCAGGCCGGTGAGCAGGACGGTCACGCCGGCGTAGTAGAGCCAGCCGGCCGCGGTGCCGATCCGCTCGCCGAGGCTGCGGCTGACGTAGTCGTACAGCGACCCGGCCGAGTGGATCTCCTTCGCGTACCGGGACACGATCCAGCCCAGCCCGAACACGCCGACGGCGGCGATCAGCACGGACAGCGGGGTGGCGATGCCGCCGCCCCGGCCGGACGCGCTGGCCACGCCGATGACCAGCGGGATCACGAAGGCCGAGGAGAACACCGGCCCCATGAACCCGACGGACTGGGCGACGACATCGGGCAGCGAGAGGACCTTCGCGCCCAGGCGCTCGTACGCCTTACGGGAACCCGCCATCGAGCCCTCCCTGATCTGCGGTGCGCGCGTTGTGGTGTCTGGCCTGCTCTTACTGGTCTTACCTGGCGGTGCGGGTGACGCGGACGGGCAGCTCGCGCAGCCCGTTGGTGAAGTTGGAGCGGATCCGCTGCGGCGGGCCGGCCAGCTCGAACCGGGTTATCCGGCGGGCCAGCGCGCCGAGCACGATCCGGACCTCGAGCTTCGCCAGGTGCGCGCCCAGGCACAGGTGCGGGCCGCCGCGGCCGAAGCTGAGGTGCCGGTTCGGGGCCCGGCCGACGTCGAACGTGTCCGGGGCGGGGAACTCGGTCTCGTCCCGGTTGCCGGAGACGTACCAGAGGACGACCTTGTCGCCTTCCTTGATGCGGGCGCCGCCCAGCTCGGTGTCCCTGGTGGCGGTGCGGCGCATGAAGTGGGTGGGGCAGGTCCAGCGGATGACCTCGTCGGCGGCGGTGCTGGCGAGGGCGTCCGGGTCGGCGGCCAGGCGGTCCCACTGGTCCTGGTGCTCGATAAACGCGAGCACACCCTGGGCGATCGCGATCCTGGTGGTCTCGTTGCCGGCGATGACCATGATCGAGAAGAAGTTGTCCAGGTCGGTCTCGGTCAGCCGGTCCCCGTCGACCTCCGCGGCCAGCAGGGTGGACAGCAGGTCGTCGCCGGGCTCGCGGAGCTTGTCCTTGACGACCTCCCGGCCCAGGTCCCACAGCTGCTTGCCGTACGGGCTGCGGAACGGGTACAGCCGGTAGGCGTCGGTGTCGTCCCGGCCCCAGACCACGTCGGTGACGGCCGGGTCGGTGTTGGCGATCAGCCGGTCGCCCAGGTCGATGAACCGGTCGAGCTCGGAGCCGGGCAGGCCCATGATCCTCGCAATGACCCGGATCGGGACTTCCTTGGCGATGGCGTCGACGAGGTCGAACTCGCCGTTGACTAGGGCCCGGTCCAGGACCTCCTCGGTCAGGCCCTCGACAAAGTGCTGGTAGACGGCGACGGCCCGCTGGGAGAAACTGCCGGAGAGGATCTTGCGGAGCTTGGTGTGGTCGGGTGGATCGGTGTCGATGATCGTGCGGCGGGCCGCCATGTCCTCGTCGGTCGG
>DASVBE010000051.1:0-7619 GCA_036375995.1 Streptosporangiaceae bacterium | reverse complement strand
GCCGAGGCAGAGCTCGAAGCGCAGCGCCGGGTCGTCGCGCAGGGTGCGGACGGTCTGCAGCAGGTGCTCGCGGGCGACGTGGAAGGTGAGCTCGTCGCGGTCGACGACGGTCTTCTCGATCACGTCGGCGACGTCGAGGCCCTGCTCCTCGAGGGCGCCCTCGAGTTCGTCGGCGACCTCGTCGAACCAGCCGCCGTAGGGGCGGGCGGCCGGTCCCGGGAGGCGGACCGAGCGGACCAGGCCCCCGTAGCCGGAGGTGTCGCCGCCGTTGTCGGCGCCGAACATGCCGCGCTGGACGCGGATCTCCTCGCCGCCCTCGCCGCGCTGGCCGGGGAGGTTGGAGGCGCCGAGGTCCTTCTCGGGGTTCACCCCGTTGGCGTCGCTCACCGCAGCAGCCCCTTCATCTCGATCGTGGGCAGGGCCTTGAGCGCCGCCTCCTCCGCCTCGCGGGCCGCCTCCTCGGCGTTCACGCCGAGCTTGGAGGTCTGGATCTTGTGGTGGAGCTTGAGGATGGCGTCCATCAGCATCTCGGGCCGTGGCGGGCAGCCCGGGAGATAGATGTCGACCGGCACGATGTGGTCGACGCCCTGGACGATCGCGTAGTTGTTGAACATGCCGCCGGAGGAGGCGCACACGCCCATGGAGATGACCCACTTGGGGTTGGGCATCTGGTCGTAGACCTGCCGCAGCACCGGCGCCATCTTCTGGCTGACCCGGCCGGCCACGATCATCAGGTCGGCCTGGCGGGGCGTGTTCGAGGCCCGCTCCATGCCGAACCTGGCCAGGTCGTGCCGGGGCCCGCCGGTGGAGATCAGCTCCATCGCGCAGCAGGCCAGGCCGAACGTGGCCGGCCAGACCGAGCTCTTGCGCGCGTACCCGGCGACCTTCTCGACGGTGGTCAGCAGGATGCCGCTTGGCAGCTTCTCTTCCAGGCCCATCTCAGTCCCACTCCAGACCGCCGCGCCGCCAGACGTAGGCGTACGCGACAAGCACCGTGACGATGAACGTCACCATCTCGACCAGCCCGAACAGCCCGAGCCGGTCGAAGGCGACGGCCCACGGGTAGAGGAAGATGATCTCGATGTCGAACACGATGAAGAGCATCGCGGTCAGGTAGTACTTCACCGGGAACCGGATGCCGGCCGGCTGACGGGTCGGCTCGATGCCGCACTCGTAAGCCTCGAGCTTGGCCCGGTTCCAGCGTTTCGGCCCCGCCAGCGACCCCATCACCAGTGAGAAAAGGGCGAAGACGGCGGCCAGTGCCGCCAGCACCAGGATCGGCACATACAAGCTCATCGTCTCTCGTCACCCCCAATTTCTGCTCGCCGAACATTGGCCCCGGGGCGGGGCCGGGCACCGTCGGCTATGCCGCCGGCGCAATCTTAGACAGTGCGTTAATCACGCGGTCCACCGCATCACCGCCGCGGGTCTCGGTCAGGTTCCCGAGCAGCTTCATGGTGAACCGCATGACCGCCGGGCGCTTCACGCCGTGCCGGGTGGCGAACCGCATGATCGCCGGATTGCCGATGGCGTGCACGAAGCCCCTGGCCAGGGTGTAGTAGCCGCCGTACGCGTCCTTCAGCGCCGCCGGGTAGCCGGCCAGCGCCGTCTCCGTGGAGGCGGCGGTGGGCCGGCCGAGGGCCTGGATGATCACCCGGGCGGCGATCTCCCCGGCTTCCATCGCGTACGCGATGCCCTCGCCATTGAACGGGTTGACCATACCGCCGGAGTCGCCGGCCAGCAGCAGGCCCCTGGTGTAGTGCGGGGTCCGGTTGAAGCCCATAGGCAGCGCCGCGCCGCGCACCGGCGCGGTCCGGTTCTCCTCGGTCAGCTCCCATTCCGCCGGCATGGCGGCCAGCCAGCGGCGCAGCAGCGCCCGGTAGTCGATGTGCTGGAACAAGGAGCTGGTGTTCAGCAGGCCGAGGCCGATGTTGCTGGTCCCGTCGCCCATCCCGAAGATCCAGCCGTACCCGGGCAGCAGCGAGTTGCCGTCCCACAGGTCCAGCCAGGCTTCCAGCCAGTCGTCGTCGTGCCGTGGCGTGCGGTAGTAGCTGCGCACCGCCACGCCGAGCGGCCGGTCGTCGCGCTTGCGCAGGCCCATCGCCACCGACAGCCGGGACGAGTTGCCGTCCGCGGCGACCACCAGCGGCGCCCGGAACGTGCGGTCGGGCCCGGCCTGCACGCCCCTGACCCATCCCGTCCGGTCGTCGAGCACCGGGGCGGTGACGTTGACGCCTTCCAGCAGCCGGGCGCCGGCCTTGACCGCGTGCCGGGCCAGGATCTCGTCGAAGTCCGTCCTGGTGCGCACCAGGCCGAAGCCCGGGAAGGACGACAGGTCCGGCCACGGCACCTCGATGCGGCCGCCGCCGCCGATGATGCGCAGGCCCTTGTTCCGCAGCCAGCCGTCCTGCTCGCCGAGCGGGACGCCCATCCCGGTCAGCGCCTTGACCGCGCGCGGGGTCAGCCCGTCGCCGCAGACCTTCTCCCGGGGGAACCGGGTCTTTTCCAGCAGCAGGACATCCAGGCCGGCGCTAGCCAGGTAATAGGCGGTGGACGAGCCGGCCGGGCCGGCCCCGACGACGATGACGTCGGCGGTGTCCTCGCTGGCTACGGCGGCACCGCGGGCTTGGGCAGCACTGCGGTTTTGGGCAGCACTGCGGTCAGGTTGCGGAGCTATCTCGGTCACGGACCTGGTTCCTGACTATCTTGTGAACCGCTTCACAAGTGCTTTTCATCGCAGTCTAGACCTACTGCGGGGATGCGGGCGCGGGGGCCGGCCGACGGGCGGTGTGGACCGCTACGAAGCCCAGGCTGAGGTTCCGCCAGCCGATCCCGGCCCAGCCGGCCGCGCGGATCATCGCGGCTAGTTCCCGCTGGCCCGGCCAGGCCGCGATGGTCTCGGCCAGGTACGCGTACGCGCCCGGGTCCTGGGCCAGCACCCGGGCGAGGGCCGGGCCGCCGGCGTGCAGCGCGCGGTGGTACAGCCGGTCCAGGACGGGCACCGGGAAGTGGCTGAACTCGCACACCACCAGCCGCCCGCCCGGCCGGGTCACCCGGAGCATCTCGGTCAGGGCCTGGCCGGGGTCGGCCACGTTCCGCAGCCCGAACGAGATCGTGACCGCGTCGAACTGGGCGTCGGCGAACGGGAGCGACAGCGCGTCCCCGGCCACGAACGTGACGCTGCTGTTCTTGTCAGGTGTACGCAGCTTTCCGGCGCGGAGCATGCCCAGAGAGAAGTCACATGCGATGCAGACCGCCCCGGCCGTGGTAAACGAAACCGACGATGTCCCGGTACCCGCCGCCAGGTCCAGGACCCGTTCGCCGGGCCCGGCCGCGACGGCCCGGGCCACCGCCCGCCGCCAGTACCGGTCCTGGCCGGCCGACAGGACGTCGTTGAGCAGGTCGTACCGGCCGGCCAGGCCGTCGAACATGGCGGCCACGTCACCGGGGCGCTTGTCCAGCTGGGCGCGGGTCATACCGCCCAGCCTGGCACGTCCCGCCCGGTGACAGCAGGCCGGGTCACAGCAGGCTGGGCCGCTGCCAGGCCTCGCCGAGCACGTGCTGGGCCAGGAAGGCCAGCACGGTCTCGTACCAGATCACGATGTTGCCGGGGTTGAGGATCCAGTGGTTCTCGTCCGGGAAGTACAGGAACTTGGCGTCCTTGACCCGGCCGGCCAGGTCGGCCCACAGCCGCAGCGCCTCGCCGATCGGTACCCGGTAGTCCTTGTCGCCGTGGATGATCAGCATCGGCGTGCTGATCTTGGCCACGTGCTTGTCCGGCGAGTTGGCCAGGTAGCGCTCGGGCTGGGTGAACGGGTCGCCGAACATCCGCCGCCAGAACGCTGGCATGTCGGTGGTGGCGAACATCTGGTCCAGCGACCACAGGCCGGCGTGGCTGACGATGGCGCAGAACTGGTCGGTGTTCCCGGCCATCCAGTTGGCCATGTAGCCGCCGAACGAGCCGCCCATCATCGCCGTGCGGGCCGCGTCGATGTCCGGCCGGGCGGTCACCGCCGCGGTGACCGCCAGCGCGTCGGTGAACGGCGCCTGGCCCCAGGTGCCGTGCCCGCGGGCGATGAACGCGTGCCCGTAGCCGGTGGACAGCGCCGGGTCGGGCAGCAGCACGGCGTACCCGCGGGCCGCCATCAGCCACGGGGTCCACCGCCACGACCAGGCGTTCCAGCTCATCACCGGGCCGCCGTGCACCCACAGCAGCAGCGGCGCGGGGTGCTCCTCGCTGGCGCCGTCGGGCAGCACCAGCCAGCCGCGCAGGCTGGTCCCGTCCTCGGCGGTGGTGGTCACCTCGGTCAGCGTGCCGGGCAGGGCCGGCGCCTCGGCGGGCCCGGCCAGGGCGACCGGGGTGCCGGGCGCGGCCGCGTCCAGCCGCACCGGGGCGGGGGGCGCGTCCCAGGCCGACCGCAGCGCGTACACCCAGCGGCCGTCCGGGGACGGGCACAGCTGCTCGTACGCGGCGGCGTCGGTGGTCAGCCGGGTGACCACGCCGCTGGTCAGGTCGGCCCGGAACACCGGCCGCCGTCCCTGGTCGTCCGCGGTGAAGAAGACCGAGCCGGAGTCGGCCGCCCAGGCCGCCTCCAGCGGCCTGCGGTCCAGTCCCGCCAGCACGTCGCGGGCCTCCGCGGTGCCGCCGTCGGCGCCGTTATCCAGCGGGATCACCACGAGCGTGACGTCCCCGGGGCTGTCGTAGCTGTCCTTGGCGCTGCGGACGCAGGCCACGTAGCGGCCGTCCGGCGAGATCCGCGGCCCGTGGAAGTCCTGGCCCGCCTCGGCGGCCAGCACCCGGCGCTCGCCGCTGGCCACCGAGATCACCGCGAGTTCGGTGGTCAGCGTGGCGTCCTCGCCGGTGATCGTCCACGTGGTCACCGCCAGCGAGCCGTCCGGGGTCAGCTCGAACGCGCAGTCGTCCAGCGCGCGGCCGGGTTCCGGGGTCAGGTCCGCCATCCCGGCCCCGGCCGGGCCGCCGCCGGCCGCGGGGCCCGCCGCTGGCCCGCTGAGGTCGGCGGCGTGCAGATGGACGCCCTCCGGGCCGAGGTCGTGGTCCCAGTACCGGACCGGCCCGGATTCGTGCAGGATCGCGGTCACCCCGGCGTCCTTGCGCGCCTGGCGGCGCTTGGCGTCGGCGTCCAGGCCGGTCACCCCGGCATGCATCGAGGTGGTGGCCAGCAGCACGGGAGCCGACCGGGCGGTGGCCAGGCCGGAGATCCCGCCCGGCGCGATGGCCTCCCGGGTGGCCTCGCCGCCGCCCGCGGGCAGCCGCCACACCGCGGGCTTGTCCCCGCCGTCGGCGCTGTCGGCTTTGGCCTCGTCGTGGCTCTCCGGCGCGGCCACGGGCCCGGCCGGCTGGGCCGGCGCCGGGCGCTTGGACAGAAACAGCAGCGAGCCGTCGGGCAGGAAGGCCGGGCTGCTCTCCCCGGCGGAGCTGTGCGTCAGCCGGGAGGCGGCCGCCCCCGGCGGGTCGGCGGACACCCGCCAGATGCTGCTGGTGAACTTGGTGCCCGCGGCGTCGAGCGTGGACACCGCCGCGGCCAGCCAGCTTCCGTCGGGCGACAGCGCCAGCGTGCTGAGCCTGGGCATCCGGATGAATTCGCGGGGGTCATCGAACGGCGGCACGTGGTGATCCTCTCTCTGGGACGCCAGCCGGAACATACCCCAGCGGCGCTGGCCGTCCCGTACCATCCTGACCGGGTTTGCTGCGCCGGACGGCCTGTGACCGATGTCCAGGCCCGCAGCACCCCGGCCGGGTGGCGGCCGGGGCGGCCCGCTGGCGGCTGCTGCCGCCAGCACCGTCCGGCGCAAAGGAGAACCGCGGTCATGACCGACCCGCCGCGTCCCGACTTTCTCGAGCTCGCCGATTACAGCGGTGTGCTGCGCCGCCGCGGCTGGATCGCGTTAGCCCTGGCGGGCCTGGGCGCGCTGGTGTCGGTGATCTACCTCGCCGTCGCGCCGCCGAGCTACCAGGCGACCGCCGACGTGTACGTGACGCCCAACTCCGCCAACCAGAACGTGGTGCTGGGCAGCAAGGGCACGAGCACCGCGGTCAACATGGACAACGAGGCGCAGATCGTGGCGTCCAACACGGTGGCCGTGCTGGCCGCCAGGACCCTGCACCGCCGGAGAGAGACGCAGGCCCTGCTCGGGCAGGTCAGCGTCTCGGTCCCGGCCAACACCGCGGTCCTGGCCATCAGCTGCTCGGCACCGGCCCCGGGCAGCGCCGCGGCCTGCGCGCAGGCCTTCGCCCGCGGCTACCTGACCGCGCGGCACACCACTGCGGCCAGCAAGCTCGCCTTCGAGCTGACCCAGGAGCAGGAAAAGGCGGCCAGCCTGGAGTCCCGCAGCGTGACGCTGCACGATCAGATCGGGCGGCTGGCGCCCGGGTCGGCCGATAGGGCCCAGGCCGTACTCGAGCTGAAGACGGTCAGCGCCAAGCTGGATACCTTGCGGACAACTATCTCGGCGATCAACGCGTCGGTGAACACCAACCCCGGCTACATCATCACCAGCGCGGTCCCGCCGTCGTCGGCGGCCAGCCCGCAGCCGCTGCTGTACCTGCCGAGCGGGCTGCTCGCGGGCCTGCTGGCCGGGCTCGTGGCGGCGTTTGCCGCGGACCGCAGGGACGACCGGATTCATACGGTGCGCGAGGTGGAGCGGCTCGACGGCCTGCCGGTCCTGTACTCGGTGGACGCCCGGCGGCTCAGCCCGCCGGGTGCGGTGGCCCCCGCCCGGTCGGCCGCGGGCCGGGGCTACGCGGACCTGGCCCAGGCGGTCGCGGCCGGGCTCGATGCGAAGGACCGGGTCCTGCTGGTCGCGGCCGGCTCGCCCGGGCCCGCCGCCGGGGTGGTGGCCGCGAACCTGGCCGCCGCGCTGGCCCGGGTCCGCGCGGACGTCATCCTGGTCTGCGCCGATCCGCGGGACACGATGACCCCGGCCCTGCTCGGCGTCGGTGCGGCCCGCGGGCTGGCCGAGGTGCTCGGCGGCACGGCCACGGTCGCCGAGGTGACCCGGCAGGCGGCGGACGTCAGCCGCCTCGAGGTGATCACGCCGGGCCGGGACCCGGCGGCCGGGTCCGGCCAGGTCCGGCACGACGTGACCGGACGGCTGGTCGACGGCCTGCGCCGGGATGCGCGGTACGTGATCATCTGCGCCGTGGCGAGCGGGGACGGTGCGGACACGTTCGGGCTGGCCGAGTTCGCCGACGCGGCCCTGGTCGTGCTCGAGCTGGAACGCACCCGGCGCCCGGAGCTGGCCGCCTGCCTGCGCCGTCTGGACCGGGTGCAGACCCCGGTCCTGGGCGCGGCGCTGCTGCCCGAGATCACCGCGGACCGCGGACCACGCCGGGGCGGTGCCGGCCGCGGTGTCCGTCTCGGCTTCGGCCGTGCCGGGTTCGGCCGCGGCCACCGGGCCGTGGCCGGCGCCGGGCCGGGCCGCCAGGACCAGCGAGTTTCTCCCGGCCCGAGCGGATCTGCCCGCGGATCCGCGACCCGGACGTTCCCGGGCCGCTCCGCGGGTGCCAGCAGGCCGGCGGGGGCCGGCGGGCCGGCGGGCGGGGGCCGGTCGCAGGGTCCGGGCACGGGCCGGGCTCCGGCCGCGCTGGCCGGCCCCGG
>DASVBE010000318.1:0-2576 GCA_036375995.1 Streptosporangiaceae bacterium | reverse complement strand
CGTACTCGTCGGACTCGAACGTGGTCAGGATGATCACCTTCACCCCGGCCAGGTCGTCGTCGGCGGCGATCTGCCGGGTCGCCTCGAGCCCGTCGGTGCCCGGCATCCGGATGTCCATCAGCACCACGTCGGCCCGCCCGTGCCGGGCCAGCTTGACCGCCTCCGCCCCGTCCGACGCCTCGCCGACGACCTCGATGTCCGCGGCGGTGTCGAGCAGCAGCCGGAACCCGGCCCGGATCAGCGCCTGGTCGTCGGCCAGCAGCACCCGGATCATGGCCGGCCCCCGCGTTCCGCGCCGGGCCCGGCGGCCGGGGCCGCGAGCGGCTCGGCCGGGGCCGGGGCGGCATCCTGGCCGCCCGGGGCCCGGGCCGGGGCCTCCGCCGCGTCCGGGCCGGGCTCCGCGGGGGCGGCGTCCAGCGGCAGGCAGGCGGTGACCAGGAACCCGCGCCCGGGGCCAGGACCCGCGCTCAGCTCGCCGCCCACTGAGGCGGCCCGCTCCCGCATGCCGGTGATGCCGTGCCCGCCGCCCAGCCCGGCCAGCCCGGTCAGCACGCTGGCCATATACCCCCCCGCGGCCAGGTTGCCCCGCCCGGTGTCGGTGATGTCGATGCGCAGAACCGTATCCCGGTAAGAAAGATGAACGTCGGCGGTCGCTGGCCCGGCGTGCCGGATCACGTTCGTCAGGGACTCCTGGATGATCCGGTAGGCGGTCAGGTCGACGGCCGGGGACAGCGGCCGCGGCTGGCCGTCGCGCCGCACGGTGGTCGCCAGGCCGGCCGCCTCCGTGTTCGCGATCAGGCCGTCCAGCTGGGCCAGGCCCGGCGCGGGCTGGGTCGGGCTGCCGTCGTCGGTCTCATCGGCCTGGCGCAGCACGTGCAGGATGGCCCGCAGCTCGCGCAGGCCGTCCCGGCTGGCCGTCTTGATCGCGGTCAGCGCGTCGGCGGCCGCCTCCGGGCGCTCGGCGACCACGTGCGCGGCCACCCCGGCCTGCACGTTGATCGTGGCCATCGTGTGCGCGACCACGTCGTGCAGTTCCCGGGCGATACGCAGCCGCTCGGCGCTGACCTGGCGGCGGGCATCCTCCTCGGCCCTGGCCTTGACCGTCTCGATGTAGGCGCGCCGGTTGCTGGCCGCCAGCCCGGCGAACAGCGCCGCGGCGACCAGCCCGGGGATCAGGTCGAACCCGCCGCCGAACGTGCCGAACGGGTTGTTCAGCGCGGTGGCGCCCATCAGCACGAGAAGCGTCACCCCGGCCGCCGCAACCGCCCGCCGGGCCGGCCATTCCCTGGTCACGCAGTACAGCGCGGCGACCGGGAGCAGCAGCGCGGCGCCGTTGACCCAGCCGGCCAGGCTGAAGGCGGCCACGCAGGCGGTGGAGAAGACCAGGACCGGGACCGGGTAGCGGCGCCGCCAGGCCAGCGGCAGGCCGGCCGCGATCACCAGCAGGAAGGCGGCGGCCGGGGTGTGCGGGATCGGGTGGCCGCCCGGGTGCTGGTTCCGCGGGCTGCCGGGGTGGGCTTCCCCGTACGCGCCGGCCACCAGCACCGCGGTCAGCAGCACCGCCGAGATGATCTCGTACAGCCGCGACCGGTGCATGCGCTGCCAGACCGACAGGGCGCTGTCCACCCACCCAGCGTAGGCAGCCGCAGCCGCGCTGTCGTGATCCCCAGGAAGGCGGCGGGCCTACTCCGGCGGGCGTACGCCGCGGCTGCGCACCGAGCGGTCCGCCAGCCGGCTGTTCTCCGCCTGGGCCCGGGGCGTGTACCGGCACCGCTGGCCGGCCGCGCTGGCCGGGCTGGGCATCCTCGCCCTGCTGACCCTGCCCGCTCTGTCGCTGCACCTGGGCGAGCCGGGTGGCCCCGCGCAGGCCACGGCCGGGCCGGCGCACGACGCGCTGGTCACGCTGACCCGCGGCGGGGTTCCCGCGGGCGTGCTGACCCCGGCCGAGGTGATGCTGGTCAGCCCCCGTGCTCGCCGCGCGGGGGCTGACCCGTGAGCAGGCCGGTGAGCAGGGCGGTGATCCGCGCGGTCAGCTCCTCCGGGGTGGTGCCCAGGTCCACGCAGCGGGCTTCGAGCGGGCCGTCCAGCCACAGCGTGACGATGCCGATGGCCAGGGCCCAGACCAGGCCGGTGAGCGTGGCCGGGTCGCCGGGTGGCGCGCTGCCCTCGGCCTGGCAGTCCTGGACGACCTCGGTGAGCAGGGTGATCGCGCCCTCGCCGGCGGCCTGGACCTCGGGGTGGTTTTCCGGGTGGGACAGCTCGGGCCGCAGCATCAGGTGGATGTAGGCGGGGTTCCCGGCCGCGAACCGGACGTAGGTCTCGATCAGGGCGCCGAGGGCGGCGGCCGCGGTGGGGGCGTGCTGCCGGGCCGCACGCAGGTCCTGTTCGAGCAGGGCGGACCCGCGCACGGTGATCGCGGCGAGCAGCGCCGAGCGGTCCGCGAAGTGATGATACGGCGCGCCCGGGCTGACCCCGGCCTCGCGGGCCACCCGGCGCAGGCTCACCGCGCCGATGCCCTCGGCCTCGATCAGCGTGAGGGACGCGGTGATGAGCTCCTCGCGCAGGGCACCGTGGTG
>DASVBE010000288.1:0-7314 GCA_036375995.1 Streptosporangiaceae bacterium | reverse complement strand
CCGACGAGCTGGCCGGCCGGATCGACGACAGTGCCGCGCTGCGGCGTCTCGCCGCGGGGCTGGCCGCACTGCGGCCGGCCGAGCGGGATGTGCTCGCGCTGTGCGTGTGGTCCGGCCTGGACTACGCGGAGGCGGCCAGCGGGCCGGCGGGGCGGGCCGGGCCGGCCGCCGCGGGGGCGCGAGCCGTGGTGGCGGATCTGCATGGCCGGCGGGGTCGCCGCGGCCGGGGCTGCCGTGCTGGCCGCCGCGGTGGCCGTGGGCGGGGTGGCGGCGCTGGGCCGGTCCCCCGGGCCCAGTCCCTACCCCACCTCGTTCACGAGCGGGGGGGCGCGCCCCACCGTCCACCGGAGCGCCGCCCGGCTGCTGAGCCGGGTGGCCGGCGCGGCGGCCATGGACACGCCGGTCGTGGCGAACGGCCGCCAGTTCGCCTACACCGAGAGCCAGGTCTCGTTCGGCGCCGACGGCGCGCCGGCCCCGGCGCAGACCCACGAGCGGCAGATCTGGCTGCCGGTCGCGGACTGGTGCGCCGGCGGGCTGCTCGTCGAGCACGGGCAGCGGACCAGCCTGAAGTTCCCGTCGAGCGGGGTCTCGGTGCCGGCGGGCAACGGCGCACCCGCCACGCCGGTCAGGGAGAAGTGCCCGGACCCGGGCAGCCTGAGCGACCCGACGTACCGGCTGCTCCAGTCCCTGCCCACCGATCCGCGGGTGCTGCTGCACCGCCTCCGGCAGGTGAAGACCGGCGGCCTGTCCCCGGACGCGGTGGTGTTCGGCACGATCGGCGATCTCATCCGGGAGTCGGTCCTGCCGCCGCGGCTGGGCGCCGCGCTGTACCGCGCGGCGGCGCTGATCCCCGGGGTCACCGTGATCCAGGTAGCCACCGACGCGATCGGGCGGCCCGGCGTGGCGGTGTCGCTCTCGGTCCGGGGCTATCAGCAGGAGTGGATCTTCGACCGGCGCTCCTGCCTGCTGCTGGGTGAGCGGGAGTTCATGCACGGGATCCTCGTCGGCAAGACCGCGATCCTGAGCCAGGCCATCGTCGACCGCGCCGGGGAACTGCCTCCCGGCGGCTGATCCAGGCGGAACCCGGGCCCCGGAATCTGGGCTGCCGGCCGATCCGGCGGAACCCGGGGCCGGCCGCCGGACAGGCAAGAGAGATGGAGCACATGTCCCTGCGGGAGCGCCTGATATCCGGGCTCCGGGACGATCCCCACCGCACGTGGCCGCGGCCGCCCCGGCGGTCCCGTCCGCCGCGGCCGCCCTGGCTGGCCGGGATCGCCGCGGCGGCCGGGGCCGCCGGGCTGGCCGCCGCGGTCGCCGCGATCAGCGTGTCGGTGCTGGGCCAGCCGCCTCCGCCCGGCCCCACGGTGACCTCGGTGCTGACGGACGCGGTCGGTCATCTGAACGCGGTCCAGCTGCTGATCAACGCCGCCAATGCGGCGGGCAGACCGCAGCCGGTGATCGTGACCAGCGGCCAGTTCAGCTACTTCGAGGGCATGGTCTCGTTCGGCTCCCAGGGCGGCCCGGCCCCGGCCCAGACCCACCTGCAGCAGGTCTGGCGCCCGGCCACGGACCTGTGCGCCGGCGGCCTGGTGATCGAGTACGGGCAGCGGTACAGCCTGACCGTCAGGAAGAAGTGCCCGGACCACGGCCAGCTCCAGGCCAACCCGACCTACCCGCTGCTCCGGTCCCTGCCCACCGGCCCGCAGGCCCTGCTGGCCACGCTCCGCACGGTGAAGTACCCCGGCGTGCCCGCCGACGAAGCGGCGTTCAGCACGATCGGCAACATCCAGGAGTCGGTCGTGCCCCCGGATGTCAGCGCCGCGCTCTACCGGGCCGCCGCGCTGCTGCCGGAGATCACCGCCGGGCCGTCGGCCTACGACCCGATCGGCCGGCCCGGCGTGACGGTGTCGTTCATCCTCGGCGGCGTGGAGGAACAGTGGATCTTCGACCCGGACACGCTCCGCCTGCTGGGCGAGGCGGGATTCAGTAACGGGGTGATGACCAGCGAGTCGGCCATCCTGAACCGGGCCATAGTCGACCGCGCCGGGGAGCTGCCGTCAGGCGGCTAACGACCCCGCCCGGGCGCGGTGAGCCCGCCGCGCCCGGCCGGGACGCAGCGGGTCCGGCCGGGCGCGGACGGGGTTAGAGCAGGTCCTCGAACAGGTCGCCCATCCGGTGCACCCGGTCCAGCACCTCGCCCGGGCCGAACCGCAGCCGCCCCGGGTCGCCGGTCCGCTCGCAGTCCGCGACCTCGTCCCAGGTCACCGGGGCGGACACGGACGGCTCGGGACCGCCGCGCAGCGAGTACACCGCGACCGTGGTCTTGGCCGGGTGGTTCTGGCTCCAGTCGATGAGCACCTTGCCGTGCCGGTGCTCCTTCTTCATGTTGGTCACCACGAGTTCCGGGTGGCCGGCCCGGACCGCCTCGGCCACCCGCAGCGCGCGCTCCCTGGCCGGCTCCCACTCGGCCCGCTGGCTCAGCCGGACGTAGACCTGGAGGCCCTTCGACCCGCTGGCCTTGACCACCGGGCCGGTCCCGCGGCCGTCCAGCCGCTCTGCGATCCAGCCGGCTACCCGGCAGCACTCCACGATCGAGGTGCCGGGGCCCGGGTCGAGGTCGAACACCAGGTGGTCGGGCCGTGCGGGCAGCGGGCCGCGGCGGGCGTGCCAGAGCGGCACGTGGAACTCGATCGCGGCCAGGTTCGCCGCCCAGATCAGGGCCGGCCGGTCGCCGATGGCCGGGTAGCTGACCTCGCCGCCGCGATCCGAGCCGCGGCTGCCCGCCTGGAGCGGCACGGTGATCGAGCCCACCCAGTCGGGGGCGTGCGAGGGCAGGTGCTTCTCGATGAACGAGGGCGAGCGCACGCCGTCAGGGAACCGCTTCAGCGTCACCGGCCGGCCCCGCAGGTGCGGGATCATCACCCCGGCAACCCGTGAGTAGTAGTCGAGCAGTTCGCCTTTGGTGAACCCGGTGGCCGGGTACAGCACCTTGCCCAGATTGGACAGGGCCAGTTTCCGGCCGTCGACCTGCGCGATGGTCCGCTCGGTGCGGCCCTGGCTCACCGGCCGCTCCCGCTGATTGTCATGACCGGCACTTACCCTGAACCCGGGCCGATACGCCGCTGTCACATCCGGTGCGCCCGTGGCGTCCGGGGCCGTTCCAGCAGCTCAGTAGACTGAATGCGTGACGGCTGACATCCTGAGTGCCCTGCAAAGCGGCAGTGGCGGATCGGTTGACCTGCCGCGGTCCCAGGTCGGCTCGCCGCCGCAGCATCTGCTGATCACCTTGCTCGCCGACTACTGGTCCGGTCAGGCCGAGCCGCTGCCGTCCGGCGCGCTGGTCCGGCTGGCCGGCGAGTTCGGTGTTACCGCCGTGGGCGCCCGCGCCGCGCTGTCCCGGCTGGCCCGCCGGGGCCTGCTGGCCTACTCCAAGGTCGGCCGCAATACCTACTACGGGCTGACCGAGCGGACCGCCGAGGCGCTGGAGGCCAGCCGGCACCGGGTGCTGTCGTTCGGCGAGCGCCCGCCGCCGTGGGACGGCTACTGGACGGTGGCCGCCTTCTCGCTCCCCGAGGAGCGCCGGGACCTGCGGCATTCGCTGCGGGCCCAGCTCCGCTGGCTGGGTTTCGCGCCGCTGTTCGACGGCATGTGGGTGTCGCCGCGGACCCCGGCCGCGGAGACCTGGCAGGTGCTGCAGGACCTGGAGATCTCCAGCGCCACCGTGCTGCGGGCCCGGGAGTTCGGGCGGCCCGGCGGACGGGCCCTGATCGACGCGTTCGACCTCAGTTCGCTGCGCGAGCTGTACCGGGGCCTGATCGACCAGTACGAGCCGCTGGTGCAGCGGATCGCCCAGGGGCAGGTGTCCGCCCGCGAGGCCCTGGTGGCCAGGACCGCGGTGATGGGCACCTGGCGCAGTTTCCCGGCTCTGGACCCGGACCTGCCCGACGAACTGCTGCCCGGGGACTGGCCCCGGCACGCGGCCCGGCAGGTGTTCACCGAGGTCTACAACGGCCTGGGCCCGCTGGCGGTGATCCGGGTCCGGCAGATCCTGGCCACCAGCGCGCCGGGCCTGGCCGACCAGGCCCGGCACCTGACCACCGCCGAGGTCCTCAGCGCCGTCGCCCCGGCCGGCCGCCAGCCCGCCGGCGCCGCCGGGCGCCGGGCCCTCGGCCCGGCCGCCGGCTAGCACCGCCGCGTCGCGCGGCCGGCCCGGCACGTCCAGCGCGCCGGGCAGATCGCGCGGGCCTGGCGGGCCCGGCGCGCACGGTGCACCCGGTGCGCCCGCCCGGTCAGCACAGCAGGCTGGCGATGTGCTGGTTGACCATGGCCGCGTACTCCTCGAGCAGCGCCGGCGCCTCGTCGGCGGGCAGGTCAACGGCGGTCCGCACGGCGGACGCGTACAGGTCGCCGGCCACGAAGCAGGCCCGCCACAGCCGGTCTTCGCCGACCCCGGGGCGCAGGTACTTCTTCAGCGCGCGGACCTCGATGTCCGCGGTGGCCCTGGACGCTTCCATGGCCAGCGCGCGCAGCGTGCGGTTGGCCTGGGCGATCGACCAGATCTCGGCCATCACCGGGTCGCTCCGCCATTCACGGTATTTCGAGCTGACGACAGCGGTCGCGGCGGCGGCGGGAGATTCAAGATCATGCCCGGGATTGCAGGCCTGATCGATCTCCTGAAGATCGGCTTCGAGCTGGCTGGCGAAAATCCGCCCGATGATCGCGTCCTTGTCCGCGAAGAACTGGTAGATCGTGCCGACCGGCACGCCGGCCCGGCGGGCCAGCGGGACCATCTTCAGCGCGGCCAGGCCGCCGCCCGCGATGAGTTCCCTGGCTGCGCCGAGGATAGCGGCCACGCGCTCCCGGCTCCGGTCCTGCCGTGGCTCGCGCCAGGGGGTGTCCAGGTCAGTAAGGAATGGCACCATAAGTCCGACCTCCGCTTGGGCAGTAACGCCACAGTGTTCACAGAAGCAACATGAGCAGCATTCAGCTCAGGTGCGATTCACCGCCCCGGGGAACGAGCGCACGACAGGCCCGACCGAGGTGTCCGGAGGTGTTTGCCAGAAGAATAGCGCCCCGGCGCGGTGTGCGATTGGCTAACGGGGCGAATTGCCTCGACCGGGCATTCTGTCGCCTACCGGTGATCACCGGGCCAGACGGTGCCGGGCGCGCCGCGGAGGGTCCCGCGCCTGCCTGGCCGGCCGGCCCTGCCCCGGGCACCCAGGCTGCGATACTGACCCGGACCAGGGCCACGGCCCGCCCGCCCTCAGCCGCGGAGACCGATGACCGACGACCGGCCCGCCACCGACGGCCGTCCCGCCCCCGACGACCGTCCCGCCACCGACGGCCGGCCAGCCGCCGGTCAGGACCCGGCCTGGTGGCGCCGCGCCGTGGTCTACCAGGTCTACCCGCGGAGCTTCGCGGACTCCAACGGGGACGGGATCGGCGACCTGCCGGGCCTGCTGTCCCGCCTGGATTACCTCGCCAGCCTGGGCGTCGACGCGGTCTGGATCTCGCCGTTCTACCGGTCCCCGCAGGACGACAACGGCTATGACATCAGCGACTACCAGGACGTCGACCCCGTGTTCGGCACGCTCGCCGATGTGGACGCGCTGATCGCCGGCCTGCACGAGCGCGGCATGAAGCTGATCATCGACGTGGTCCTGAACCACACCTCCGACGAGCACCCGTGGTTCACCGAATCACGGAGCAGCACGGACAGCCCCAAGCGGGACTGGTACTGGTGGCGCCCGGCCCGCGACGGCCTCCCGCCGGGATCGCCGGGCGCCGAGCCGACCAACTGGCGCTCGTTCTTCTCCCCCTCCGCCTGGCAGCTCGACGAGGCCACCGGCGAGTACTACCTGCACCTGTTCTCGGTCCGCCAGCCCGACCTGAACTGGGAGAACCCGGAGGTCCGCCGCGCCCTCTACGGGATGCTGCGGTGGTGGCTCGACCGCGGCGTGGACGGGTTCCGGATGGACGTCATCAACATGGTGTCCAAGCGGCTGCCGCTGCGCGACGGCCCGCCGCGGCCCGGCGGCGACGGCTACGGCGACGGCTGGGCCAGCTTCATCAGCGGCCCGCGGATCCACGAGTTCCTCCGCGAGCTGCACGCGGAGGTCATCGCCGGCCGGGACGAGGCGCTGCTGACCGTGGGCGAGATGCCCGGCGTGTCGCTCGCCGATGCCGCCGCGTTCACCGACCCGGCAAGCGCCGAGGTGGACATGGTGTTCCAGTTCGAGCACGTGGAGCTGGACCGCGACCCCGGCGACCGGCTCGCCGCACGGCCGCTCAGGCTGACCAGCCTGAAGGCCTCGCTGGCCCGCTGGCAGGCCGGGCTGGCTGCCGGCTGGAACAGCCTGTACTTCGGCAACCACGACCAGCCACGAGCGGTCTCACGGTACGGCTCGGACGGCCCCGCGCACCGGGAAGCCTCGGCCAAGCTCCTCGCCACCGTGCTGCACCTGCACCGCGGCACGCCGTACGTGTACCAGGGCGAGGAACTCGGCATGACGAACTACCCGTTCGCCTCGGCCGACGAACTCGCCGACATCGAGTCCCGGCACTACTACCGGCAGGCGGTCGACGCCGGCCAGGACCCGGCCCAGGCCCTGGCCGCGCTGCGCCGCCGCAGCCGGGACAACGCCCGCACCCCCATGCAGTGGGACGCGAGCCCGCACGCGGGGTTCACCACCGGCACCCCGTGGCTGCCGGTCAACCCCAACTACCCCGGGATCAACGCCGCCGCCCAGGCCGGCGACCCGGACTCGGTGCTCAGCTACTACCGCCGCCTGATCGCGCTGCGGCACGACCTGCCGGTGGTCGCCGAGGGCGACTTCACCCTGCTGCTCCCCGGCGACGAGCGGATCTGGGCCTTCACCCGGCGCCTTGGCCCCACCGAACTGCTGGTCGTGGCCAACCTCAGCGACGGCCCGGCCGAGGCGGACATACCCGCCGGCCGGGACTGGGCCGCCGCGGAACTGCTGCTGTCGAACTACCCGCCGCCCGCCGCCGCGACGTTCGTCCTGCGTGCCTGGGAAGCCCGGGTATACCGGCATTCCGGCCGTACCCCGCCGCCCGTCGGCTAGCCTCGGATCGTGCCCTCCCCGCAGCGGACCGAGCCGGCGCTGCCGTCCTTTCCCCGGCCGGGCCGCGCTCCCAGGCCCCTGACCAGCCGGGCCGTGGCCGGGCTGGTGCTGGCCGGGCTGCTGGCCGCGGGCTGCACGGCCGGCGCCGGAGCCGCCGCCGGGCCGGCCCAGGACCCCGCCTCCGCCCCGCCCGCGCCGGCCGGCAACGCCCAGAAAACCTCGCCCGCGA
>DASVBE010000229.1:0-5663 GCA_036375995.1 Streptosporangiaceae bacterium | reverse complement strand
CGGAGACCGTGCACGCGACCACCCGGACGGTTGGCCACATCGTGAGCAGCCGCCGCTTGCGTAGAACCGGGTGTCGGGTTCCGGCGCCCGGCACCCGGTCGTGGGTTCAATATTGTCACCGTAACGCCGTAGTAATCCCATTTTCGGGGAAAAACTGCACGTCGCGCGCGGGTATCACGCGCTGCTGACTGCTTGTCAGCCGAGCGTTAGCCGATCTTGACTCAGGCGTATCTGGAGTCTCAGAGGATTTATTACGGGATACGGCAGCGGGGGCGCGGGCCGGCGGCCCGGCCGCGCTGTTCTTCTCAGGCCGGCCGAACCGCAGGGTGATGGCGCTCATGAGGGGATGCCCGTCATGACTCAAGGGTGATCTCGCTGTGACGTTCGGCCTAGCCGGCCGGGGTTAGTGTGGCGGCATGAGCCGCCGGGATGACAGCCAGTGGGCCAGGCCCGCCGGACCGGGGGACGCAGGCCCCGGTGCTGGCCCGGATGTCGTACAGCAGGGCGGCCGGCTGGCCCGCGGGCCGGCCTTCATCGCCGGGCTGGCCGCGGGGGCTCTGGTGCTCGGCCTGGCCGTGGGATACGCAGTCGGGCGGAACCAGGCTCCCAGCCGGCCGGCCGCCGCGCCGTCGGCGCGGGGCAGCACGGCGGCGGCAGCGTCGTCGGCGCCCGCGTTCGGCCTGCCGGAGCTGGGCCAGTCCGGCCAGCAGTGCGCTGAGCAGATCGGCCACCGTCTCCAGCTTGGCGTGCAGGTGACCAACGAGTCGGCCAGCAGCGTCCGGCTCAGCAGCGTGCGGGTGATCACGCCGCTGGGCGGCCTGAAGCAGACCGCGCAGGCCTGGGGCACCTGCGGGCAGCTTCCCGGGCTGCCCAACCCGCAGGCGACCCTGGTCGCGGCGGGCGGCAGCGCCTGGTTCACGGTCACGTTCCGGGTGCTGGAACGCTGCCCGGGGGCGCTCCCGGTGCAGTTCCTGCTCAGCTACGACTGGGGCGGCAGCACCAAGACGGTGCGCCTGCCCGGCTTCGTCGACCTGGGGCATGTCCCGTACAGCAGCTGCCCCGTCGCCTGACCGGGCCGGCTGGCCGGCCCTGGTCCCCCCTCCCCTAACCTGGCGTGGTGAACTCCCCGCTGACCGGGCTGGGCGTGCCCCTCCCGCTGGTCGCCGCGCCCATGGCCGGCGGGCCGACCACGCCCGCGCTGGTCATCGCGGCGGGCCGGGCCGGGGCGCTGGGTTTCCTGGCCGGCGGCTACCTGGCGCCGGACGCGCTGGCCAGCCAGATCGCCACCGTCCAGGCGGCCGGCGTGCCGTTCGGCGTGAACCTGTTCGCGCCGAACCCGGTGCCGGCCGACCCGGCCGAGTTCCGCCGGTACGCGGCGACCATCCAGGCCGAGGCCTCCCGCTACGGTGTGGACCTGTCCGGGGCCAGCCCGGTCGAGGACGACGACCACTGGCGCGGCAAGATCGACGTCCTGCTGGCCAGCCCGGTTCCGGTCGTCACGTTCACCTTCGGCATCCCGGGCCGGGACGTGATCGGGGCCTTGCGCGGCGTGGGGACGATCACCGGGCAGACCGTGACGTCGGCTGCCGAGGCCCGCCAGGCCGCCGACGCTGGCGTGGATCTGCTGGCCGTTCAGTCTGCGGAGGCCGGCGGCCACTCCGGCACGCTGACCCCGGAGCGGCCGGCGGTGGCGGTCCCGTTGCCTGAGCTCATCGCCGGGGTCCGCGCGGCCACCGGTCTTCCGCTGCTGGCCGCCGGGGGGATTGCCACGCCTGGTGCCGTCGCCGCCGCGCTGGAGGCCGGCGCGTCCGCCGCGGTCGCGGGCACGGTGCTGCTGCTCGCGGACGAGGCCGGCACCTCCGCCGTCTACCGGGCGGCGCTGGCCGCTGCCCGGGAACTCAGCCCCGCCGGGCCGCCCGGCACGGCCACGGTCGTCACCCGTGCGTTTACCGGCCGCCCGGCGCGCGGCCTGGCCAATCTGTTCACCACCCGCTACAGCGCCGTGGCCCCGTCCGGTTACCCGGCCCTGCACCACCTGACCCGCCCCATCCGCGCGGCCGCCGCGGCCGCGGGCGACCCCCACCGGGTCAATCTCTGGGCTGGCACCGGCTTCCCGCACGCCGCTGCGCAGCCCGCCGCCCAGGTTCTCACGGCGCTGGCCAGCGGTCTCTGATCGCGGTCCCGGATTGGCGCGCGATCAGCGATCCAGCGCCGATGTCGACAAGCCGCTTTGTCGCCCGGCCCTGCCAGGATGAGCGGATGAAGCTAACCCAGACCATCCTCGTCCTCGACGCCGCCGACCTGGACGCCGTGAGCTCCTTCTGGGCGACCCTGCTCAGCGGCACTGTCCAGACCTCCGACGACTGGCACCAGATCACCGTCGACGGCCAGCCCCGGCTGGCGATCCAGCTCGCGCCCGACCATGTGCAGCCCCAGTGGCCCGGTGGCGTGCCCCAGCAGATGCACCTCGACCTGTACGTCGAGGACATCGCCGCCGCTCACGAAGAGGCCGTCGGCATAGGCGCCCGCCTCCTGCAGGCCGCCGAGGACCTCTCCGCCACGAGCGGCTTCCAGGTCTACGCCGACCCGGCGGGTCACCCTTTCTGCCTCTGCTGGTAACACATGGCCGAGCCCTTGACCCTGTGCGTCCTGCTCTGGGCGCATCCCGGCGCCGAAGAGGCCCTGACCGCCTACGAGGACCAGGTTCTCGCTCTGGTCCCCGACTACGGCGGCAAGGTCATCAGCCGGGCCCGCAGCAGCGGCGCTGGCGGGTATCCCCTTGAGGTCCACCTCCTGGAGTTCCCCTCACCGCAAGCCCTCGACGCCTATACGGCCGACAGCCGGCGCCAGGCACTGGCCGGCGACCGGGACCGCGCTATCGCCAGGACCGAGGTCATCGAGGTGGATCTCATCTAGCTGACCAGGCGGCGATCGACGCCGCGCGCCGGTTCCTGTCGCTGTTCGCCAGCCCGGACGCACCCGCCAGCCCGGACGTGGCGTTCGGCCCCTCGCGGGAGATCCCCGGGGACGCACCCGGGCTCGACCGCGGCGTGGCCCTGGCCGGCCGCGACCCCGGCTGGCCGGCCACCTAGTCCGGCCCGGCCTCAGCCCTCGCCCGCCAGCGCCACCAGCAGGTCGTTCAGCCGGCTGACGAAGTCTGCCGGGTCCTCGATCTGGGCGCCCAGCGTCAGCACCGCCTGGCTGTAGAGCACCTCGGCCCACTCCCCCAGGTGCGGGTCATCCACCGAAGCATTCAGCCGGGCGATCAGCGGATGCTCCGGGTTGATCTCCAGTACCGGCTGGGCCGGCAGGCCATTGCCGCTGATCCGCCGCATCAGGCTCAGGCCGATCTCCGGCTCGTCGGGCACGATGCAGGCCGGCGATGTGGTCAGCCGGCTCGACACCCGCACCTCGTGGACCTTTCCGCCGAGCGCGTCCTTCAGCTTCGCGGTCAGCCCGGCGAACCCGGCCGCGGCCTCCTTGGCCGCCTCGCCGCCGGACTCCCCCGCCTCGTCGCCGAAGTCCGGCACCTCCTGGCCCGCCGACACCAGCCGCTTGCCGTCAAAGTCCTGCAGGCTGCTGGCCACCCAGTGATCGACCGCCTCGCCGAACAGCAGCACCTCGACACCCTGCTTGCGGAACGTCTCCAGCAGCGGGCTGCTGGCCGCGGCCGCCGGGGTCGGCGCGAGCAGGTAGTAGATCTTCTCCTGCCCCTCCTTCATCCGGCTCACGTAGTCGTCCAGCGACACGTCAGCCTCGTCGCCCGCCGGGCCTCCCGAGCCCGCCGACCGGGTCGACCGGAACCGCAGCAGCTTCGCGATCTCCGCGCGGTTCGCGTAGTCCTCGGCCACGCCCTCCTTCAGGACCGAGCCGAACTCCTTCCAGAACGCCGCGTACTTGGCCGGCTCATCGCTGGCCAGGTCCCGCAGCAGCTTGAGGATCCGCTTCACCGCGCTGGACCGGATGCTGTCCACCACCCGGCTGCTCTGCAGCAGCTCACGGGACACGTTCAGCGGCAGGTCGGCCGAGTCGATCACGCCGCGGATGAACCGCAGGTAGACCGGCATCAGCTGGCCGGTGTCCTCCATGATGAAGACCCGCCGCACGTGCAGCTTGACGCCCCGCCGGGCGTCCGGCAGCCACAGGTCGAACGGCGCACGGGACGGGATGAACAGCAGCAGCGTGTACTCGTAGGTTCCCTCGATCACCGCGTGCAGGTACGCCAGCGGCGCCGCGAAGTCGCCCGCGACGTGCTTGTAGAAGTCCTGGTAGTCCTGCTCGGACAGGTCGCTCTTGGGCCGCGCCCACAGCGCCGACCCCTGGTTGACGGCCTGCTCCCCGCCGTCGCCCGCCCCGCCGTCGCCCTCAGGCCCTTCCCGGCCGGCCCCGTCCTCCGCAGGCATGACGATCGGCAGGCTGATGTGGTCCGAGTACTTCTGGATGATGCTCTTCAGCCGGTAGCCGTGCAGCAGCTCATCCTCACCCTCGCGGAGATGCAGCACCACATCGGTGCCGCGACCGTCGCGCTGGATGTTTTCTATGCTGTACGCGCCCTTGCCGTCGGACTCCCACCGCACCCCGTGACCGGCGTCCAGGCCGGCCTTCCTGGTCATCAGCGTGACCCGGTCGGCGACCACGAACGCGGAGTAGAAGCCGACCCCGAACTGCCCGATCAGCGCCGCGTCCTTGCGCTGGTCACCGGACAGCGAGCGGAGGAACTCGCGGGTGCCGGACTTCGCGATCGTGCCGATCTGCTCGATCACCTCGTCGCGGCTCATGCCGATGCCGTTGTCGCTGACCGTGATGGTCCGGGCGGCCTTGTCGAAGGCCACCCGGATCTGCAGCTTCTCGCCGTCCGTGGGGGCCAGCGAGGGCTCGGAAAACGCGGCGAACCGCAGCCGGTCAATGGCGTCCGACGCGTTCGAGATCAGCTCACGCAGGAAGATTTCCTTGTTGCTGTACAACGAGTTGATCATCAGGTCCAGGAGCTGGACCACTTCGGCCTGGAACTGGTGGCTTTCGCGCTCGGCTTGCGTCGTCATCGGATGCTGCGCTCTCCCCGCACATTGGCTTTCTGCGCCGGCCCGCGAAAATGCCCCGCCCGGGCCGGCCCAGCTTCGGTCGGCAAATAGCGTAATCCCTCGTCGTCCTCAGCCTGCGCGGACCACTCAGCCTCCGGCAAACCCGCAGCCCGGTCGGCGCGCAGCCCACCGCGCTCCAGCCCCGCCAAGCCCAGGCGCCACACCCGATCTGGGGCAACCGGGCGACCCAGCACTACGCGGTCGCGGACTACGACGACCTGCCGCGCCGGCTGCACCGGGTGACGGTGGCGGGCAGCATCCCGGCCGGCATCCGCGGCGATACCAGCGGCTACTCGGACGTGGCTCCGGTCTGACCGGCGCCGGGGCGGGCGCTGGAGCCCGCGCCCGTGCCGGGGCCCGCTCCAGCGCCGCAGCCCGGGCCCCGGCACGGCGCCCCGGCCGCCTCGGTGACGGCCGGGCCGGCGGTGACCGGTTCCTCCTGCGGTCCCGCCTGCAGGTCGAGCGGGGCCGCCGCGGCCGCCCGCACCCGGGTGATCGCCCGCACGTAGCCCGGCCGCACGATGCGTACCACGGTCATCACCAGCAACAGCAGCACGGCCGAACCGGCCGTCGTCCAGCCCA
>DASVBE010000184.1:0-9484 GCA_036375995.1 Streptosporangiaceae bacterium | reverse complement strand
TCGGCGGCCTGGACGCCACCGCGCGGGCGGGCGAGATCTGCGCCAGGACGCTGGAGGGATACGAGCAGCCCCCGCTGGACGACGCGATCGAGGCCGAGCTGTCGGAGTACGTCACCCGCCGCCGCGCCGAACTCGGCGACTAGCCCGTTTCCGCCCGGGCCCGGTCCGGCCCGGAGGAGTAGTGATGAACGCACCCGGATCGGGCGGTTGCTGATAGTAGCCTGGGCAGCCTTCTGCGGCGGCTGACCGGGCCGCGCATGCCCTTCAGGGGGATGAGCCGTTATGGGACTGACCCGGCGCGAGTTATTCGCGGGGCCGGCCGCGGCGGTGCTGGCCGGGGGGCTGGGCGCGTCCTGCGGCGGCGCGCTGCGGCGGGACCGGACCGCGCTGACCGCGGCGGGGCCGCCCCGGCCGGTGCCGTGCGGGGTGGACGCGGTGAACGTGGGCTCCTTCGAGGCGCTGACCGGCACGTTCGCGAAGTACCTGCGGGTGTATCACGGGCCCCACTGGCCGCTTCCGGCCAGCCTGGATGATCCGCCCGCGGTCCGGCATTACCTGCGCGGCGGCCGCCGCGTGGTGATCAGCTTCAGCCCGCCGCGGGACCGGCCGGAGACCGAGAACCTGGGCCGGTTCGGCGAATGGTGCGCTCATGCGGCCCGCGCCGGGTTCGCGCCGCGCATCCGGGCCACGGTCGACCATGAGCCGGTGCACAAGGTCGGCAGCGGCCCGGAGTTCATCCGCCGGTACATCTCCTACCAGCAGGTGGCGTTCAGCTACGGGATCCCGTTCGGGGTCATCCACAACGCCTGGCCGTTCGCGCACGCCGTGGCCAGGCTGGCGGACTGGATGCCGCCCGCGGCACGGTGGGACTACCTCGGCATCGACGTGTACGCGGGCGACGACCCGCGCGGGACCTGGTTCGACCCGGTCGCCACCATCGCCCCGTTCACCGCGTGGGCGGCCGCGCACGGCCGGCCGTACGGCATCTGCGAGACCGGCGTCGACCAGCGGCTGTACGGCAGCGCTGCGGCCGCCGCCGCGGCCAGGAACTGGCTTGGCCGGTTCGCGGCCCTGGACGGCGGCTGCCGCTGGCTGTGCTACTTCGACTACGGCCCCTGGTCGCTGAAGCGCAACGCGGGCGCACTGGTGCCGGCCTACCGGTCGCTGCAGCACCGGCTGCAGGCCCGCTGACCGGCCGCGAGGCCGGCCAGCGAGGCTGGCCCACCCCTGAAGCAGTCAGCGCTTGACGGCCTGCAGCGTGTAGGTGTGCGGCAGCCGCCAGGGCTGCTCGGTCAGCTGCCACTCGCCGCCGCCGATCTCGGTCATCTGCCCGGGCAGCGCCTCCCACGGCACGCTGTCGTGCTCCTCCAGCCCGGTGATCATCATGCCGTTGTCCAGCAGCGCGGAAACGATCTCGCCGAGCCCGTGGTTCCAGTCGTGGGTGACCGTGGTCGTGAACTCCACGTCGGTGGGCACGTACGTGCCGCCCTCGTCCCAGGTCGTCGGCTCGGGCCGCTCGAAATAGGTGTCCTTGACGACAAGCAGGTCATCGTCGCGGCCGTCCTGAAGGGTCCACAGCATGGGGTGGCCCTCCCGCAGGAACAGCCGGCCGCCCGGCCGCAGCAGGCCCGCGACCTCGCCCGCCCAGACGCGGATACTTGGCAGCCAGCACAGCGCCCCGACGCCAGTGAATACGAGATCGTACGCTTCCTTGCCGAGGATCCCGGTGGCCTGGGACACCTCGCCTTCCACGAATTTCGCGTCGGCGCCGGTCTGCTCGGCCAGCTTGCGCGCCTCGGCCAGCGCCGGGGCGGAGAAATCCAGCCCGGTCATGGATGCGCCCAGACGGGTCAGTGACACCGTGTCGGTGCCGATGTGGCACTGCAGGTGCACGCCCCGCAGGCCCGCGATGTCGCCGAGCCGGGGCAGGTCGAAGGTGACCACCTCGCTGAGGTAGCCGGGGTCGGCGAGGAACTCGGCGACGTGATAGCCGGGTGAGGCGGCGTGCGCCGGGGCCCGTTCGTCCCAGCTGGCGCGGTTGGTCTCCAGGTACTCGTTCACCGGCTTAAGGTGCCACACCCTGCCCCGGGTCAGCATCCCGATATTGGCCCCGCCCCGGCCCGGCCCCGAAAGCGGCGTCCAGCCAGGCCAGGGTCAGCGCGCGCGGCGAGGGCCGTGGCCAGGTAGCCGCCGTAGGACCAGCCCGCCAGCACCGCCGGGGCGCCGCCGAGCCGCAAGTCTGCCCATTCGTGCACACTTGCGGCCACGCCGTCCGAGTCGCCGGGGCCAGCCGGTGACTCCCCGTGCCCGGGCAGATCCGGGTAGATCCGCCGCCAGCCGGGCCGCCGGGACAGCGCCGGCTCCAGGGCGGCGGCCATCACCGTCCGGTCCATGCCGAAGCCGTGCAGGCAGAGCAGCGGCCGGCCGGCCCCGTGCGCTTCCCAGGCCAGGTCCATCAGGCAAGGAAATCATTTCGGCGGCTACGGATGCGGCCAGGCCAGCGGGCCGTTACCTTGTTCTGGCTATATCCGTATATATACGGAACTTACCGGATCTATCCCCTCGAAAGTGAAGGAACGGTACATGCATGCCGAAGTAAGGGGCACCACGATGCCCGTGCTGGAAGTCCAGCTTCAGCAGGGTGAGTCCATCGTGTCCACGCACGGTGAGCTGTCCTGGATGCACGGCAGCGTGCAGATGTCACAGACCGCGAACACCGGCGGGGGCGGCGGCGGCTTCATGCGCGGCCTCAAGCGCGTGCTGGGCGGCGGCGGGCTGTTCCTGACCCGCTACGACGGGCCGGGCGTGGTCGCCTTCGCCTCCAAGGTGCCCGGCAACATCATCCCGGTGGACATCGTCCCCGGCCAGGTATACATGGTGCACCGGCACGGCTGGATCTGCGGCGACCCGGGCATCACCCCGAGCGTCGGGCTGCAGCAGTCGTTCAAGGGCGGGCTGTGGGGCGGCGACGGGTTCATCATGCAGAAGCTGGAGGGCCAGGGCCGGGCCTTCATCGAGCTGTCCGGCGAGCTGATCACCTATGGCCTGCACCCGGGCCAGACGATGCTCGTGCACCCCGGCCACGTGGGCATGTTCGAGGGCAGCGTGCAGTTCCAGATCACCCGGATCCCCGGCGTCGCCAACAAGATGTTCGGCGGCGACGGCTACCACCTGGTGGCGCTTACCGGGCCGGGCCAGATCTGGCTCCAGTCCATGCCGCTCTCGTCGCTGGCGCACGCGATCGAGCCGTTCCTGCCGGTCGCGGGCGAGGCCGTGGGAGCGGGCGCCGCCGGTGCCGCGTTCAGCAGCCTGATGCGCGACTAGCACTGTGCCTGGCGGGGCGCTAGCCGACCCCGCCGGTCTCAGCCCGCGGTCAGGCCTGGGCCCGCAACTGCGCGGCGGCCTGGGCCAGCGCGGCCAGCTTGCCCTCGGCCGACGCCCGGGGCAGGTACTTCATCCCGCAGTCCGGCGCCAGCACCAGCTTGTCCTTCGGCACGTAGGGGAACGCCCGGCGGGCCCGGTCAGCGATCTGCTCCGCGGTCTCCACCGCCGGGTCGTCCAGGTTCAGCACCCCCAGGATGATCGTCTTCCCGTCCAGCGCGGCCAGCACCGAGCAGTCGAGCCCGGACTGGGCGGTCTCGATCGACACCTGATCGCAGGTGGCCTCGGCCAGCTCGGGCAGGAACGAGTAGCCCTCCGGGCGCTCGTGGATGATCGCCGCGTAGCCGAAGCAGAGATGCACCGCGGTGGTGCCGGTGATCCCGTCCAGCGCCCGGTTGACCGCCGCCACCCCGTACTTCCTGGCTTCCTCCGGCCGCGCCTGCAGGTACGGCTCGTCCAGCTGGACGATGTCCGCGCCCGCCGCGAACAGGTCCCGCACCTCTTCGTTCACCGCCTCGGCGTAGCCCATCGCGGCTGCCTCGGTATCCGGGTAATAGTCGTTCTGCGCCTGCTGGGCCATGGTGAACGGCCCCGGCACCGTCATCTTCACGGTCCGGCTGGTGTTCGCCCGCAGGAACGCCAGGTCATCCACCTCGACCGGGTGCCGCCGGCGGATCGGCCCGGTGATCCGCGGCACCGGGTTCGGGTGCCCGCTGCGGTCCAGGGCGGTGCCCGGGTTGTCGATGTCCACCCCGTCCAGCGCGGTGGCGAACCGGTTGGAGTAGCTCTCCCGGCGGATCTCCCCGTCGGTGATGATGTCCAGGCCCGCGTCCTCCTGCGCCCGGATGGCCAGCAGCGTCGCGTCCTGGTGCGCCTGCTCCAGGTACTCCGGGTCCACCCGCCACAGCTCACGGGCCCGCACCCGGGGCGGGAACCGGTGGCCGAGCCGCTCCCGGTCGATCAGCCAGTCCGGCTGCGGGTAGCTGCCCACGAGCGAGGTGGGGAAGAGCATGCTGGACCTCCGCCTGGGTTCGCATTCGGGCCGCCCGGCCCGGCGGTTGCCAGTATCGCCGGCCAGCCTTGTCTGCCGGCGGGCCAGCCAACCGGGCCAGCGCCGCGGTAAGCACCAGCCGGCTGGGCCGGCCGGGAACGGCCAGGCCGACCCGCAGGTCCGGCCGGGCGTGTTCCGCCTGGCGTTTCCGGCGGGCCGGGTTATGTTGGCGCTGGGTTCACCTGGGCCGATAGCGTTGTGCCTGGCAGTGACCAAAGCGCGGGCTGAGGCGCGGAGGGGGGGCCTGCATGGCCATGGCCGGAGAAGGGGCCGGAGCCAAGGCCGGGATGGTGCCCATCGAGCGGGCCGAGCTGGTCACCCGGGACATGGACCAGATCGCCGACCTGATCCGCCAGCAGTATGTCGAGCACCGGTCGCGGTTCCGGGTCGTGGACCCGGACCGGGCTGAGGCCAGCCACCGGGCCACCGCCGCAGGCTCGCTGATGGCCGCCCGCCTGCGCTGGCAAGGGGTCGAATATCAGCTCGTCAACACCAAGGTGGAAGACGCCCTGATCGGGGCGGTTGTCCTGGACGGCGGCGGCACCCTGACCACTGGGCGCGAGGAGATCAGTCTCGGGCGCGGCGACGTGCACCTGGTTTCTCCCTCTGTCCTCTACGACGCAGACCTTCACGAGTGCACATTCGCGGTGGTGCAGGTTCCCTGGGCAGCGGTGAGCACGCTGGCGGAGGAACAGACCGGGCTGCCCGCTGCGAGCCTGAGATTCGAGTCGCTGGCACCGGTCACGGGGGCCGCGGGCGCCGTCTGGTCGAGGACGGCGAGGTTTGCCTGCCGCCAGCTGATCGAGTCCGGTGATACCGAGATCAGCTCGCTGCTAGTGCAGGAGATGACCCAGATGGTCGCCGCGGTCATGCTGAGGACCTTCCCCAGCACCACGATGGTGGTGCCTTACCTGCCTGACCCGGGCTGGGCCCCGCCCGCGGCGGTGCGCCGGGCCGCGGAGTTCATGGAGACTCACGCGGGCCAGCCGGTCACCACGGACCAGATCGCCGCGGCGGCCAGGGTGACGACCCGGGAGCTGCGGGCCGCGTTCCGCCGGCACTACGGCATCACCCCGACCGGGTACCTGCGGGGGATCCGGCTCGAACGCGCCCACCGGGAACTCGCCGGCGCCGACCCGGCCAGCGGCATCACGGTCAGGGCGGTCGCCCAGCGGTGGGGCTGGTTCCGCCCGAGCGCGTTCACCTGGGCCTATCAGCAGCGGTTCGGCGAGCCGCCCGGCCGCACGCTGCGGGCTTAAGCGGGGCCAGCCTCCGAGATGACCAGCCCTGGTTCTGGTGGGGCGGCTGAGCAGTGGGAAGTTTTCCGGAATCCCTTGCCGGGCAGGCCTCAAGTCGCTGACCTGGGCCTTATCTCACTTTAACAATAGGAATTATGGGAAGATCGGCCCAGGACGGCACTGCACACCCCCGGTGCCCGGCTTTGGGAGGACCCGCCATGTCAGCGACCGACGAACTGCTTGCCAACAACCAGCGCTACGCCGACGGCTTCTCGGGGCCGCTGCCCATGCCGCCGGCCAAGGGCGTGGCCGTGGTGGCCTGCATGGACGCCCGGCTGAACCTCTACGCGCTCCTCGGCCTGGAGGAAGGCCAGGCGCACGTCATCCGCAACGCGGGCGGGGCGGTCACCGACGACGGGATCCGCTCGCTGGCGATCAGCCAGCGGCTGCTGGGCACCCGCGAGATCATCCTGATCCACCACACCGACTGCGGCATGCTGACCTTCACCGACGACGACTTCAGGGCCGCGATCCAGGCCGACACCGGCATCAGGCCCGCCTGGTCCGCCGAGGCCTTCGACGACCTGGACGCCGACGTGCGCCAGTCGATCGCCAGGATCAAGGCCAGCCCGTTCGTCCCGTACAAGGACTCGGTCCGCGGTTTTGTCTTCGACGTGGCCACCGGGAAGCTCAACGAAGTGGCCTGACACCCCCGGCTCAGGCGCCGACGGCCGGCCTGCCTCCTGGCGGCCGGCCGTCAGCTGTCCGGCAGGTCGCCGTGACCCTGCTGCTCGGCCAGGAACCGCTCGAACTCGGCACCGAGTTCCTCGGCGGTGGGCATGTTGTCCGGGTCGCTGCCGAGCAGGCCGTCCTGGCCCGCGGAGAACGAGTCGTACTGCTCCTCCAGCGACTGGACCACCTCGGCCACCTCGTCCGAGCCCTCGACCTGGCGGGCGATCTCCTCGTCGGTCCGCCGGGCCGCCTCGCGCAGCGCGTCGCCGGGCAGCAGCAGGCCGGTGGCCCGCTGGATCGACTCCATCAGCGTCACCGCCGCGGCCGGGTAGGCCGCCTGGGCCAGGTAGTGCGGCACGTGCACGGCGAAGCCGAGCGCCGCCCGGTCGTCCTCGCCGAGCCGCAGCTCGAGCAGGCCGGCCGCGCTGCCCGGCACCTGCAGCCGGTCCACCAGCGGCCGGTAGCCCTCGGTCAGTTCGGGCTGGCTGGCGTGCGCGGTGACCCCCAGCGGCCGCGTGTGCGGCACGCCCATCGGGATGCCGTGGAAACTGACCGACAGCCGCACGCCAAGCTCCGACGACAGCCGCCGCACCGCACTGGTGAAGCCCTCCCACAGGTGATCCGGCTCAGGCCCGTTCAGGAGGAGGAACGGCACCCCGGCAGTGTCATGAAGAAGGAATACGGCTAGCTCCGGCGCGTCGTACGACTCCCAGTGATCCTTCGCGAAGGTCATCACCGGGCGCCGGGACCGGTAATCGATCAGTGCGTCCACATCGAACGCCGCGACCTGCTGGTGATCGAGCGTGCTGAGCAGATGCGAGGCCAGCAGCCGCCCGGCCCCGCCGGCGTCGATGAAGCCGTCGAGGTAGTACAGCAGCACGATGTCGTCGGTCTCGGGCGCGTCAGGCTCTACCTCGTAGAGCTCGCCCGGGTCACGCGCCACGTTTCCGCACCCTCCGCTGATCGGTTGCCACTAGTTCTACCAACACTAGGCCCTTCCCCAGCTATGCCCCGCTACGCCGGCGTGCTCCAGTTGCGCGACATCGCGGCCCCTGGGCCCGGCCGCGGCGAGGTCCTGGTCCGGGTCCGCGCGCCCGGCGCCGGCCCGGGCGGGTGGCACCTGCTGACCGGCGTGCCCTCCCTGATGCGAGTGCTCGGCTTCGGGTTCCGCCGCCCGAGGGTGCCGGTCCGCGGGCTGGCCCTGGCCGGCCTGGTGGAGGCCGCGGGCCACGAGCCCGGCCGCCCGGCCGCGCCCGCCGCCCGGCGCTGAGAAGTTAGTTTCTGTTCGGCCAAATGACCGGGGGCATACTGCAGGCATGGCCGCCAGCCACGCCATTTCCCCGGACCAGCCAGGTTCCCCGGACCAGCCAAGCCCCCGGCGCCGGATGCTGATCCTGGCGATCTGCTGCATGAGCCTGCTCATCGTGAGCCTGGACATCACGATCGTCAACGTGGCGCTGCCGGCCATCGGCCAGGAACTGCACGCCCCGGTGTCCGGCCTGCAGTGGACGATCGCCTCCTACACGCTGGTGGTGGCCAGCTTCCTGATGCTGTCCGGCTCGACCGGGGACCGCATCGGCCGGCGCCGCACGTTCCAGGCCGGGCTGGCCGTCTTCACCCTCGGCTCGCTGCTGTGCAGCCTGGCCCCGGGTCTGGGCTGGCTGATCGCGTTCCGCATGGTGCAGGCCATCGGCGGCTCGATGCTCAACCCGGTGGCGATGTCCATCATCACCAACACGTTCACCGAGCCGGCCGAGCGGGCCCGCGCCATCGGCGTGTGGGGCGGCGTGGTCGGCATCAGCATGGCGGCCGGCCCGTTGGCCGGCGGCGCGCTGGTCGGCTCGGTCGGCTGGCGCGGCATCTTCTGGGTGAACATCCCGGTCGGCCTGGCCGCGATCGTGCTCACCGCGCGGTTCGTGCCCGAGTCGCGGGCGCCGCGCGGCCGCCGCCCGGACCCGGTTGGCCAATTGCTGGTCATCGCCACGCTGGCGGCGCTGACCTACGCGATCATCGAGGGCCCGGACGCGGGCTGGGCCTCGCCCCGGATCGTGGGCTGCTTCACGCTGTCCGCGGCGGCGCTGGCCGGTCTGATCCGCTACGAGCCGCGCCGCCAGGACCCGCTCATCGACCTGCGGTTCTTCCGCAGCGTGCCGTTCTCCGCGGCGACCGTTATCGCGATCAGCGCGTTCGCCGGCCTGGGCGGGTTCCTCTTCCTCAACACGCTGTACCTGCAGGAGGTCCGCGGGTTCAGCGCGCTGCAGGCCGGCCTGTACACGCTGCCGATGGCGCTGATGACCCTGGTCTGCGCGCCGCTGTCCGGCCGGGTGGTGGGCAGCCGGGGCCCGCGGCGGCCGCTGGTCGTCGCCGGGGTGACGATGACGGTCAGCGCGGTGCTGCTCACCGGCCTGACCGCGCACACCACCCCGGCCTGGCTGTTCCTCGCGTACGTGCTGTTCGGAATCGGCTTCGGCACGGTCAACGCGCCGATCACCAACGCGGCGGTCTCCGGCATGCCGCGCTCCCAGGCCGGGGTGGCCGCGGCCATCGCCTCGACCAGCCGCCAGATCGGCCAGTCGCTGGGCGTGGCGATCATGGGCTCGGTGGTGATCTCCGCGCTGACCGGCCCGCTGCGGCTGGGCTTCGCGCGGGCCAGCCATATCGGCTTCTGGGTGATCGCCGGGTGCGGGGCCATCGTGCTCGGGCTCGGGCTGGTCAGCAGCAGCGCCTGGGCCAACCGCAGCGCGGAACGGACCGCCGCCCGGCTCACCCCGCCCGAGCCCGGCGAAACGCCGGCCAGTCTGCCGAACATGCTCCACTAGGCTAGAATATATGTTCTACTTGGCTGGGTGACGAGGCAGTTTGCGCATCCGATCCCGGAGCGGCTGGCTCCGGGGGTGATGGTGTCCAGCCGGCGCCACGAGCCGCGTTACCGGATGGCCGAAGTGCTGTTCTCCGACCGCAGCTGGCGGCCCTGCACGCTGGTCGCCTGGGCGCGCTGCCGGGCCGGCTGGGCCGCGCTGGTGCGCTGGCCGGACGGCTCGGACGGCTGGTACGTGTACAGCGCCCGGCACGTCCGCCCCGC
>DASVBE010000168.1:0-43063 GCA_036375995.1 Streptosporangiaceae bacterium | reverse complement strand
GGGTCGCCGTCCCCGACCTCACCCGGGTTGACCTCCACGTAGCTGTGGTCGCGGGTCTCCTCGACCCGGGTGACCGGGCGGTTCCCGCGCCGGACGATGACCCGCCGCCGCAGCCAGCCATAACCGCGCTGCGGGACGAAGAACCCGGCTATCCCGACCGCCATGATGACCCAGCCCGCCACCTGAAGGTTCAGGAAAGACGGGTGCGCCGTGACCGCGAAGGCGAGGATCGCCCCGATGGCCACCAATGTCAGGCCAGTGGCTGTCTTCATGGCTGTCCCTTTCCTACGTCGAGCGCCTGGTTATCAGCGTTCCACGGGGCCGCCGCCTTGTCATCGCCCGGGCTGGGCGGCCGCTGCGGCGGCCGGTGGCTAGCTACTCGGCTGTGGCGCCTTGCAGGAGGTCTTCGGGTTGACACCGAAATAGTTGAGCGGGCCGGCCAGTACCGTCAGCGCGATGTTCCCCGCGTGAACGCACGTGGTCGGCGTTGAGTTGTAGTAATGGCGCTGACCGCCGGCGATTGCGCCGATGGCCAGCCAAATCAGGACCAGCACTCCCGCGATGCGCATGACTTCCTCCACGCATTCCGTAGCCGGCGCAAAGTGACGCAGGCGCCACTGGGGTGTCCGCGGAAGACGGGGTTAAACATCGGCGGGCGGCCGCCAGGGCCCAGGGGTTTGGGGTCGCACCGGGCCGGGTATCAGCGCTGGCCGGCCGGCGGGCTGCCGTCCGGCCCTGGCGGCGCCGGCGGCACGATCTCGTCCGGCGTCTGCGGGGCCTGTGGCTGGTCAGGACCGGCCGGCAGCTGGCCCGCGGGCCGGTCCGTGAACGTCACCGTGACCTGCTGCTCCTCCCGGCGCTGGTTCTGCAGCGCCTGGAGGGCCAGCACGGTCCGGTCGGCCTCGGTCAGCGGCGGCTGGATCAGCGACCGTGGCCACAGCCGCCGGGCCAGCACCACGTTGATCTCCGCGGAGTAGACCGTCACCTGGACGGCCAGGTACAGCCAGGCGACCAGGGCCAGCACGGTGCCGAACACGCCGTAGACCGAGCTGCTCTGAATGAAATGGTGGACGACCTTCACGCCGAAGTACTGGAGCAGGGTCCACACCACCGCGCCGACTGCCGCGCCGGGCATCAGCGACCGGGTCGGCACGCCCTTCGGGGTGAGGACCCGGAAGCTGGCCAGGTACAGCCCGAAGTTGGCCACCAGGGCCAGCAGATCCACCAGCGTAATGAACGCGCCGGAGCGCTTGGTGAACGCGTCCAGGCTGGTCAGCAGGGTGGTCGACAGCACCCCGAGGGCGAGGACGGCCAGGAACAGCAGCGACCGGCCCAGCCGGGGAAAGAACCCGGGCCGGGCCGGGCCGGGCAGGTTCCACACTTCCTCCATCGTGTACAGGGCGGACTGGGCCAGCCCGGTAGCGCCCCACACCAGCACGGCCAGGCCCACCACCAGCCCGATCAGGCTGGACTGCTGCAGCTCGGTCACGCTGCCAGTGAGCTGCTCGCCGATCAGCGGCACCTGCTGCGCGGCGGCGTGCTGGATCTTGGCCCGCAGCTCGGGGTCCCCCGCGGCCACCAGGCCCAGCACCGTGGACAGGATCAGCAGCAGCGGGAACACCGACACCAGGGTCGAGTGGGCCAGGCTGGAGGCCAGCGTGCCGCCGTTGTCGTCGCCGTACTTCTTGACCACGCCGACCACGAACGCGGGGGCGGTGTAACGCTGCTGGACGGCGTCAACCTGGCGGAGGCCCCGCTCGAACACGTTCATCCCGCCCCCCGCTACTCCTGCTGACCGCGCCGGACCAGCGGCAGGACGAACCACAGCCCTGCGTACAGCCCGGCAATCGCCGTGCTGATGATGATGGCCGGCGCGCCGGGCTCGACAAAGGAGGTGACCAGGAGCACCGCGCCGGTGATGGCCAGGCCGACCGCGGCCAGCCCGGCAATGGCCATCACGTTGGCCGCCTTGACCAGGTCGTGCTTCATACGGCGGCGGAACACCAGCCGGTGGTAGGCGACCGGGCCCAGCAGCAGCGCGGTGGCGACCGCGGCAATGATCAGCGTGGCCTCGTACAGCTGCTGCTGCGCGGTTGACGCCGAGCCGAACTTGGTGGTGAACGGCAGCGACAGCAGGAATCCGAACAGCACCTGCACGCCCAGCCCGGCCACCCGCAGTTCCTGGAGCAGCTCGATCAGGCGGCGGTCCTCCCGCTCGTCCGGGGTCTCGTTCCTGGTGTCCGCAGGCGCCACCGGCATCACCTCCGTTACGGCACCGGGACCGGTCCGCGCATCGTTCATACCCGCTCAGAGTCCGGGCGGGCGGCCCGCGCCCCCGGCACCGTAACCCGTCAGAAAGAGCCAGGCGCCCGCAGGCTGATCAGCCTGCGGGCGCCTGGCCCGTGTCGTGTGCAGGGCTGCCTGCCGGCCTGCGGGCCCTGACTGCGCGGCCAGCAGACAGCCGTCCAGGGGCGCCCTTACGGAACGAGGGCTACCAGCGATACCAGCGGGACCGGCGGCTGCCTGCGCTCCCGGCCGACCGGAAGAGGAAGCCCAGCAGCCAGATAACGAGCACAATGATGGCCAGCCACCAGAGCAGATGCAGTGCGAAGCCAGCCCCGGCCAGGATGAGGGCCAGCAGCAAGACCAGCAACAGGACAAGCATGTGATTCCTCCTTCGGAATGCCAGCCCTGCTTGTCACCCGGATCTGGGAGGCTAAACACACCGGCCAGGCCGGCCCAACATGCGGTCAGGGCCCAGGGTCTACCCGCAGCTCCCCTCGCTGGTGTAGGCAAGGGAGTCAGATTGGCCGCAATGCGCGGCCTACGGAGGGAGTTCACATTATGAAAAGGTTCCTGCGCGTAGCCGCGGTAACGGCGACCGTGGGCCTGTTCCTGGTCCCGGCCGCGGGGGCGGCGTCTGCGGCAGCCGCCACCCACCCCCGGGCCCCGCACTTCCACGTGCCGGTCCGCGGCGGGTCTACCAGCATCACCACGCTGCCGGGCGTGGCCGAGGCGGTCCTGGCCGCCGGGGTCGCCCCGTTCACCACCGCGCCGGCCAGCGAGGCCCTGCTGTCGAACGGGCGGCTGAAGTTCACCTTCCCGGTGTCCGGGGGCAGCATCCAGACCACGCTGCCGCCGAACGGCCACGTGAACCACCGCGGCGGGATCAAGCTGTTCAGGCTGACCGGCGGGACCGCCGTCAAGATCAGCAACTTCAACATCAACCTGGCGGCCAGGAGCCTGACCGGGATCCTCAACAACAACCCGGCCGCGCGGATCAAGATCTTCAGCCTGGGGCTGCTCCACGCGAACTTCAACCCGGGCATCCACTCCATCACCGTGAGCAACATCACGGTCTCCTTGACGGGGGCCGCGGCGCACGCGCTGGACCAGGCGCTGGGCGTGCCGCTGTTCCACGGCGGGCAGGTCATCGGGATCGCGAAGACGCATGTGACCCTCTGACCTCACCTCTCTAGCTGGGCTACGCGGCGCCGTCGCACGCAGCTGCGGCGGCGCCGCGCCATGCCCGGCCTCCGCAGGCGTTTGCTGGAAGGATTACGGCCGCGGGGCGCGAGGGCCGGCCGAAGGGGGCGGCGATGACCGGCGCGGTACTTGTCTTCACCCGGGATCTGCGGGTCACCGATCACCCGGCGCTGGCCGCCGCGGTGGCCGGCGCCGAGCGCGTGGTCCCGCTGTTCATATTCGACGACGCGCTGCTTGCGGGGTGCGCGGACCACGCCAACCGGCTCGGGTTCCTGCTGGAATCACTGGCCGACCTGGACCGGAGCCTGCGGGACCGGGGCGGCGCGCTGGTGGTCCGGCGCGGCCGGTGGGCGGAGACCGTGGTGGACGTGGCGAAGGAGGCCGGCGCCGGGGCCATCCACCTGTCCGCCGACGTGTCCCGCTTCGCGGCCCGGCGGCGGCGCGCCCTGGCCGCGGCCGCGGCGGGCGCCGGGATCGGCGTGCACGAGCATCCCGGCCTGTTCGTGGTCGAGCCGGGTGCGGTGCACCCGCCCGGCGGAGATTTCTACCAGGTCTTCACGCCGTACTACCGGCGCTGGCAGGACGCCCCGCGGCGGGCCAGGGCGGCCACCCCGCGGCAGGTCACGCTGCCGGGCCGGGTGCGGCACGGCACGCTGCCGGAGCTGAGCGAGCTGACCAGCGCGCGGCGCGGGCCCCAGGTCGGGCTGGCGGGCGGCGAGACCGCGGGCCGGGCCGCGCTGCGCGCCTGGGCGGCGGAGAACCTGGCGGACTACGACGAGACCAGGGACATCCTGGCCGGCCGGACCTCGCAGCTGTCCCCGTACCTGCACCTGGGCTGCCTGTCCCCGGCGGCGGTCGCGGCGCAGCTGTCCGGGCAGGCCGGCGGCGCCGCCTACGTACGGCAGCTGGCCTGGCGGGACTTCTTCCACCAGGTGCTGGCCGCCCGGCCGGAGACCGCGACCGCGGACTACCGCAGCCGCGGCGACCGGTGGCACACCGACGCGGACGCGCTCGCCGCGTGGCAGGCCGGGCAGACCGGGTTCCCGGTGGTGGACGCCGCGATGCGGCAGCTGGCCGCGGAGGGCTTCATGCCCAACCGGGCCCGGATGATCGTGGCCTCGTTCCTGACCAAGGACCTGTACCTGGACTGGCGGGCGGGCGCGGCGCATTTCCGGCGGCACCTGCTGGACGGCGACGTGGCCTGCAACCAGCTCAACTGGCAGTGGGTGGCGGGCACCGGCACCGACACCAGCCCGCACCGGGTGTTCAGCCCGGTCCGGCAGGGCCAGCGGTTCGACCCGGACGGCGCGTACGTGCGGCGCTGGGTGCCCGAGCTGGCCGGGCTGCCGGCCCGCGAGATCCACGACCCAGACGCGGAGGCAAGGCGCGCCTGCGGCTACCCGCCCCCGCTGGTGGACCACGCCGAGGCGGTGGCCGCGTACCGGGCCCGGCTGAGCTAGTTACCAGGGCGGTGCGGCGGGTGTGGCGCCGCATGCGCGCGTGACCTGGAGGGCAGCCAAAGCGTCAGGGTGGCTGCAGGGCGGGGCGCTCAGGCTGTCGGGTTCTGGATGTATGCCGCGGGGCTGTCGGTGTGGGGGGTGTTTTACGCCTGCTACGCCGGGACGTATGACTCGGTGATCTACGACGTGGTGCTGGAGGAAACCGGCACCGCCGGCACCACCGGCACCACGCCCGCGGTTAGCGGCTCCTGGTCACCCCGGCGAGCAGCGTGTCGATGGCGGCGCGCAGGTCAGGAGCTGTCAGCTCGCGGTTGCCGGCCCCGGCGATCTGGTCGAAGAGCAGGCCGTCGATGAAGGCCGCGAAGTCAGCGGCGCGCTGTGCGGGCTCGGGCACGCCGGCGGCGGCGAAGCGGCCGGCGATCACGGCCCTGATCGCGGCGCCGGTGGTCACCAGGGTCTGCCGGAGCTCGGGCCGGCGGGTTGCCTCCAGCGACAGTTCGTACCGGGCCAGCTGGCGCTCCCGTCCGGCGGTCAGCCAGCTTTCGACGAGAGCGGCGGCCAGAGCGGCAAAGGCGCTCAGCTCCTGCCCGGGCGGCGGGGGCACGGCGGCGCTGTCCGCCATGGCAGCACTGTCCATCATGGCAGCACTGTCCACCACGGCGCCGCTGGCGAGCATGTCGGTGCTGTCCAGCTCGGCCAGGCGCTCGACCGTGGCCTGGAGCAGGGCCTGGCGGGTCCGGAAGTAGTACGAGGCCGATCCCTCGGGCAGCCCTGCGGTCCGGTCGACGGCGCGGTGGGTCAGCCCCCGCATGCCGTCCCGGGCGAGCGTGCTGATGGCCGCGTCGGCGATGAGGGCCCGCCGTGACATAGGTCACCCTCCCTTGACGTACCAGGTTTCTACAACTGTAGAGTTTCTCTACAAGTGTAGAGGATCGGGAGCGGGTGCCTCATGAAAGCGGTCGTCATCGGCGGCGGGATCGCCGGGCTCGCGTCAGCACTGGCGCTGACCCGCCGTAGCTGGGAGGTGGAGGTCTTCGAGCGCGCCCCCGAATTCACCGAGATCGGCGCCGGCCTGAGCCTGTGGCCCAATGCGCTGCGCGCACTGGACGCGCTGGGGGCCGGCGAGGTGGTCCGCGGCCGGGCCGTGCTGCAGGGAGCGGTGGGTATCCGGGATCCCGCCGGGCGGTGGCTATCCCGTACTGACACCGCGGACCTGGAGCGCCGTTTCGGGCTGACGGCGATGATCCATCGCGCTGACCTGCTGGCCGTGCTGCGCGCTGCGGTCCCGGAGGGCGTACTGCGGCCCGGGACGCTGGTGCGCAAGGTGCGGGCCGACGGCACGGTGACGCACTCAGGGGGTGAGTGCAGGGCAGATCTGGTCGTCGGCGCCGACGGGCTGCACAGCGCTACCCGCACGTCGGTGTGGCCGGGCGCCCCGGCGCCCCGCTACGCCGGCTACACCAGCTGGCGGATGGTCTGCCCGCCCGTGCCGGTCACGGAAACGGCGGAGTGGTGGGGGCGAGGCGAGCGATTCGGCTATGCGCCGCTCCCCGACGGGCGGATCTACGTGTACGCCACGGCCAATGCCCAGGAAGGCGCCAGCGACGGGGGGCTGCCTGAACTGCGCCGCCGGTTCGGCGGCTGGCATCACCCGGTTCCGGCGCTGCTGGAGGCGGCGGATCCCGGCTCGGTGCTCCATCACGACCTGTACGAGCTGCCTGCGCTGAAGACCTTCACGTCCGGCACCGTGGTGCTGGCGGGGGACGCCGCCCACGCTATGACCCCGAATCTCGGGCAGGGAGCCTGCCAGGCCCTCGAGGACGCTGTCGTGCTCGGCAACGTGATGGCCAGCGGCGACGGGCTTGTCGCCTATGACCGGCAGCGCCGGCCGCGCACCCAGATGATCACTCGCCGGTCGCGCGAGATCGGCGCGGTCGCTCAGTGGGCGTCCCCGGCCGCGGTGAAGCTGCGTGACTCCGCGCTGCGGCTGCTGCCGTCCGCATCATTCGCGCGGTCCCTGGCGCCGGTTCTGGACTGGGCCGCCTGAGCAGGACTGGCGCCGGCTAGTGGCCCCGGTAGGCGCGGGCCACCTCGCGGAGGCGGGCGTGCGCGCCGGTCATGGCCGCCGGGCCGCTGGCGGGCAGGTAGTCCTTGCGCAGCTTGGCCACCGAGGTGTAGTTCGTGTCGACCACGTTGGCCAGCGGCGCCTCGACCGCCTGGGAGAGGAACTGGTAGGCGTCCAGCGCGGACAGGCCGTAGTCGCCGGCCATCCACTGGATCAGGTCCAGCTGCGCGACCCGGAACGCGTCCTCCAGCGGCCGGGCCGAGCCGGTGGACATCAGGTGGGTGTCGGACTCCAGCCGCGGCCACGGCGTGGGCACGCCCTTGATCAGGTCGACGATCAGCACCGTGTTCATCGCGCACTCGACGGCCACGCCGCAGGTCTCGCCCTCGCCCTGGCGGGCGTGCCCGTCGCCGATGGACAGCAGCGCGCCCTCGACGTTGACGCCCAGGTAGCAGGTCACCCCGGCGCGCATCTCCGGGGTGTCCATGTTGCCGCCGAACGCGTCCGGCACCAGCGCGGAGCGGACCTCCAGGTTGGCCGGGGCCACGCCGATCGTGCCGTGCATCGGGTTCAGCGGCAGCTCGGCGGTGAAGTCACTGTCCTTCGCGGTGAACTGGCACAGGCCCTTGTCCCGGTCGAGCTCCCAGATCCACACCACCTCGGGCAACGGGTCCTGCAGGGTGGCGGTCAGGTGGGTGGAGGTGAGCGCGCCGAACAGCGGCACCGTGGTGGACGCGCCCCAGCTGCGGGCCGGCTCCAGCGACACGAAGTGCACCGCGACCGTGTCCCCGGGCTCGGCGCCCTCCACCCAGAACGGCCCGGTCTGCGGGTTCAGGAACGGGAACTCGCAGACCTGCGAGACCAGGTCGGAAGCGCTGCGCACCCGCCCGGCGAAGCAGTCCTCGGTCCACAGCTCGCAGATCGTGCCCGGGGTGATCCGGGCCACCGGCGGCGCCCCGCCGAAGGTCCACGCGTACTGCCCGGCGTCCGGCCGGAACGCCAGCACCTGCGGATCACTCATCGTGTGTGTTCCTTTCACCGCACGGCCCGGGTAACCGGGCTAACTCTGGCTTACGTCCCCAGTTGTCGGCAAGCTGGTCGATCTGCGCCCGCTCGGCCCGGGTCCGGAACGTCACCCGGGTGCGGTCGGCCCGGAACAGGTCCTGGGAGAACTCGAACGGCACCCCCGCCGACGTGCTGGATGTCCGGGTGATGGCGAGCAGCGGGGTGCCCGGCGCGACCCCGAGCAGGCTGGCCTCGTCGGCGCTGGCGCCCACCACCTCCAGGTGCTCGACCACATCGTCCGGCCGGATCCTGTACCGGCTCTCCAGCAGCTCGTAGATCGACCCGCCGAGCGGCTCCTCCAGCAGGCCGGGGAAGGTCTCGGCGGGCAGCTGGACCCGCTCCAGCGAGATCGGGATCGAGTCGGCCAGCCGGATCCGGGTGATATCCAGCACCAGTGCGCCGGCCGGCAGCCCGAGCTGGGCGGCGGCCTGCTCGCCGGCCGCCGCGATCGTGGCGGACAGCACCCGGGTGCCCGCGGAGAAGCCCTGCCGCCGCAGGTACTCGGGCAGCCCGACGATGACCGACAGGTCCCGGTCCACCTTGGTGTGCGCGACGAACGTGCCGCCGGTCCGCCCGGGCACCCGGCGTACCGTGCCGGCCTGCGCCAGCACGGCGAGCACCTGGCGCAGGGTGGACCGGCTGACCGACAGCCGGGCGGCCAGTTCCCGCTCGGTGCCCAGCCGGTCACCGGGGCGCAGCGCGCCGGAGGAGATCAGGTCCAGCAGCCGGACCCGGGCGTCCTCGGCCGCCGACGGCTCGGGGCCGTGGTACTGAGGGGGTTGCGGGGGGTTCTGGGTCACCCCATGGCCTCGAGCGATTCCGGGATGATCTGGCCGCCGTCCACCACCAGGGTCTGCCCGGTGATGTAACCGGCCTCGTCGCTGGCGAAGAACAGCGCGGCCGCGGCGATGTCGGCCACGCTGCCCAGGTGGCCGAGCGGGATCGCGGCCTCCATCCCGGCGATGTACTCCGCGCCCATGTCGGCCAGGCCCTCGGTGGCGATGTTGCCCGGCATGATCGCGTTGACCGTGATCTTCTGCTTGGCCAGCTCGAGCGCGGCGGACTTCAGGAAGCCGAGCTGGCCGGCCTTGCTCGCGCCGTACGCGGTCCAGCCGCTGAACCCGGTCACCGGGCCGGTGATCGACGAGGTCACGATGACCCGGCCGTGCCCGGACGCGGCCAGCGCGGGCAGCGCCGACTGGACCACGTAGAACGTGCCCTTCAGGTTGATGGACAGCACCTCGTCCAGCTCGGCCGGGGTCATCTCGGCCAGCGGCGCGGCCGGGAACACGCCCGCGTTGGCGCACACCACGTCCAGGGCGCCGCCATGCCGGTCCTGGGTCTGCGCGACCACCTCCGCGCAGCTGGCCGGGTCGGCGACGTCGCCGTGCAGGTAGCTGACCGGCCCGCCGCCGATCGCGGTCAGCTCGGCCGCGGTCTGCTCGCCCAGCCCGGCGTGCCGGCCGGTGATCGCGACCTGCGCGCCCTGCGCGGCGAAGGCCGCCGCGATCCCCTTCCCGATGCCCTTGGTGCCGCCGGTGACCAGCACCGAGCGCCCGCTGATGGACGTGAACATGGCCGCCTCCCTAGACGAACGACAACAACAACGAACAACGGACTACGGCGAAGAGGTCGTGACCAGGTATCGCTCGGCCAGCTCGCACGCGCCCTGGGTGAAGTCCGCGCCGAGCTCGAGCGCCGAGTCGGCGAACCGGTGCGAGCCGACCCAGGAAACCAGCTGCAGCCGGCGCAGCAGCACGAACGTGGGGATCTCGGCCTCGTCGTCGGCGGGCAGCGGCAGCACCGTGCGGTAACCACGCAGCCAGGCGTCGGTCAGCGCGGGCACCCGCGGGTCGTGCTCGATGAAGCTCAGCGACGCGCCGATGTCGAACAGGAACCAGCCGAAGCCGCAGTCGTCGAAGTCGATGACCGTGATGTCCGGGCCGCTGACCAGCAGGTTGGCCAGCCGCATATCGGCGTGGATGAGCCCGAACCGGTCCGGGCCCTGGCCGAACCGGCGCAGCCGCGCCTCGATCAGCCCGGCCGCGCGGCCGAGCACATCCGCCTCGGCCGGCCCCACGCCGATGCCGTCCTGCCAGCGGCCCCACCGCGGGGTGGCGCCCACCATGCAGTCGAAGTCCCAGCGGAACCGGCGGAACGAGGCCGGCCGCGCCCAGCCGCGCGCGTGCTGGTGCATCCGCGCGCAGATCCCGCCCAGCAGCTCGAACTTCTCGGCCAGCTGGTCCTCGGGCGGCTCGGTGCCGGGCACGAACTCGAACAGCACGGTCTGCCGGGTGGTCCCGTCCAGGCTGATGTCCACCACCTGCCGGCCGTCCGGCGCGCGGAACACCGCCGGGGTGCGCAGCACCTCGTCCTGGCGCAGCGCCTGCAGCCAGGCCAGCTCGGACTCCACCGCACCGGGCGGGTGGTAGCCGGTGCGGTGCACCCGCAGCACGGCGACCCGCCCGCCGGCCGGGTCGTCCACCCGGTAGGTGGCGTTCTCGGACAGGCTGAGCAGGGACAGCTCTGCTTGCGGGGAGAACCCGAACGGCGCCAGCGCGGCGTGCGCGAACGGGTCGTAACCCTTGAGGATCTCCGCTGGCGTGGTCACGGCCCGCGTCCTTCGAGGCTGGCCAGGAGGTTCTCGATCGCGGTCCGGGCCCGGCCCACGCCGTCGCTGGTCCCGGCGATGTAGACCCGGCCGGACGCGCCGATCATGGTCACGTCGACCAGCGTGTTCCCCGGCTCGGCCCGCTCCGCCTCGTTCGCCGCCACCGCGGCGAACAGGGCCGGCGCCATCTCGCAGATCAGCAGCGCCTGGCCGGGCAGCAGCATGGACGCCTGCCGGGACCGGTTGATCACCACGGCCTGCTGGTCGGTCACGTCCTCGATGACGTCGCTGTACAGCAGCCGCGGGGCCAGCTGGTCGGCCGGGCTGCGGCCGATCCCGGCCAGGATGGCCTGGCCGGCCTTCTCCACCCCGGCGGCATCCCGGGAGTGCACCTCGAGCACGCCGAACTGCCGCTCGACGAACAGGATCCCCGGCTCGCAGGCCGGCGCGGCGCGCAGCGCCAGGTCGGTCACCCGCTCGATGGCCAGCCCCGGCGCCACCTCGACGATCAGCGCGTGGTCGCCTTCCAGCGGCGGGTAGCCGCGAGCCCGGGTGGGCGTGCCCAGGTACGCCGCGAACTGCCGCCGCAGCCCCGCGATCGGCAGGTAGACCCGCAGTTCGACACTGGTGGCGAGGGCGGTCACTCCGCGACCATGAAATGCCTGCCCAGCTCGGCGTGCGGACGCGGGATCACGTGCACCGAGACCAGCTCGCCCACGGTGCCCGCGGTCTCCGCGCCGGCCTCGGTGGCCGCCTTGACCGCGCCCACGTCACCGGCCACGACCACGGCGACCAGCCCGTCGCCGACCTCCTGCCGTCCGACGATCGTCACGTTGGCCGCCTTGACCATCGCGTCGGCGGCGGCCAGCGCCGCCACGTAGCCCTTCGTCTCGATCATCCCGAGCGCGTTCTGTGCCATCGGTCATTCCTCCCTGTCCCCCGGCCGCCTCGCCGGACGCGGATTTTAGGATTACGAAGTCTGCGGCCCTAGCCGGGTGGCAGAGCCGCGGTGCCGTCCGGCGCGGATGGCTCGTCGACCGAGCCGATGATGAGCGCGTCCACCGGCGGCTTGTCGGGCAGCCAGCCGGACGCGACCGAGCCCTGCGCGATCAGCACCCGCTCGCCAGGGCCGCTGCCGAGCACGTCAAAGGCCACCAGCCGGTCCCCCGAGCCGGTCACCTCGACCTCGAGGAACGCGCCGCTGGGCAGGCCGCTGATCCGCTTGGTGGACCACACGTTGCCCACCACCACCGCTTGCAGCATTACCGCTCCTTCTGCACGGGCACCCCGAGGGCGCGCGCCTTGTCCCTGGCCAGCGGGGTGAGGACGGCCCGCGGGCCGAGCACCAGGGCCGCCCCGGCCCTGGCCGCGGCGATCACGGCCCGCTCGGTCACCGCGCCCCTCTCGATCCGCTGGACGGTCCCGCCTCCTGGTCCCGCCGCGGCGGCCGGCAGCCCGTCCCGCAGCACCTCGCGGACCAGGGCGCGGAGCTCGTCGCGGAGGACCTCGCGGACCAGCGCGCGCAGCTCGTCAGGTCCGGGCAGGCCGTTGCCGGGCAGGCCCGTGCCGGGCGCCGTCACCGGAGTGACTCCAGCAGCCCGGTGACCGCGTCGGCGGCCTGCCGGACGTCGTCCTCCCGGCCGGACAGGTACACCCGGCCGGTCGCGCCGATCATCCGGTAGTCGACGATCTTGATCTGCGCGGCCTTCTCCGCCTCGTTGGCGGCGAGGATCGCGTAGGACGCGGGCTGGCACTCCAGCACGAACAGCGACTCGCCGGGCAGCACCATCGAGCCGAGCTTGTTCCTGTTGACCAGGAACGCGTGCTGCGCGTCCACCCGGGTGATGGTTTCCGCAGCAAGTACCGTGGGCGGTGTGGCGCTGTCCGCGGTGGCACCGAGCGCGCCCAGCACCGCGCTGCTGGCCGCCTTGACCGCGTCGGTGCTGCCGTGCAGCTCCAGGTAGCCGAACTGGCGCTCGACCACCAGGATGCCGGCCTGCACGTCGGCTTCCTTGACCGCGACGTCGGTCAGCGGCTCGATGTCCAGGCCCGGCGCGATCTCGATGACCTGGGCCGCCATCCGCTGCCGCGGCGGCCGGCCGCGCACCCAGCTGCCCAGGTAGCACATGGTCTGCGGCTGGAGCTGGTCCAGGAAGATGAACGATCGCAGCTCGGCCATGCCTCAGCCCTTGATCAGCTGGGAGAGCTCTTCAATGATCAGCGCCCGCAACTGCTCCCGGACCGCGTCGGGCAGCGCCGCAGCAGCCGTATCCGGTGATCCGTGGCCAGCGGAACCCCCGGACCCGCCTGCCGGGCCGGCGGCCGCCGCCGGGGCCAGGCCAGGCGCTCCGGGCTGATTCGAGGCGATGGGGTAGGGCGGCACCGGGCCGTCCGGCGGGTGGCCGGCGGCCAGCCCGGTGAAGTCGCCGAACGGAACGTCCGCGGCGCTGTGGTAGGCCACCCGGGCCCAGTTGACCAGGTGCTTCGGCTCCAGGTTCTCGCCGATCGAGCTGCGCCCGGCGAACCCGGTGCCCAGCGTCATCGACGGGGCCAGGTTGGTGTCCAGCCCCGCGCTGCCGGTGCTGTTGCCCGCGTTGACCGCGACCCGCAGGACCGGCACCCGCTCGGCGAACCGCAGCACGGTCCGCGGGTCGTGGCTGTGGATGGCCGCGGAGTGGCCGGCCCCGCCGATCCTGATCACCGCGCGGGCCGCCTCGATGCCGCGGTCCGCGGTCGCCGTGGTGACCACGCCGAGCACCGGGCTGAGCTTCTCGCGCGCGAACGGCTCCTCGGGCAGCACCAGCCGGAACGGGGCGAGCAGCACCTTGGTCCGCGGTGGCACCCGCAGGCCGGCCCGGGCCGCGATCCAGGACGCGTCCTTGCCGATCGCCTCGCCGTTCAGCCGGCCGTCGGGGAACAGGAAGTCCCGCAGCCGGTCCCGGCCGGCCTCGTCGAGCAGCACGCCGCCGCACCGCTTGAGCTGGGCCAGCAGCGGTCCGGCCGCGGCGTCCTCGGCGATCAGCACCGACTCGTTCGTGCACAGCACCGAGTTGTCGAAGGCCTTGCTCTCGGTGATCAGCCGGGCCGCGGTGGCCGCGTCCGCGGTCGCGTCGACCAGCACCGGGACGTTGCCCGGGCCGACGCCCAGGGCCGGATTCCCTGACCGGTGCGCGGCGCGGACCACGGCGGTGCCCCCGGTGGCCACGATCACGCTGGTCACCGGGTCGGCCATGAGCGCCTCGACGAGCGGCACGGTGACGTCCTCGACCAGGCTGATCACGCCGTCCGGGGCGCCCGCCTCGGCCGCCGCGGCGGCCAGCATCCGGACCGCGTCGCCGCAGCATTCCTTCGCCATCGGGTGCGGGCTGACCACGATCGCGTTGCGGGTCAGCAGGCACAGGATGACCTTGAAGAACACGCTGCACACCGGGTTGGTGGACGGGGTCAGCGCGAGCACCACCCCGGCCGGCCGGGGCAGCGACATGATCTTGGCTGCCGGGTCCAGCCGCGGGCTGACGAGGTCCTCGTCCCGGTAGCGCTCGAAGACCCCGAGCGAGCAGGCCTGGTTCTTGAGCACCTTGTGCTCGGCCACGCCGAAGCCGGTCTCCTTGACCGCCCACTCGGCGTACTTCGCGGCCTGCGCGTGCGCGGCCCTGGCCACCGCCTCGGTAATCCGCAGCACCGAGGCCCGGTCGTAGCCGGCGTACGCCCCGGCCGCCCAGTGCGCCCGGGCCAGCTGCTGCTTCGCCCGCCAGGTCGCGGCCGGCCGGGTCACCGGGGGCTCCAGGACCGGCGGCCCGGCCCGCCCGGCCTGCCCTGCACTTCGGCGGCGGCCGCGCCGATCGCGTCGCCGGTCCGCTCCAGCAGCTCCTCGGACAGCTCGGGGGTCATCAGCAGGCCCGGCTTGTACTGCAGCACCCGGGGATCCAGGGTCGAGAAGATCGCCCACACCCCGGTCCGGTACAGGTGCCGCATCACGTACTTGGCTCCCTCGGGATGGTTGAACTCCAGGCCCATCACCACGCCGTTCTGCCGGATCCCGGTGAACCAGTCCGGGTAGTCGGCCTGGATGCCGCGCAGCCCGGCGCCGATCAGCGCGGAGATGTAGTGCACCATCGACCGGGTTTCCGGGCGGCTGCAGATCTCCAGCGTCTTCAGCGCGGCCACGCAGCCCAGCTCGGCGCCGCCGAACGTGGAGATGTGCGCAAAGCCGTCCTCGGTGAGCCAGCCCGCGCACCGCTCGCTGACCAGCACCGCGGCGATCGGGTACATGCCGCCGGACAGGCCCTTGCCGGTGACCAGGATGTCCGGCTCGATGCCGTGCTTGGTGATGCCCCACATCTCGCCGGTGCGCATCAGCCCGGTCTGCACCTCGTCGGCGATGTACAGCGTGCCGTGCCGCTCGCAGAGCGCCTTGACCGCCTCCAGGTAGCCAGGGTCCGGCAGCGGGAAGCCGTAGGTCGCCGGGATCGTCTCCATGATCACCGCGGCCACGTCGCCGCCCGCCAGCGCCTGCTCCATCGCGGCCAGGTCGTTGAACGGGACCTGGGTGAACTCCTCCGGCCGGTCGGACAGGAACAGCCGGGAGAACCGGTCGTCGCCGGTGGCCACGGCCAGCCCGGTGTGACCGTGGTAGGCCTTGACGATCGAGACGATCTTGCGCCGCTTGGTGGCGTGCCGCGCGGTCTTCAGCGCGATGTCGATGGCCTCGCCGCCGCCACTGCCGTAGACGACCTTGGTCAGGTTGGGCGGCGCGGACCGGATCAGCGCCTCGGCCAGGGCGGCCCGGGCGCTGGACGGGAAGTGGTGGTTGCCGATGTCGAAGGACCGCATGCCGGTGGTGATGGCCTCGACCAGCTCCGGATTGCGGTGCCCAAGGTTATAGGTGCCGCCGTTGAGGTGCACGTCGATGAGCCGCAGCCCGGACATGTCCCAGATGAAGTAGCTCTCCCGGCGGTCGATGACCAGGTCGATGCCGGTCTCGGACCAGAAATCGGTTTTGCCCGGGTTCCAGAACTCCCGGGACTTGTCCAGCACGTCGGCCTTGGAGTCCACGGTGAAGACGTCGTAGTCGTGCATCGCCCTGCCTTCGTCACCGGGCGCCCACGGGGTGGCGGCCAGCCGGACCGGCACCGCGCCGCCAACCCATAACAGACCAGATCATTTATCGGTCGGACCCATTAGTCAAGAGGCTGACCTAGCGTACTTTGTCCTGACCAAAAGTCTTGTCAGGCCAGAAAACCCCATGTTACTTTCGGGGCCTGCTGCGCCCCAGGAGCGTGCCGATGACCCTGTTAAACGGTCGATGGCCGGGCCATCACGCCCACCCTGCCGCCAGCGCGCCCGCGCGCGACGGACTACGGGAGCGGCATCGCAGCCGCTGTCTTGGGTCCGACCGTAATCCGCCGACCCGCCAGCCGGCGGCACCCCCAACCGTCCGTGTGACCGCGAACCTCACGCGGCACCAGGCCTGGCCCACAGGAGGCTGGCTGCATGTCGGATACCCGAGAGCAAGCAGGCGCCCCGCTCGATGACGGCTCCGCCGCGCTGAGCGCTACCGCGTCGCTCACCGAAAGCAAGGACATCTCGCAGCGCGATGACGTCGCCAAGCTGCGCAAGGGCGCGATCGGCCTGGGCGGTGTGCTGTTCCTCACCGTGACCGGGGCGGCGCCGATCTCGGCGATGCTGTTCAACACGCCGATCTCGGTGGGCTTCGGCAACGGCGTGGGCACCCCCGCCGGCTTCGCGTTCGCCGCCATCGTGCTGACCATCTTCTCGGTCGGCTACGTGGCGATGGCCAGGAAGAAGACCACCGCAGGCGGTTTCTACTCCTACATCAGCTACGGCCTGGGCCGGGAACTCGGCATCGGCACCGGGTTCGGCTCGGTGCTGGCCTACTCGGTGTTCGAGGCGTCGCTGTGCGGCGGCTTCGCCTACTTCCTGAACATCAAGCTGGCCCAGTACGGCACCAACATCGCCTGGCCCTGGCTGGCCCTGGGCATGGTGGCGCTGATCTCGGTGCTGGCCTGGTTCGACGTCCGGATCTCCACGATGGTGCTCGGCGTCGCGCTGATCAGCGAGGTAGTCATCCTGATCATCTTCGACTTCGCGATGTTCGCGCACGGCGGCCTGCCGTGGGCCTCGCTGAACCCGGTGAACGCGTTCAAGGGCTTCCCGGCCGGGGCCAACGGGTTCCTGGCCGGCGCCGCGGCCATCGGCATCTTCTTCGCGTTCTGGTCCTGGGTCGGCTTCGAGATGGCGCCGAACTACGCCGAGGAGTCGCGGCAGCCGAAGAAGATCGTCCCCCGGGCGACCTACATCTCGGTCATCGGCCTCGGCGTGTTCTACACGCTGACCTCGTGGGCCCCGTTCGCCGGCTACCCGAGCGTGCACGCCGCGCAGGTCCAGGCCCAGACCAACTCCGCCGAGTACTACCTGCAGCCGGCCAACCAGATCGTCGGCCACTGGGCCGGCTCGGTAATGAGCTTCCTGATCATCACCGGCTCGTTCGCCTGCGGCATGGCCTTCCACAACACGACCGCGCGGTACTTCTACTCGCTCGGCCGCGAGGGCCTGCTCCCCCGCCAGCTCGGCAGGACCCACCACAAGTGGAAGAGCCCGCACATCGCGTCGGTCACCCAGTCGGTCATCGCCGCGCTGATCATCCTCGGCTTCGCCGTGTTCGTCGGCACCGGCGACCCGCTGCACATCGCCTACCTCCAGGTCTACGGCCTGATGGCGGTGATGGGCGTGATCATCATCCTGGGCGTGCAGGCGCTGGTCTCGCTCAGCATCCTGATCTACTACACCAAGGAGCACCCGGAGGAAGTGCACTGGTGGAAGACCAGGATCGCGCCGGCGATCTCGTTCATCGCCCAGGCCATCGTGATCTACCTGCTGTTCAAGAACATCCTGTTCCTCGGCAGCGGGTATCACTACGCGGTCTGGCTCGGCCCGATCGACCTGCTGGTCGTGCTGATCGGCGTCGCTGGGGCGTTCTACCTCAAGCACCGGAACCGGGAGAAGTACGAGTCCGCCGGACGGCTCGTCAACGAAGGGCTCTGAGGCAAGCACCGGGATGGGATACCTGATCGGGGCGGACATCGGCTCGCAGTCGGTCAAGGCGGTCCTGCTCGACCCCGACGGCCAGATCGCCGGGACCGCTGGGCACGGCTACGCGATGAGCCACCCGGCCAGCGGCTGGGCCGAGCAGGACCCGGCCGGCTGGACGGCCGGGCTGACCGCCGCGGTCCGCCGCCTGCTGGCGGAGCAGGGCGTGGCCGCCGGGCAGGTATCCCATCTCGGTCTTGCGTCGCAGGTGGACGGGGTGGCGCCGGTCGACGCCAAGCTCCGCCCGCTGCGCCCGGCGATCATCTGGCTGGACCGCCGGGCCAGCGACCAGGCCGCCGCGCTGGCCGGGGCGGCCGGGACCGACGAGATCTTCGCCCGGACCGGGCTCAACTGCGACGCGTCGCACATCGCGCCCAAGCTGATGTGGCTGCGCGACCACGAGCCGGACGTCTGGGCCCAGGCCCGGTCCTGCCCGCCGGTGGGCGGCTACGTGCTCGGCTGGCTGACCGGCGTGCTCGCCCAGGACCACGCCAACGCGTCGTCCACCCTGCTGTACGACGTGCGCACCGGTGACTGGGACCCGGGGCTGCTGGACGCGGCCGGGCTCGACCCGGCGGTCCTGGCCCCGATCCGGCCCTCGGCGGAGCCGGCCGGCACGCTGACCCCGGAGGCCGCCGCCGAACTGGGGCTGACCACGGACTGCGTGGTGGTCACCGGCACCGGCGACGAGCACGCCGCCTGCGTGGGCGCCGGGGCGATCGTGCCCGGGCTGGTCGCGGACGTGACCGGCACCGCCGAGCCGGTCGCGGTGACCGGCGCCGAGCCGGTCTTCGACGGCGAGCGGGTGGTGGAGACGCACGCGCACGCCTTGACTGGGCTGCTGCTGGTGGAGAACCCCGGGTTCGTGTCCGGCGGCTGCACGCTGTGGTGCGCCCAGTCCGTGCTCAGCACCGACCAGGCCGGCCTGTTCGCCCAGGCCGCGCAGGCCCCGGCGGGCGCGGACGGCGTGCTGTTCCTGCCCACCCTGTCCGGCGCGACCGTGCCGCGCTGGAACGACCGGATGCGCGGCGTGTTCGCCGGGCTCGGCATGAACCACGACGGCCGGCACCTGGCCCGGGCCGTGATCGAGGGCTGCACGTTCGCGCTGAACGACGTGCTCGGCCGGCTGGAAGCGATGGATCTCGCCGGCCCGGAGATCCGGGTCGTCGGCGGCGGGGCCCGCAGCGAGCTGTGGCTGCAGATCAAGGCCGACGTGACCGGCCGGACCGTGCAGCCGGTGCTGGCCGAGGAGCCGACCGCGCTGGGCGCTGCGGTGCTGGCCGGGCTGGCGGCCGGCACGTTCGGCGGTGCCGCCGACGCGGTGGCCAGGACCGTGCGGGTCGCGCCGCGCGCCTACTACCCGGACGAGGCGGCCCGCGCGGTGTACGCCGAGCGGTACGCGCAGTACCGGGCCCTCTACGACGGCGCCGAGGGAGCCCTCGGGTGAACCCGCGCCCGCACCGGAAGCAGCACCCTCATGGACACCAGGCCCAGAAAAGACACCGGCCGCTGGAAACACATCAGTCCCGGCAAGAAGACCAGCCCCGGAAAAGACGCCCGCTGCCAGAAACACATCAGCACCGGCAAGAACACGGGCCCCAGAAACACTATCGACCCCAGCTGAGGCGGGCGTCCGGCTTCTTTCTTGCTTACCGGGAGGCCGGGTGAGCCCGGCTGGCCCGGTTCTGCTCGACCTGGCCGCGGTGCGGGCCGAGCTGGCGGCCGCGGCGGAAGGCGGTGGCGCGCTGGAGCCGCTCGGCATGGGCCAGGTCATTGACGGCGACGGGGCGCTGGCCGGGCTGCCCGGCGCGGTATCGGCGCTGGCCAGCGACGGGCCGGTAACCGTGCTGGCCGCGGCCACCCCGATCACCGTGGCCGGCCGGGACCTGCGGGCCGAGGTTTCCATGCTGCTCGGCGGGCCGGGGTGGGTCACGGTCGGGCCGCCGGATGGCCACCTGCACGCCGACGAGGCCACGGTGGCGGCGGCCCGCGCGGCCGTGGCCGGGTCCGGCTGCGTGGTCTCGGTGGGGTCCGGCACGCTCACCGACATCGGCAAGGCCGCCGCCCCGGCAGGCGCCCCGCTGGTCGCGGTCCAGACCGCGACCAGCGTCAACGGCTACTCCGACCCGTTTTCCGTGCTGCTGCGCACCGGGGTCAAGCGGACCACCCCGTCCCGCTGGCCGGACGTCCTGGTCATCGACCCGGCGGTACTGGCCGGCGCGCCGGCTGAGCTGAACCGGGCCGGTCTTGGCGACCTGGTGTCGATGTTCACCTGCACCGCGGACTGGTATCTGGCCGGGGCAGTGGGCCTGGACCCGACCTACAGCCCGGCGGTCGCGGGGCTGAACCGCCGGTACGGGGAGCGGCTGCTGGAGCTGGCCGCCGGGGACCTGCTGAGCCCGGCCAGCCTGGCCGAGCTGGCCCGGATCCTGACGCTCAGCGGGATCGCGATGGGCGTGGCCGGGTCCACCGCGCCCAGCTCGGGCATGGAGCACATGATCAGCCACCTGCTGGAGATGGCCGCCGGGGCCCGCGGCCAGGCCAGCAGCTACCACGGCACCCAGGTCGGCGTGGCCACCCTGGTCGCCGCCGCCACCTGGGCGCACGTCCGCCGGGCGATCGACGGCGGGGCGCTGGGCCGCCCGGCCCGGATCCCCAGCCCCGACCGGGCGAAGGACATGATCACCGCCGCGTTCAAGGATCTGGACGAAACCGGCGCGATGGCCGCCGAGTGCTTCGCGGACTACTCAAAGAAGCTGCGCGCGCTGGCCGCCGGCGACCCGCTGGCCCGGCTGCGCGACGAGTGGGAGCGGCACGACACCGCGCTCGGCGCGGTGCTCGGCGAGCCCGCCGTGCTGGCCGCCGCGCTGCGCGCGGCCGGGCTGCCGGACCGGTTCGCCGCCCTGCCCGAACCTGTGGACGACAAGCAGACGCGCTGGGCGGTGGCCAGCGCCCCGCTGCAGCGGGCCCGGTTCAGCGTGGCCGACCTGGCCATGCTGCTCGGCTGCTGGGAAGACGACGACGTGGACGAGGTGCTGGCCACGGCCGGGGTCCTGGACGGCCCGCGATGAGCACCGTGACGACCGGGGACCCGGCCTGATGACCGCCGTCCCGCCGCCCGCGGCTTCCGCTGGGCTGCCGCCAGCGGCCGGACCGGGACCCACGCCTGGGCCGGGACCCGCGGACGGCCGGCTGCGCCTCCCGGGCCGGCTGTTCGGCGGCTACGCGCTGGACCTGGACGGCACGGTGTACCTGGGCGAGGCTCTGCTGCCCGGGGCGGCGGACACGATCGCGGCGATCCGCGCGGCCGGGTCCGCCGTGGTGTTCCTGACCAACAACCCGCTCAAGCCTGCGGCCGCGTACGCGGCCAAGCTGACCGGCCTGGGCGTCCCGGCCACCGAGGCCGACGTGGTCACCCCGCTCGGCGTGCTGGCCAGCTACCTGCGCCGGCGGCACCCGGGCGCGGCCGTGCTGACCGTGGCCGAGCCGCTGGTGGACGAGACGCTGGCCGCGGCGGGGATCACGGTGACCGGGGATCCGGCCGCCGCCGGGGTGGTCGCGGTGTCGTTCGACCGCACGTTCAGCTACGCCAAGCTGCTCGCCGCCTACCGTGCCGTCCGGCTGCACGGCGCGGCGCTGGTGGCCACCAACCCGGACCCGTACTGCCCGACCCCGGACGGCGGGCTGCCGGACTGCGCGGCCATGCTGGCCGCGATCGAGGCGTGCACCGGCGCCCGGGCCGAGGCGGTGGTCGGCAAGCCCAGCGAGCACATGGCCGGGGAACTGCTGCGGCGGCTGGCCGCCCCGCCCGGCCGGGCCGCGGTGGTCGGTGACCGGCTGCTGACCGACGTGCGGATGGGCCAGTCCCTGGGCATGGCCGGCGTGCTGGTGCTGTCCGGCGCGACCAGGCCGGCCGACCTGGCCGGCGCGGAGGTCCAGCCGGACTATGTGATCGACGGAATCGGGCAGCTGCTGCCCGCCGGCCTGGCCGCCGCCCCGGCCAGCTCCACCCACGGGAGCACACGGTGATCGAGTTCATCTTCATGCTGACCAAGGACGACCGCACCGTCGACGGGGCCCGGGAGGTGTACGAGGAGCTGCGCGGGGCCGGCCTGCGGTACGTCGGCTTCAAGGACATCGGCCAGCCGGTGCCGGTGCTGCGCGACATCTGCGACACCGCGCACCGCGACGGCCTGGAGGTCATGCTCGAGGTGGTGTCCACCAGCATCCAGGACGAGCTGCGCTCGATCGAGGCGGCCGCGGGCATCGGGGTGGACTGGGTACTCGGCGGCACCCACCCGGCCGAGGGCGTGAAGCTGCTGGCCGGGCGCCCGGCGAAGTACTGCCCGTTCCCCGGCCGGGTGGTCGGGCACCCGAGCATCCTGGAAGGCGAGATCGCCGAGATCGCCGACAGCGCCAGGGACATCACCGCGCTGGACGGCGTCCACGGCCTGGACCTGCTCGCGTACCGGCACCAGACCGCGGACGTGGCCGAGCTGACCCGGGCGGTGGTGACCGCCGCGTCCGGGCCGGTCATCGCGGCCGGCTCGGTGGCCAGCCTGGCCCAGGTGCAGACCCTGGAGGCGGCCGGGGCGTGGGGCTTCACGATCGGCAGCGCGATCTTCGACGGCCTGCTGCCCGGCGGGCCGACGGTGGCCGGCCAGGTCCGCGAGGTGCTCAGGGCCACCGGCGCCCTGGTTTGACGAGCACAGTTGATGACACCGCCTGACGAGCGCAGTTGATGGCGCAGCCTGGCGTGCGCAGTCTGAGGGCGCGGCGGCGGCGGGCGCGGCGGCGCCCGTGACCGTTCTCCTCGCGATCGACCAGGGCAGCTCGTCCAGCCGGTGCGTGGTGCTCGACCCGCGGCTGCGGGTGCTGGCGCAGGCCGGGCGGCCGCTGCGGTCGCAGTTCCCGGCCAGCGGCTGGGTCGAGCACGACCCGCGGGAGATCACCGCCAGCGTGACCGGCGCCGTGGCCGGCGCGCTGGAGCAGGCCGGGGCGAGCTGGCCGGACGTGGCTGCGATCGGGCTGGCCGCGCAGACCGAGACGTTCGTGGTCTGGGACGCGGCCTCCGGCGAGCCGGTCTACCCGGCGGTGAGCTGGCGGGACACCAGGGCGGGCGCGCTGTGCGGCCGGCTGCGCGCGGAGGGGTACGAGGAGCTGGTCCGGGAGCGCACGGGGCTGCCGCTGGAGGCCGCCTTCAGCGCGCCGAAGCTGCGCTGGGTGCTGGACCAGGTGCCCGGCGCGCAGGCCGCGGCGGAGGCCGGGCGGCTCCGGTTCGGCGACGTGAACTGCTGGCTGACCTGGTGCCTGTCCGGCGGGGCGCGGCACGTCACCGAGCCGTCGATGGCCGCGCGGACGATGCTGTTCGGCGCCGCCTCGCTGGCCTGGGATCAGGAGCTGCTGGACCTGTTCGGCGTACCCGCGGCGATGCTGCCGGAGGTGGTGCCGACCGCCGGGGAGCTGGCCGTGACCGACGCGGCGGTGGCCGGCGGCCGGGCCTTGATCCGGGCCAGCCTCGGTGACCAGCAGGCCGCGCTGTTCGGCCAGCGCTGCTGGTCCGCCGGGATGGCCAAGCTGACGCTGGGCACCGGCGCGTTCCTGTGGTGCCACGCCGGACCGGTGCCGCCTGCGGCGGTCCCGCCGGGCGTGGTGGCCAGCACGGCCTGGCAGACCAGCGACGCTCATGCGTATTGCTTCGAGGGCTTCGTGCCGAACGCCGGGGGTGTCGTCACCTGGCTGCGCGGGCTCGGCGCGGTGCCGGCCGGCCGGTGGCCGGAGATCAGGGACGGTGCCGGGCGCGGCGGTGACGGCGACCCGGCGGCCGGGCTGTGGTGCGTGCCCGCGCTGTTCGGGCTGGGCACGCCGCACTGGGGCACCGCGGCCCGGGCCGATGTCGTTGGCCTGGGGCCGGGCAGCACCGGCGCGGACCTGGCCGAGGCCGCGCTGCTCGGCGTGGTGCACCAGGTGGCGGACGCGATCGACGCGGTGCGCGGCGGGCTGGCCGGGCCGCTGGAGGTGATCCGGGTGGACGGGGGCATGGCGCGCAACGACTCGGTCCTGCGGGCCGTCGCCGACCTGGCCGGGGTGACGCTGGAGCGGACCGGCGTGACCGAGGCGACCGCGCTGGGCGCCGGCGCGCTGGCCGGGCTCGGTGCGGGGCTGTGGGACCAGGCCGGGCTGGCCGCGCTGCCGTTCGACGCCGGCCAGCGGATCAGCCCGGCACTGGGCGAGGCGGGCCGGGCGGCGGCCCGCGCGGGCTGGCGCGGGGCCCTGGACGCGGCGCTGGCCCGGTGGCCGGTGGCCGGTGGCTGAGTCAGCGGCTGAGTCAGCGGCGGGGCCAGCGGCGGGGCCGGCCGGCCGCGGGGCCCTGACCTCCGGAGTACTGAGCCCGGCGCACCGGGTGTGGTCGCGGGACCGGATGGAGCGCGAGACGTTCGACGTCGTGGTCATCGGGGGCGGGGTGACCGGGTGCGGGGCCGCGCTGGACGCCGCGACCCGGGGGCTGTCGGTGGCGCTGATCGAGGCGCGGGACTACGCGGCGGGCGCGTCGAGCAAGTCCAGCAAGCTCATCCACGGCGGGCTGCGGTACCTGGAGATGCTCGAGTTCGGGCTGGTCCGCGAGGCGCTGCGGGAACGGCGGCGGCTGCTGACGGAGCTGGCCCCGCACCTGGTCAAGCCCGTGCCCTTCCTGTGGCCGCTGACCCACCGGGGCTGGGAGAGGCCTTACCTGGCGGCTGGATTGCTGCTCTACGACACGATGGGCGGCCGGCGGGCGGTTCCGCGGGCGCGGCACCTCACCCGGGCCGGGGCGCTGCGGATCGCGCCCGCGCTGAACCCGGCGGCCCTGGTGGGCGCGGTCCAGTTCCATGACGCCCAGGAGGACGACGCCCGGATGGTCGCCGTGCTGGCCAGGACCGCGGCGGCGCACGGCGCGGCGCTGGCCACCAACGTGCGGATGGACGGGCTGATCGCCGCGGACGGCCGGGTGGCCGGTGTGCAGGCCCGCGACCTGCTGGCGGCCGGCGGCACCTGGCCGCTGCGGGCCCGGCACGTGGTGCTGGCCACCGGCGCGTGGACCGGCAGCGGGGCCGGCACGGGGCCGCTGCGGGTCCGGCCCGCCAAGGGCGTGCACATCCTGGTGCCCAGGGACCGGATCGCGATGGACACCGGGCTGCTCACGCGGACCGAGAAGAGCGTGCTGTTCGTCATCCCGTGGGGGCCGCACTGGCTGATCGGCGACACCGACACCGAGTGGCCATACGACCCGGCGCACCCGACGGCGAGCCGTTCCGACCTGGAGTACCTGCTGGCCAAGGTCAACGCGGTCCTGCGGGATCCGCTGGTCCCCGGCGACATCGAGGGCGTGTTCGCCGGCCTGCGGCCGCTGGTCGCCGCGGCGGGCGCCGACACCACCCGGCTGAGCAGGTCGCACACGGTCTCCACGCCCCGCCCCGGCCTGTCGGTGATCGCCGGCGGGAAGTTCACCACGTACCGGGTGATGGCCAGGGACGTCATCGACGCGGCGGCGGCCGACCTCGGCGCCCGCGGGCCGTCGCTCACCCACCAGACCCCCCTGATCGGCGCGGCCGGGTACGCCGAAAGGCGTGCCTCGGCGGGCCGGCTGGCGGCACGCAGCGGGCTGCCGGCGGCGCAGGTCGGGCGGCTGCTCGACCGGTACGGATCGTGTGCCGACGACCTGCTGGACCTGGTCGCCGCGCGGCCCGGCCTGGGCCAGGAACTGCCCGGCGGAGCCGGCTACCTGGGCGCCGAGATCGCCTACGCCTGCTCGCACGAGGGCGCGGTCCGGCTGGACGACGCACTGGCCCGGCGCACCAGGATCGCGATCGAGACCCGGGACCGCGGCCTGGCAGCAGCCCCGGCCGCGGCTGCGCTGATGGCTGCGGAACTCGGCTGGGACCCCGCCCGCACCCGGCGCGAGCTGGCGCACTACCAGCAGTCGGTCGCCGCGGAGCTGGCCGCCCAGGCCGAGCCCGACGAGAAGCAGGCCTACCAGGCCCGCGTCGCCGCCGCCGATCCCGCCGAGTTCTACCCGCCGGTCAGTACGGGTCGGTGACGCGCCAGGTCTGGCCTGCGTCGTAGCGCTCCCGCCAGGCGCGGCAGCGCAGGGCGAACCCGGCCAGGTGCTGGCGGGCGAAGTCCAGGGCGGACCAGTCGTGCGGCGCCGCCTCGGCTTCGTTGCGCCAGGTGTAGGTCAGCGCGTCCCGCTGGTCGGTCAGGACCAGCTGCGTGATGCCGTAGTCGTCGTCCTCGTACCGGTCGAGCAGCTGCCACTCGCCGCCGGTCAGGCCGGTGATCAGGACGCCGGCCGCGACCCCGCCGGGCGCCCGGATCAGGCCGGGGTAGGTCCGGTCGGTGAGCGCGGCGACCCGCCAGCCCGCCACGGTGCCCTCGGTCAGCTCCGGCACCCGGCCCAGCAGTTCCTGCAGCACCGCGGGGAACCGCAGGGTGCCATAGGCGAACAGGGCACCCGGATCGGGTGGGATGGTGCGCTGCCAGCTGCCGGGTCCGGTTACCCCCACGGCCGCCTCCGTCCGGTCGCTATGGCCCTGACTGGGGCAAATGTGCCTGACCACGGCCCGGCCGGTCAAGCCGCGGCAAGCGCGGGCGGACCGATCCGGATATTTTTCGGCCAGGTGTCGATTCCGCGGCAGGGCATTCGTGACTGGGATAAGAGGGCGGCAGGGGCCGCCCGGGACCGGAGGGATTCACGATGAAGCACTACCTGCTGGCCGTGCACTCGGTCGAGGGCACGCCCATCCCGCCAGAGGAAGAGATCCAGCAGGCGTACCGGGACACGGACGCCTTCAACACCGAGCTCCAGGCCTCGGGCGCCTGGGTGTTCGGCGGCGGGCTGCTGCCGCCCGACACCGCCACGGTCGTCCGTGCCCAGGGCGGCAAGGTGGTCACCACCGACGGACCGTTCGCGGAGACCAAGGAGCAGCTCGGCGGATTCTGGGTGATCAAGGCCGCGGACCTGGACGCCGCGCTGGACTACGCGGGCCGCGCGTCGGAGGCCTGCCGGCAGCCGGTGGAGGTCCGGCCGTTCGAGGACTTCCCCGGGGAGTAGGCACGTGCCTGGCGCAGAGGCCGCCGCGATCGAGCGCGTTTACCGGGAAAGCGCCGGACGCGCGGTGGCCATCCTGACCCGCTTCCTCGGCGACCTTGACCTCGCCGAGGAAGCGGTCCAGGAGGCCTACGCGATCGCGATGGAGCGCTGGCCAGCCGACGGGATCCCGCCCAACCCGGGCGGCTGGATCGTGACCACGGCCCGGAACAAGGCCCTGGACCGGCTGCGCCGCGAGTCGTCCCGGTATCACCGGGAAACCCAGGCCGTGCTGGTGCACGGGAATGTCATGCCACTGGCGGAGGTGGGACCGGTGCAGGACGACCGGTTGCGGCTGATCTTCACCTGCTGTCACCCGGCGCTCGCCGCCGAGGCCCAGATCGCGCTGACCCTGCGGCTCATCGCCGGGCTGCAGGTCCCCGAGATCGCCCGCGCCTTCCTGGTGCCCGAGGCCACGGTCGCGCAGCGGCTGGTCCGGGCCAAGCGGAAGATCCGCGACGCGCGTATCCCGTACCGGGTGCCGCGCGACGCCGAGCTGCCCAGCCGGCTGCCGTTCGTGCTGGCCGTGGTGTACCTGATCTTCAACGAGGGGTACACCGCCTCGGCCGGCCAGGACCTGGGCCGCGCCGAGCTGGCCGCCGAGGCGATCCGGCTGGCCCGGCTGCTGGCCGCGCTGATGCCCGATGAGCCGGAGGTGACCGGGCTGCTGGCCCTGCTGCTGCTCACCGAGGCCCGCCGCCCGGCCCGCACCGGGCCCGGCGGGACGCTGATCCGGCTCGCCGATCAGGACCGGGGACAGTGGGACAGGGACATGCTGGCCGAGGGCCTGGACCTGGTCCGCGCCTGCCTGCGCCGGGGTCAGCCGGGGCCTTACCAGATCCAGGCGGCCATCAACGCGGTGCACAGCGACGCGGCCACGGCGGCGGACACTGACTGGCGGCAGATTCTCGCCCTGTACGACCAGCTCGCCGCGCTGGTGCCGACGCCGGTGGTGGCCCTGAACCGCGGCGTGGCCGTGGCCGAGGTGCACGGCCCGGCGGCGGCCCTGGACCTGGTTGATCAGCTGGGGCTCGGCGATTACCACCTCTACCACTCGACCCGCGCCGATCTGCTCCGCCGGCTTGGCCGGGCCGGGGAGGCGGCCGCCGCCTACGACGCGGCCATCGCGCTGGCCGGCAACGACGCCGAACGGGCCTTCCTTCAGCTTCAGCGTGACGGCCTGGGGAACGGGACGGGCTGATCAGCCGCCGTAATCCTGGTTAGGTGGGCCGGGCGGTCAGGTTCGCACATCCCCGCAACCGGGCGTAGGCCCGGGCTGCGCGGCGGGCCCGGGGTCCGTGCAGGACCACCGGCTGGCCGGTGGCCGAGACCACCGCGGGCACGAACCTGGCCGTCAGCGGCCGGTGCGGGTGGAGCGTGAGCTTCAGCACCCCGGTGGCGGTGCTGTAGGAGTGCTCCCACCACAGGAAGTTGCCCATGCCGTAGGCCACAAACGTGTGGCCGAGCCAGCCCGAGCCCTGCAGCACGTGGGCGTGCGCGCCGACGATGATGCTGGCGCCGGCCGCGGCCAGCCGCGGCGCCAGGCTCAGCTGGCCGGAGTCCGGGCAGGACTGCCCTTCGGTCCCCCAGTGCATGAACACGATGACTACGCTGGCCCGCTTCCTCGCGGCCCGGACCGCGGCCAGCGTGCGGCGGACGTTGATCGCGTTCGCCTCGCCGGAGCGGGTCCGGGTGGCGACCCAGGACGAGGCCAGCTCGGTCACCTGGGACACGCCGATGACCGCGATCCGGACACCGTGGATGGTGGTGACGTACGGGGCCCAGGCGGCGCGCGCGTTCCTGCCGATGCCGACGTAGGGGAAGCGGGCGTGCCGGGCCGCGGCGATCGTGTCGTGCAGGCCGATCCGGCCATAGTCGAGCACGTGGTTGTTGGCCATCGTGACCAGGTCGATTCCGGCCGCACGGACCGCGGTGAAGGCCTTGCCCGTGGTCCGGAAGTGGAACTGCTTGGGCTGCGGGACCCCGCGGGTGGTGACAGCCGTCTCGAGGTTCAGCGCGGTGAAGTCGGCCGCGCTGAGCACGGTCCTGACCGGCCCGAACGCTGCCAGCGGGTGCGTCAGCAGCCGCGCGGTCCGGCTGGCGAAGTTGACATCCCCGGCGAACGCCAGCGTGACCGTAGGCGAGGCGGCAGCCCGGGGGGCGGCCGGACCGGAGCCGGGGCTCGTCCCCAGGTCCGCGCCCGGACTCGGGTGCGCCGGGGAACGCGAGAGGGCCAGGTGCGACGGCGCCGCCGCCGAGCACCCGGCCAGCACCAGGACCAGTGGCGCAACGGCCAGCCGTCGCCGGATCGGCACCAGCCCAGGCTACGCCCCGGGCGGCCCGCCGCCTGCCCGGTGCCCGATTGAGGTTGCGCAGCCGCTCGGGGGGCTGCTAGCACGGAGCATGGCACAGCCGCCGGGGAGGCTGATCGGGGCGGGGCGCACCGCGGACGTGTACGCGCTGGGCAGCGGGCGGGTGCTGCGGCGCTACCGGGGCGGTGGCGACGTGGCCGCCGAGGCCGCGGCGATGGCCTACCTGGCCGAGGCGGGTTATCCCGTGCCGGCGGTGTACGACGCGGACGGCCGCGACCTGGTGCTGGAACGGCTCGACGGGCGCGACATGCTGGCCGACCTGACCCGGGCGCCGGCGCGGGTGCGGCGTCACGCCCGGACGCTGGCCCGGCTGCACGACCGGCTGCACGAGATCGAGGCACCGCCCGGCCTGCGCGGGTGCTTCGCGCCGGGCGACCGGGTGGTGCACCTGGGCCTGCACCCGGGGAACGTGATGCTGACCTCGCGCGGGCCGGTGGTGATCGACTGGGCGGGCGTCCGGGCCGGCCTGCCCGCCGCGGACGTGGCCACCACTTACGTGATCATGCTGACCTCGGAGGTGGACGGCCTGCCCGGCTGGCTCCGCCCGGCGGCCCGTTCCCTGCGCGGCGCCATGCTCAAGGAGTTCCTGGCCACGGTCGGGCACGACCCGTCGCCGGTGCTGGCCGCGGCCGCCCGGGCCCGGATGGCGGACGGCAGCGTGCGCCCCGCCGAGGCCGAGCAGCTGCGCCGTGTCGCGGAGGAAGCCGGGCGGCCCTGATAACTTGACCTCCGCCGAGGCAAAGGGGGGACCAAGCGTGGTGATCGAACGTTTCCGCAGACCGGATCGTCCCGCGGGCCAGCCAGGGCCGCTTCGGTCCTTCGACCCGCTGCGGATCGCGGACCTGGAGTACCAGGCCTGGGTCGGTTACTACCAGCGGCGGTGGTTCTCGGTGCTGGCCGCCTTCGTCAGCCTCGTCCGCCGGGGGTTCGGGATGAGCTGGCCGCGGACGCTGTACGGGTCGTCGCTGATGCTTCGCGCCATCCAGTTGTGGGCGCCCAAGGACAACGACCCGGACAAGTGCCGCGCCACCATGCGCAAGTTCTACGCGCTGGTCAAGCTGACCTACGGGAAGCCGGACAGCCCCGGCAAGGCCGCCGAACTCGAGGTCGACTGGTGGCGCGTGCACCGCGAGGTGCAGTACTCCGATCCGGCGCGGCCAGACGACGACGAGCTGATCGGGTCGGTGACACGGCTGTACAGCTATCTCTACGGCGAGCCGGAGGAGACGGTCCGGGCCGCGGCGGCGCACCGGGTCCAGGCTATGGACCTGTCCGACCAGTGGGTCGCCGGGGGCTGCGAGCCGGACAGCCCGCTTCTTCCGCAGGAGCACGCCGCCCTGGTCCGCTCCTACGCCGCCCTGCTCGCCGCCGTCCACCACTAGCTGGCCGGCGCCCGCGGCGGGCTGTTTCCTATCAGCGGCGGGGGACAGTCCCGGTGCCGTTCATGTGGTCGCGGACGGGGAGCGGCCGTCGGCTGGCGGATGGGCGCCGGCGGGGTAACGGAGCCCGGCGGCAGCTAGCTTTGCGGTGGCGGCCACGGCCAGGTCGATGCCGAGGATGTCGGCCAGGCGGATCAGGTAGAGGAGCACGTCGGAGAGTTCCTCGCCAGCCCGGGTGCGCAGCGGATCGTCCTGGGCGAGCTCGGCGGCCTGGTCGGCGGGCAGCCACTGGAACAGTTCCGCCAGCTCGCCGACCTCGCCGGTGAGGGCCAGGATGAGCGACTTCGGGTCGTGGAACCGCGCCCAGTCGCGGTCGTCGGTGAACCGCCGCATCCCGTCGCGCAGCCGCTGAAGATCGGACATGGCGCCAAGCATGGCATGGGCCGAGCGCAGTGAAGGGGCGGAGCTGCGGCGCTCCGCCCCTTCACCACTCTCCCCCGGGCCTGCGATGTGCGGGCCGAACTGCCGGCGTTATCGCATGACGATTTCCTGAATGCCCGGAAACCGTCCCTTTACCCGCGGGCGCGTTACTGTGTGGCCTTCGACCCCAGCGGGCGCGGCCACGGGCTTTTCGTGCCTCCGCCGGCAGACTACCGAGGGTCTGTCGCGTGGCTGTCGCACCGCAGCCAGGACCGTGATGAACGGCGACAGACAGCATGACCGCGGACAGCGCGGGCAGCGCGCCGCAGGCTTTCACCTGCGCCAGCTGCTGCTGCGGCCCGGGCCCTACCGGGACTCCTGGGAGCGGCTCGCCCGCGACGCCCGCCCCGACGAGATCCGGCAGGACGCGGTCTGCCAGGTCATCGCCGACTGGCTGCAGGACACCGGGGAGCGCGGCGAGACCGACACCGGGCTGGCCCGAACGCTCAAGGACCGGGTCAGCCGGGCGCTCGGCGGCCGCGGCCTCAGCCTGGAGACCCTGCGCTGGTTCGAGGGCGCGTTCCGGCTCTCCCGCAACGACCGGCAGCGGGTCCGCGAGCTGTACCGCGGCACGCTGCACCCCACGGTGATCTCCGGCGAGCTCTCCCCGCCGCTGACCACCAAGCGGCCAGGACACGAGACCACGCTCCTCTTCGAGCACCACTTCCTCGGCCCGGACGGCGTGCCGGAACGCCACCACACCCAGCAGACCGTCCGGTCGCTGACCGACGGCTTAGAGAGCTACCAGTACCTGATCGACACGCCGGAAGCCGAGGTCCGGGTCAACCGCGGCGGCCGCAAGAGCGACGTGTACCGGCTGACCAGGGAGCTGTGGGCGGTGGACATCACGTTTCACCATCCGCTGCGGTACGGCGAGGAGGCCTACTTCGACTGCCTGACCGTGTTCCACTACACGAGGCCGCCGTCGGCGGAGTTCCGGCGGGCCACCCACCGGCGGGTCGAGCACCTGGACATGCGGGTGGAGTTCCACCCAGAAAGGCGGCCCCGGCAGCTCTGGTGGGCGCAGTGGGCGGACTACCGGGAGCCCGCCGAGTTCATCGTCGAGCGGGACGAGCTGGCCCTGGACGAGGAGCACTCCGCGCACCGCTACCTGGAAGCGATCGAGCACACCGTGGTGGGTTTCTACTGGGAGTGGTAGCCCGGGCACCGGCCGGCCTGGCGGCCGGCGGTCCCCGGCCTCAGCCGCCCGGCCCCGCCGGCGCCGGCGTCTCGCGGACCACGCTGGCCGGCGCCTTGTCGTCGCGAAGGCCGAGATACCGCGGGTGCCGCAGCTGCCCGGCGGTGGTCCACTCCTGGAAGCCGATCTGGGCCACCAGCTCCGGCCGGGTCCAGTGCACCTCGTGCCGCGGGATGTCGGTCCCGGCCTGGAACGGCGAGCTCTTCCGCTCCAGCCGGGCCAGCGACGCGTGCAGGCTGGCCAGCACCGCGGCGGAGAACCCGGTCCCCACCTTGCCCGCGTAGACCAGCCGCCCGTCCCGGTCGTAGTACCCGACCAGCAGCGCACCGAAGTGCGTCCTGGTGCCCTTGGGGTCGGTGAATCCCCCGATGACGAGCTCCTGCGACGTCTCGCACTTGAACTTCAGCCAGTCCCGGCTGCGGCCACCCCGGTACGGCGCGGCGGCCCGTTTGGCGATCAGCCCTTCCCAGCCGTGCGCGCAGGCCTCCCGGTAGTACGCCAGCCCGTCGCCGTCCCGGTGCCCGGTCTCGCGCAGCGGGCCGCCGAACGTGATCAGCTCGTGCAGCAGGCTCTTCCGGTCGCGCAGCGGCAGCCCGCGCAGGTCCCGCCCGTCCAGGAACATCAGGTCGAACAGGTAGTAGATGACCTCCACCTCGCGGACCAGCTTGGGCTCGGGCACAGCCACCTGCATGCGCTGCTGCAGCCGGGCGAAGCTGGTCTGCTCGCCGTCGAACGCGACGATCTCGCCGTCGGCCACGAAGTCCAGCTCCGGCTGCCGGCCCAGCGCCTCGGTCAGCTCCGGGTAGGTCCGCGTGATCAGCTTCTGGTTCCTGGTCAGCAGCCGGACCCCGGACAGGTCGCGGAACGCCAGGCACCGCTCGCCGTCCAGCTTCCGCTCGAACAGCCAGCCCGGGTCGGAGAACCGGTCCCTGGTCAGCGTGGCCAGCATCGGATCGACCCAGCCGGGCAGCGGATCCCGCGGCCCCGTCCCGCCCATCCGCACCTCGTTCCGCCGCTGACCACCGTGTTTGCCATGCTAGGGCCCGTGACGGCCACTGCCTCCCCGGCCACTGAGGTGCCCGGTTTCATCGACAGCCACACCCACCTGCTCAAGGAGGCCGCCCAGGCCCCGTTCCCGTGGGCCGGGACGACCGTGGCCGGATTCCACCGGGCGACCGCGGCGGCCGGGATCACCCCGATGGACGTGCCCGACGCGCCGCCGCCGGGGCCGCCCGGGGCGCTGCCCGGCCGCCTGCACGAGGGCCTGCGCCGCGCCGCCGGGGCTGGGCTGACCGAGATCACCGAGATGGGCCTGCGCGACTGGCGTTACCTGGACGCACTCGACGAGCTGCAGCAGGCCGGCCCGCTGCCCGCCCGTGTCCGCATCTACCTGGCCAGCGGGCTCGCCGAGGAGGCCAGCCCGGCCGAGGCCGACGCCCGCCGGGCGGCGGCCGGCCCGGGCAGCTGGGTCAGCCTGGACGGCGTGAAGTTCTACGCCGACGGCTGGCTCGGCCCGCGCACCTGCGCGATGGAGCACGGCTTCGCCGACAGAGGCGGGACCGGGATCCTGTTCCTGACCGCGGCGGAACTGGCCCGGCGGATCACTCCGCTGGCGGCCCGCGGCTGGCGGATCGCCACGCACGCGATCGGCGACCGCGGCGTGGCCACCGTGCTGGACGCCTACGACCTGGCCTGGGACGGCGACCGGGCGGCGATCGCGGCCGCCGCGCCGCGGATTGAGCACGCCAGCCTGCAGTCCGCCGAGCTGATCAGCCGGCTGGCCGCCTCCGGCGTGGTGGCCTGCCTGCAGCCGTCGTTCGCGGTCACCGACGTGCCCGACGTCGGCGCCGGGCTGGACCCGGCCCGGGCGGCGACCGCCTACCCGTGGGCGGCGCTGGCCGCCGCCGGCGCGCCGCTGCTGGCCGGCTCGGACTTCCCGATCGAGGTGCTCGACCCGCTGCCCGGGCTGGCGCGCCTGGTCGCCGGGCACAGCGAGCGGGACGGTTTCCGCACCCCGGTGGCTGCGCCTGCGAGCTCGCGGCTCACCGCGGCGTTCGCGTATTCCATCATGAGTGATCAAGCCTCCGGGCGGACTCTTCTGTCGGCCGATCCGCGCGCCACGGCGCCAGGGAACATCGACCGGATCCAGGTGCTGGGCACGGCTCCCGTCCCGTTCTGACCTGGTACGCGCCCCGCACACCGGCGCATCCGCCGCAACGGCGTCACCTTCCGCAAGATCGAGCCCAGCAGCACTCGCACGCGAGTCGCCGCCGCCTGGCGCAAGAACGACCAAACCCCACGGCCGGGCGCCTCCTGACGATCCTCAGCCACGATCTGCGGGCAGGCCCTAGTGCACCTTGCGGCGGTAGAGCCAGACCGCGAGCGGCGCGAACACCGCGATCAGCCCGGCCGACCAGAGCAGCACGGTCAGCTCAGGATGCTGCATCGGCCAGGCCTGGACAGCGGCCGCCGGATTGGGGCCGCCGAATAGCACCCGGCAGCTGGCCGCCAGCGCCGACAGCGGATTCCAGTTGGCGAAGTCCTGCAGCCAGGCCGGCATGCCCTGAGTAGGCACGAACGCGTTGGACACGAAGGACAGCGGCAGGAAGAAGATGAAGCCCAGCGCCTGGGCGGACTCCGGGCTGCGGAGCACCATGCCCGCGCAGGCGCCGGCCCAGGTCATGGCGAACGCGAACAGCAGCGACAGGCCGACCGCGGCCAGCGCCGGCCCTGGCCCGTTGAGGACCCGCCAGCCCACGGCCAGGCCGGTCACCGCCAGCACGCAGATACCGATGACCTGCGTGCCCAGGTCGGCCAGGGTCCGGCCGGCCAGCACCGCCGCGCGGGACATCGGCAGCGACCGGAACCGGTCGATCAGCCCGGTGGACATGTCGGTGACCAGCCCGACCGCGGTGCCCGGGGCACTGCCCGCCGGCCAGGTCGGTGTTCATCGCTGAGAGCCCTTCTGCGAGTCCAGTACGGTGTACTAGTTGACTCGTACACCGTACTACGACGTACGATGTACGAGTCAAGGCCCTTCTTCGGCCGGCCCTGGCCAGGCAGGGTGCAGGCGCAGTTCACGGGTAGTCCGGCGCAGTCGGCGTGGTTCGGGAGGCAGCGATGAGCAGCGGCCCCGAAGATCTGTGGCCGCCTTTCGGCCACCCGTGGCAGGGCGGGAGGCCAGGAGCGGGCCGCCCGGGCGGCGGCCGGCCCGGGGATCGCACAGGTGACCGCGCAGGCGGACGCCCGGGTGACCGGCCCGGCGGCGGGCGGGACCCGCGCGACCCGCGCGGCGGCCAGGCCGCCCGGCGGGCCAGCGGTCGGGAGATCGGCGGCCGCGGGCACCGGCACCGCTCCTCGCTGTCCCAGGCCGAGATCGTCGACGCGGCCATCGCGGTGGCCGATGCGGAGGGCGCCGCGGCGATCAGCATGCGGCGCATCGCCCAGGTCCTGCAGGCCGGCACGATGTCGCTGTACTGGCACGTGGAGAACAAGGAGCACCTGCTCGACCTGATGCTGGACACGGTGCTGGGCGAGACCGAGGTGCCGGACGCGGGCGGTGACTGGCGGGCCGTGCTGCGGGCCATCGCGTTCAGCGAACGGGCCCTGCTGCACCGGCACCGGTGGGTGATGGACTTCATCGGCGGCCGCCCGCCGCTCGGCCCGCACGTGATCGCCAACCTGGAGCGGTCGCTGACCGCGCTGGACAGCCTGCAGCTGGGCACCGCCATCGCGATGAACGTGCTGATGACGGTCAACACGTACGTGATGGGCGCGGTCCTGCGGGAGATGCGCGAACTGCGCGCCCAGCGGGACCTGGAGGCCAGCGGCCTGGATACGACGGAGATCGAGACCGGGGTAGCCGAATGGGCCAGGCGCCTGCGCGCTGACGGCCGGTTCGGGCATTTCCTGCGGATTATCGAGGAAGATGTCGACCCGGACGCCGAGGACACCAGGGACGAGCGGTTCGAGTTCGGGCTCGACTGCGTGCTGGACGGGATCGCGGCCCGGGTTCAGCCCGCCGACCTGCGGAAGAAAGCGGATACCGAGGGCGGCCAGGGCGCTAATGGTGTTGGATAAGCCTGCTGCCGCCAGAGTCATTTCCTGGCGCGGATGACAGCGGGCTGATTTACCCGGATTGCCGCACGGGAAATCTGGTGGCCGTCCGTTACGATGGCTCGCTGCCATACAGCCCGGGGTCCTCATCCGTGGAGCCCGGAGATCATTCAGGTAGGAGAGAGTGCATGCCGCAGGGCACCGTGAAGTGGTTCAATGCCGACAAGGGCTATGGTTTCATCGCCCCTGACGATGGCACCGCTGACGTCTTTGTTCACCACTCCGCGATTCAGGTCGAGGGATTCCGCAGCCTTCAGGAGAACCAGCGGGTCGAGTTCACCTCCGGCCAGGGCCAGAAAGGCCCGCAGGCTGAGCAGGTCCGTCCGCTCTGACCTACCTGGCCGCCAGCCGGGGTGCGGGCGGCGCTGACGCCGCGGCCCGGCGGACAGCCCGCGTGAAATTGCACGAGCCAAGTCTTCGCTGTGCTATATATCCACTGGTATCGCTGCTGCCCGTGTTTACCATGAGGAGCATTGGCTTGGCCATGCCGGTCGCCTTATTTCGTGATGCCGCCGGTTCGTTACCGGCCGGGGCGGGCTGATCGCCATGCCCTGTGGTATCGCGTGGCAGGCCCGCCAGGCCCCGGCCGCTGGCCCGCTCCCCGCCCCGGCGGACGGTCTGGCCTGGATCCCGGCCCTCCTTCAGATACTCAGAGTGACAGGTCATGACGTGTCGTCACGGTCAGTTACCGCACTGTGGGCCGTAGGATCGGGACCGAGGACCACCTCGGGACTACCTAGGGAGGCCAGGTGACCAGCCAGCCGCAGGCCCAGCCGCGGGCCGCCGACGTTGCCGCGGGCAATCCGGCCGGTGTTCGGCAGGCCGAGATCTATCCGGCCAGCACGCAGGCCAAGCCGTGGGGGCAGGAACTGATCTTCGCCGTGGTCCCCGGCAAGTACGTCGGCAAGGTCATCCAGGTGAACGCGGGCCACAGCCTGAGCCTGCAGTACCACCGGGAGAAGGAAGAAACGATCAGCGTGCTGACCGGCGAGGCGCTGGTCCGCTACGGGCCCGCCGCCGATCAGCTGACCGACGCGACCTTCCGCCCGGGCGACACCATCCACCTGCCGCCGGGCATGCTGCACCGGATCACGGCCATCACCGACGTCACGTTCGTCGAGTCCTCCACCGCGGACCCCGGCTGGCGGGAGGATGTGGTCCGGCTCGAAGACGCCTACGGCCGGACCGGCACCAGCGCCCCCTGACGCCAGCCGCCGGCGCGCCGGATTAGCCGCCCGCCGTCCTACCCGCGCGCCAGCTTGGCCAGGTCCGGCTGGCTGATCCGGAACCGGGCCTCGATCGTGGCCCGCACCGTCTGCTGCGCCGGCGCCAAATCGAATGAGAACTCCTCCGGCGCCGCCACCCGGGTACGCTGCGGCAGCTTCGCGGTAAAACGCCCGCCCTGCTCACCGGACCCGCCATCCGACATCATCCGGGCGTCGGCCAGCTCCACCAGGCCGGTGAGCTGGCACCCAAGACCCTCGGCGTAGTCGCTCGCCCGCCTGATCGCGTCCCGCACGGCGGAGATCCTGGCCTGCTTGTACACCGGGCTGTCGGGCCGCAGCTCCCACCACGGCCCGCCGACCTCGGTCAGCTCCAGCCCGGTCAGCTCGGCCATCAGCTCGCCGATCCGCTCGAAGCCGGTGACCACCACGCCCAGCCGGGCGATGCCGACGAACCCGGGCAGCTTCTCCGGCGGCCGCCGGTTGCTGAGCTGCGGGCTGACCCGCAGACCGGTGTTGTCGACCGCGTCGATGACGTCCGGGAAACTGGCGAGGATCTTGGTGACCGTCTCGACCCGCTCCTCCAGCAGGCGGAGCGCGTCCGCCCGGACCGCGTCCCGGGACACCACGCTCACTTCGAGGCGCGCGATCTCTGGCTCGACCTTGACCACGGCCTCGCCTCGGACGGAAATCAGGGGCTGCTCAGGCATGGGATTCTCCACCTGGGGGTTCGATTACGACGCTACATTGCTGAGCCAGCCGGCGCCGGCCAAGCCGGAACATCCGCGTGACGGGTTTGACCAGCGCAGACGCCGACCGCCAATGGCCAAACGCTTAGCGCACGGCCTGCCGCGCCAGCGTCAGCCTTCCTGCTCGGTCGGCCGCACCAGCACCTCGTTCACGGCCATCCGCCGCGGCCTGGTCACGATGAACGCGATGGTCTCCGCGATGTCGGCGGCCTCCAGGCGCTCGACCCCGGCAAACCGCTGGCCCATCCTCTCCCGGATCTCCGGCCGGTTGTGGCTAGCCAGCTCGGTGCTGGTGGCGCCCGGCTCGACCAGCGAGACCCGCACGTGCCGGCGCGCGACCTCCTGGCGCAGCGCCTCGCTGAACGCGCCGACGCCGTGCTTGGTCGCGTTGTACACGCCGCTGCCGTTCCTGGCCACCCGGCCCGCCACCGAGCTGATGTTGACCAGGTCGGCGACCTGGCGCGGGCCGCTGTCCGCCGCGCGCAGCAGGTGCGGCAGCGCCGCGTGCGCGCAGTACAGCAGGCCGAGCAGGTTGACGTGCACCATCCTGCGCCACTCTTCGGTGGGCGCGTCCTGCACCGGGCCGAGCAGCATGACCCCCGCGTTGTTGATCAGCGTGTCCAGCCGCCCGAGCTCGGCCACGGTCTGCTCGACCAGCGCCCTGGCGTCCTCCTCGAGGGTCACGTCAGCGGTGAACACCGCGGCCGTCCCGCCGTCCGCCCGGATCTTCGCCGCCAGCTCCGTGAGCCGGTCCGTCCGCCGGGCGGCCAGCGCCACCGCCGCCCCGTGCGACGCCAGCTCGATGGCGGCCGCCTCGCCGATCCCGCTCGATGCTCCGGTGACCAGCGCCACCGTCCCGTCCAGCCGGTCCGTCATGAGAAACGCTCCTGCCCTGCTCGTAGGGGTCTGCTCGTCGTAGCCGGGCCCGCGCGCCGCGTGCCGTGCCGCGCCCCCCACCGCCGCGCGCCCGCCGCCCGGATCTGGTTAGTCGCCGTGGTCCCGGCGCAGCCTCTTCACCTCGGAACGCCGCTGTTTGTCGGCCAGCCGCCGCTCCCTGGACGCCCGGGTCGGCCGGGTTGGCCGCCGTGGCCGGGGCGGCGCCGCGGTCGCCGCGGTGAGCAGCGCGGACATCCGCTCCGCGGCCGCCACCCGGTTGCGCAGCTGGGACCGGAACTCCGAGGCGGTCACGGTCAGCACGCCCCCGGTCAGCCGCCCGGCCAGCGCGGCCAGCGCCCGGTCCCGCAGCTCCGGCCGGAGGGCACCAGAGGCACCCAGGTCGAACGACAGTGACACGCGGCTGTCGGTGGTGTTCACCGACTGCCCGCCCGGCCCCGGGGACCGGGAGAACCGCCAGGTCAGCTCGTCGGCCGGGATAACCGTGCCGCGCACGGTCACGGCCAGCGGATCGTCGCTCACCGCCTGCCGCCCATCGGTTCCGCCATGCGTCCTGCTTACCATGCCCGCGAGCCGCGCCCGCCGGCCCGCCGGGCCGCCGGCGCACTGACCCGCCGGCCCTCCGGCTCGCCTAATCGAGGCTGGGCAGCGCCTCCTGCCGGGCACACAGCTGCCAGACCCCGTCCGGGGTCTGCTTCCAGCCGTCCGGCTCCGGCCCGCGCTCCAGGAACCGGTTGATCCGCGACTCGGCCCACTCCGCGAAGCTGGTTTTCAGGTCCGCGGCCAGGCCCGACCGCACGATCACCTCGATGCCCGCGAAGCCGTCCTCGATATGCGCCCGGACGCAGCCGCCGACGGCCGGGTCGAACGCGCTGAAGTCGACCTCCTGCATCGGGACGCCCAGCACTGACTGCGGGCTCTGCGGAGATGGTGGAGAAGTCACAGTCCGGGAGCATACGGCTCCGTCTAGGGTCAGGACCAACCTCGCTGGCACCGTATTCAGTAAAGATCTTTAAGATTGATTACGGCATTGCCCTAGCGGAGCAGCCCGCTGAGCAGTGGCCGGAAGTGGCTGAACTCGGGCGCCCCGGCCTGCGGGTCCTTCGCCTGATCGTCCCAGCGGCGGACGCGGACCGCATCGGCCGCGTACGGGCTGGCCGTGAATTCCCCGAGTTCGGCGCCCTGCATGGGGCCGCCCTGCACGCCCAGCGTGTACACCGAGGCGGGCGACAGCGTGGCGGCGTAGCCGGGCTCGGTGGCGCACAGGTAGCGCTTGGCCGCGACGTGCAGCCGGACCGGTTCGGTGACCTCCGGGCCGAACCACTGGGCCAGCCAGTCGGCGCCGGTGTGGCTGTGCCGGTTGTCGGTGCCGCGCATCAGGTCGTGGCCGGTCACGGCGCCGTGGAAGTGGCCGACGTCGTGCAGCAGGGCGGCCGCGACCAGGGCCGGCGGGGCGCCGTCCTGCTCGGCCAGGGCGGCGGCCTGGAGCATGTGCGCCGCCTGCGTGACGGGCTCGCCGAGGTACTCAGCGGCGCCTTCGCTGGCGAACAGGCCGGCGATGATGCCGACTGGCCCGTCCGGGTGTGAGTCGGCGGGCTGCCGGCCGGCGTGCTCGGCGCGGTCCATGCTGCTCCCTTCGCGGCCGGTCAGCGGCCGGCGGTCAGCGGCCGGCGGCCGGCCTCAGCGGGCGGCGGCCGGCCTCAGCGGGCGGCGGCCTGCTCGCGGCGCAGCAGCGCCAGCGTGGAGGCCACCCCGTCCAGGTCGGCGTAGCAGCCCTGCAGGTGGCGGCGCCCGGTCGCGGCGAACCCGGTCCGCGCGTGCAGGATACGGGTGTTGTCGAAGACGAGGCAATCGCCCGGTTCGAGCCGGAATGTGAGCATCAGCTCGGGGCGGTTGAGCATGCTGGCGAACGCGCGGTAGGCGGCGTAGAACGGGCCCGCCTCGCGCGGCGGCAGCCGGACCGGCTGGAGCGAGCGGTGGTTGAACCGGATCTCGCGGACCCGGCCGAGCGGGTCCAGGCCGATCACCGGGCGGGTGGCGCGGAGTTCCGCGGTCGCGTCGCAGTAGGCGAACTGCACCGGGGTGCTGGCCAGCAGGCTGAACGCGGCCGGCTGCTCGGTGCGCAGGGTGCGTGCCGCCATGAAACCGTCGACCAGGCCGGTCTCGCCGCCGCCGTCGGCCGCCGCGACCAGGCAGTGCAGCAGCTGGACGGTGGGCACGGGGTCGCGGTACGGGTTGTCGGTGTGCGGCGTGATGGGGAGGCCGGTGTACGCCAGGTTGTCCGGGGTGGCCTCGACGCGGACGTCGAACAGGCGGCCGTAGTTTGTCTCTCGGACGAAGCCCATGCTGGCGGCGACGTCAAGGACAAGGCCAGGTTCGGCGGGGACGTCCTGCAGCAGGACGAAGCCGGCCGACAGGAGGGCGTGCAGGCACTCGCGGCGGTGGCTGCGGCTGGCCAGGTAACGCGGCCACCGGCCCGACGGCCGGTCGGCGCTGATGTCGCCCGCGGTCCACAGGCGCTTGGCGGCCTCGGTCCGGTCGTCGGGGGTGGCGGTGCCGAACGGGCCGTACTGGGCCAGCCAGCGGGGGTCGAAGTCGGCGCGGTGCCCGTCGGGCCCGAAGGTGACCTGCACGGTCGCGTCGGTGACCGTGACCTCGTCGACCGCGACGTCCGCGGGCACATCGGTGATCGCGGCGAGACGCTGCCCGGAGCGCGGGTCCCGGCAGCGCGGGCACGGGCAGTTGACCCGCAGCCAGACCGCGGGCAGTCCGCGCAGCGCCGGGTGGTCGCTGATCGTTTTCATGGTCGTACCAGCGTCAACCCCGCCGGGCCGCGGCGCAATGCCGGCGGGCAGGAGTTAGGCGAGCGGACACGACCTTGACATCAGCCGGACACGGAACTGGGCCGCGACCCTCGGTGGAGGAGTCGCGGCCCAGTTCACGATGCCTGCGTACGTGCCCGCAGCGGGCGCCGGGGGCGCCTGCCGCGGGCGCGCCGGGGCGCCTGCCGCCGCGGTGCGCCGGGGCGCCTGCGCGCGCCGGGGCGTCTGCCCCGCAGTGCGCCGGGGCACCTGCCCCGCGGTGCGCCGGGGGCACGCGCCGACGGCCGGCGCTAGCCAGCGCCGGCCAGCGCTAGTGCGCCGGTGTGTCTGCGGGCGGCCGGCCGGCCTTACGGCGGCCTGCGGCCCTGCGGCGGCCAGCGGCCGTACGGCGGCCAGAGGCCGTACGGCGGCTAGCGGGCCTGCGGCTTGGTGGCCGGCAGGACCAGCGGCACGAACGCCGCGATCGCGCAGATCAGGCCGACGAAGGCGCCGAAGGCCCAGCCAACCGACACGCCGGTGATGCCGTCGGTGCCCGGCTTGATCAGGAAAGCGAGGAGGACCAGCAGCAGGTTGAGGCCGGTGAGCACAGTCAGCAGCATGGGCACGCTGAACGGCAGGTTGACCGGGAACTGCGCGAATCCTGCCTGGATGACCAGGACGGCCAACACGCCCAGCGCCACGAAGAACACCAGCCACAGGTAGCCGTGTGCCTTCGTGCCGCTGGCACTGACGGAGATGTTGCCTGCGATGCCGCCGGTCAGCGTAGCGGTGAACCAGGGCAGGAAGAGCGAGATGATCAGCAGCAGCGACGCCGCGCCGGTGATCTGCTCAGCCCGCTGCCAGCGGGTGATGTCGAAGTTGAAGCCAGCGGCCTGCGGGGCCTGGCCGCCGCCGTACGTGGGCGCC
>DASVBE010000131.1:0-27669 GCA_036375995.1 Streptosporangiaceae bacterium | reverse complement strand
GCGGCTCGGCTCCGGTGCCACCGCGGGCGAGGGCACCCAGAACCTCATGTGCGCCGCCCAGGCCGCCGCCGTCCTGGCCGGCCTGGCCGTGGTGGCCATCCGGCCCGCCTGGTCAGCGACCGACCAGGTCATCGCCCTCGGCATCGCGGCCTGGTCCGTCTGGGAGGGCCGCCAGTCCTGGCGCGGGGCAGGCTGCTGCTAGGCGTCGCGGATGTGGCGTGCTTCGCGGGCGGCGTAGTAGACCAGCACGTACCCGGCGGCCGGGTCGGCCCACCACCAGCCGGGCCCGGCGTTGAGGGCCAGGCCGGCCAGCACAGCGGCGGCCAGCAGCCCGTCGATCATCGTGACCCGGCCTTCTGTCTGCAGGACCGGGTTGCCCAGGGCCCGGCCGGTCCGGCCCTTGCCCCAGGCCAGGGCGAACATCACCGCGGCGGTGACGGCGGTCCAGGCGATGCCCAGCGGCGAGGGGCGCGGGTGATACCCGGCCGCCAGCACCACGGTGGACTGCACCAGCAGATAAGCCGCCAGCGCGGCAAACGCCCAGCCGATCAGGGCCAGCGCCCGCCGCTGGCGGGCCGCCCCGGTCCCGGACAGTTCCCAGATCACCACGGTGGACGCGCCGATCTCGATCAGCGAGTCCAGGCCGAACCCGGCCAGCGCCACCGACCGGGCCGCCACCGCCGCCACGCCCAGCACGGCGATGCCGGCCACATTCCAGCCCAGCGTCAGGTACTCCAGGGCGAATCCCCGCCGCCGGAGCACGGCCACCCGGCCATCCTCATCCGCCGTACGCATACTGAAGATCATGCTTGTGCTGGGCCCGGGTAGCGAAGCGGAAATGCTTGCCTGCTTCAGCAGCAGGCCCACGCCGGGAAAGCAGCCGTGCGCTTCCCACCGCTAATCCTGGTCGGCGAGACCCGCGACAACCTGGTGTGCCTGGAAGGCCATCTCCGCCTAACGGCCTACGCACTAGCGGGCTTCCCAGCAGCCGTCGAGTGCCTCCTAGGTACGGCGCCGGTCATGGGCCGCTGGGCACATTGATTCGGAGTCGGGACGGGGGGTTGGGGCGGCCGGCGTCCTGCCGCCGGCCGGGCCAACTCCCCGACCCGGCGCCCCATCTGCGGGGTTAAGCGCCCGACGGATTAGGCAGCCAGTAGGCGACGTGTGCCAGCACGGGACTGGTCAGCGGAACCGTGGGGTGGTCGAAGAACGAGTGCTCGGTCATGCCCAGCCGCCGCATGACGGCCCGCGACGGCTCGTTCAGGACCGAGGTTATCGACCAGATCTCCGGCAGGTTCAGGCCGTTGAAGGCTATGTCGACAACGGCCTTCGCCGCCTCGGTGGCGTATCCCTGATGCCAGGAACTCGCCGCGAGGCGCCAGCCGATTTCCTGGCCGCCCGCGCCGGGGGTGCCCTCGGGCATCGGGTTGAGGCCGGTGAACCCGATGAACTCGGCGGTGTCCCGCCGCTCGAGGGCCCACAGGCCGAAGCCCTGCCGCTCGAGCCGCGCGTCGATGCGGTCGGCGAACATGTCGCTCATCTCGCGGTCGAGGCGGGCCGGGAAGTACCGCATGACCTCGGGATCGGCGTTCATCACCGCGAACGGGGCGCGGTCTCGCGGCAGCCAGCGGCGGAGGATCAGCCGCTCCGTCTGAATACGGTCAAATCGTCGGGGCACGCCAACGAAGCGTAATCCAAAAATTCTCGCGCCCGGCGACGGCGGCGCTGCTGGCGGCTGCCACGATAGCCCTATGCCCCTGGAGATCGAGCGCCTGCACCTGGCCACGCTGTCCGCCCCGGGCAGCAGCGACGTTACCCCCGTGCACGGTTTCGTGGTCCGCTACGACGGCGGCGCCGTGCTGGTCGACACCGGCGTGGGCGGGCCTGACCGGCTGCTGAACGACTGGCGCGTGGTCAACGTCACCGCCGCCGACGCGCTCGCCCGGCTGGACCTGACCCCGGCGGACATCAGCCTGGTCATCAACACCCACCTGCACTTCGACCATTGCGGCCAGAACGCGGTGTTCAGGCACGCCCCGGTGTACGTCCAGCGGGCCGAGCTGGAGCGCGCCCGGGTCGACTCGGCCTGGCTGGCCGAATGGTTCGACTTCATGGGCGCCCGGTTCGAGCTGCTCGACGGGGACGCCGAGATCGTGCCCGGGCTGTCCGTGCTCACCACACCCGGGCACACGACCGGCCATCAGTCCGTCGTGGTCCAGACCGCGGCCGGCGAGGAAGTGCTGATCGGCGACGCGGCCTACGCGCCCGAGCAGTACAACGCCCCGCCCGGCGCGGACCTGCCCGAAGGCCAGGCCAGGGACGTGGATGCGTGGTGGGCCTCACTGGACCGGGTGAAGTCCGCCGAGCCCGCCCGCGTGCACTTCTGCCACCACACCGACATCCTCGGCGCGCACTCGTAACTCCCGTCTCACGGACCGCCGCGCCGCGGCTCCCGGTCAGCCAGGCCCAGCCCGGCCCGCACGATGCTTCCCGTGTCGATGCCGTGATACCGGTACACCTCGGATGAATCACCGGACTGGCCAAACTGATGAACACCAAGGGTTACGGAAGGTACGTTGCGGACCCCGGCGAGGAACGCCAGCGTGTGCGGGTGCCCGTCAAGGACCGTCAGGAGGGGCCGGGCCCGGCTGGCCGGGAACAGCTGCTCCAGGATCCAGGTCGGCCCGTCCTGCTGCCCCTGCCGGGCCGCCGTCGCGCGGAACAGCAGGTCCGCGCTGGTCACGCAGATCACGTCGCAGCCCACGCCGGCCGCGTCCAGCCGGTCCGCGGCGGCCAGCGCCTCGGGCAGCACCGCGCCCATCGCGGCGATCGTCAGCTGCGGCCCGGCGTGCAGGCGGATCGGGTAGCCGCCGGCCACCGCGCGGCGCCGCCGCAGCTCCCGTGCGTCCGGGTCGGCCGGGACCGCGGCCAGCGACTGGTCCACCGGGCGGGTCGACAGCCGCAGGTACGCCGATGATCCGCCAGGCTTCCCGAGCTGGGCCAGGCTGGCCAGCAGGCACCACTCGGCGTCCAGCGCGAACGCGGGCTCGTAGCTGACGCAGCCGGGCTGCTCGATGCCGATCGACGGGGTGATCACCGACTGGTGCGCGCCGCCCTCGGGGGCCAGGCTGACCCCGGACGGGGTGCCGACCAGGATCGACTGACCACCCGCGTAGATGCCGAACGACCACGGTTCCAGCGCCCGGCCGACGAACGGGTCGTACAGCACGCCGATCGGCAGCAGCGGCTCGCCCCACCGGCTCCAGGTCGCGCCCAGCTCGCCGAGCAGGCCGACCAGGTTGGTCTCCGCGATGCCCAGCTCGATGTGCTGGCCGGTGGGCCGTTCCCGCCAGTGCAGGATCGTCTCGCCATCGTCGGCGAACCAGTCCACCCGCTCGATCGGCGACCACACGCCGACCTTGTTCACCCAGCCGCCCAGGTTGGTGCTGGAACTGACGTCGGGGCTGACCGTGACCACCCGGCGGGCCGCCTCCGGCGCCTGCCGGGTCAGGTCGAGCAGGGCCCGGCCGAGCGCGGCCTGGGTGGTGGACTTGCCGTGCGGGGTGCGGCCGAAGTCCTCCGGGATCGCCGCCGGGCGGGCCGCGGGCGGCGGCTCGCGGCGCAGCCGGGCCGCGGCGGACGCGCACAGCTCCGCCTCCGGGCTGCCGCTGGCGAACCTGGCCCACGGCTGGTCCGGGTCGGCGCCCAGTCGTGCGGCGAGATCACGCAGCTGGTCGCCGGTCAGCAGCGCGGAATGGTTCTGCGGGTGGCCCGCGCCGGGGAGACCGTAGCCCTTCACGGTGTACGCGAAAATCACCGTGGGCCTGCTGTCGTCGATGGCCGCGAAGGCGTCGCCCAGCGCGGCAAGGTCGTGCCCGCCCAGGCCGCGGAACGCGGCGTGCAGCTCCGCGTCTGCCACGCCCGCGAGCAGCTCTCTCAGCGGCCCGGCCTGCGGGCCCTGGCCGGGCAGCCGGTCCCGCAGGTCGGCCGGGGGGCAGCGGAGCAGCCGCTGGTACTCCGGGTTCGGCATATCGTCGATCCGGTCCCGCAGCGCCCCGCCGCCGGGCCGCTGGAAGATGCCGTCCAGCAGCCGGCCGTACTTGACCGTGAGCACCTGCCAGCCGGCCGCCGCGAACATGCCCTGCAGCCGGGGCGCGCCGATGTTGGGCACGACGCGGTCCAGCGACTGCCGGTTGAAGTCCACGATCCAGACGACCTCGCCCAGCTCGGCCACGGCCGGGTCGAGGATCGCCTCCCAGCACGCACCCTCGTCCAGCTCGGCGTCGCCAATCAGGGAGTACTGGCGGCCGGGGGTGCCGTCCGCGGGCCGGGTGTCAGCGTGGCTGAGGATGTACCGGCGGGCCAGCGCACCCCACACCGGCGCGGTCGCGCCGATGCCGACCGAGCCGGTCGAGTAGTCGACCGGGTCCGGGTCCTTGGACCGGCTCGGGTAGCTCTGCAGCCCGCCGAACGCCCGCAGCGTGGTCAGGTACCGCTCGTCGAGCGCGCCGAGCAGGTAGTTGATCGCGTGCAGCACGGGCGAGGCGTGCGGCTTGACCGACACCCGGTCACCGGCCCGGAGCTGGCGGAACCACAGCTCGGTCATGATCGACACCATCGACGCGCTGGACGCCTGGTGGCCGCCGACCTTCAGGCCGGTGGGGTTGGGCCGGACCCGGTTGGCGTGGTCGATGATCGCGGTGGACAGCCACAGCACGCGCCGCTCGATCGCGCGCAGGCCGTCGAGGCTGCCGGTTTCGGTCTGCGCCGGGAGCGTGCTGGTCACGCGCATCACCACCTTGCTGGTCAGGGCCAGCACATCAAGCCGTGCCCGGGCCGCGCAAGCCGGGGGTGGCGGAGGGCGGCGGGCGGAGCGGCGAGCGGGCGGCTGCCCGGGCCGGCCAGCGGGCGGCTGCCGGGCCGGCGGGCGGGCGGCTGCCGGGCCGGCCGGCATAGGGTGGCCACCATGACGGACGATGCCCCGATCGACCCCTCGGTTCCGCCCAGCGGCCCGGGCTGCGCCGCCTGCCTGGCCGGCGACGGCTGGTGGTTCCACCTGCGCCGGTGCGCCCAGTGCGGGCTCATCGGCTGCTGCGACTCGTCCCCTTCCCAGCACGCCAGCAAGCACGCGGCCGAGTCGGGGCACCGGCTGATCCGCAGCTACGAGCCGGGCGAGGACTGGTTCTGGGACTACGTGTCCGAGCAGTTCTACGAGGGGCCGGCGCTGGCCGACCCGCAGCACCACCCGCTCGACCAGCCGGTGCCGGGTCCGGCGGGCAAGGTCCCCGCTGACTGGCAGCGTCACCTGCACTGAGTCACCTGCACTGAGTCACCTGCACTGACACACGGGGAGCATGCTGTGGCGGGATCAGTCATCGCCTCGTCGGCCCGGCTGGAGGAACTGACCGCCGGGTTTCTCCGGGAGCACCGGCCCCGTGGCCTGGCCGGTATCTCTGCCGGGGTGGTCAGGGACGGCGAGCTGGCCTGGTCGGCGGGCTGCGGCCAGGCCGATGTGGCGGCCGGGCGGGCGCCGGACGAGACCACCTTGCTGCGGATCGCGTCGATCACCAAGACGTTTACCGGCACCGCGATCATGCAGCTCGCCGGGAGCGGCGGGCTGCACCTCGACGACCCGGCGGTGCGGTACCTGCCCGAGCTGCGCGCGATCGGCAGCCCGTTCGGCCCGGTGGAGACGCTGACCATCGGCCGGCTGCTGTCGCACGAGTCCGGCCTGCAGGGCGAGCCGCCGGGCACGGACTGGGCCGGGCCGGCCTACGAGGGCAGCGCGGCGCGGAACCTGGCCCGGGCCGCCGAGGTCGGCCTGATGGTCCCGCCGAACTCGCAGTCCAAGTACTCGAACCTGGGCTACCAGCTGCTCGGCGAGATCGTCGCGCGGGTCAGCGGCACGCCCTACCCGGACTACCTGCGCCAGGCCATCCTCGAGCCGCTGGGCCTGTCCTCGACCGGGTTCGAGCCGCTGCCGGACGCGCTGGCGGCGCGCCGGGCCACCGGCTACCGGTGCGAGCCGTTCACTGACGTGCTGGTGCCCGCCGCGGTCACCCCGGCGGTGCAGGCCGAGGGCGGCCTGTGGTCCTCGGTCGCCGACCTGGCCCGGTGGCTGTCCTTCCAGCTCAGCGCCTACCCGGCGGGCGCCGAGGCCGGCGGGGCGGCCGGCCCGCCCGGGGCGGTCGGCGCGGTCGGCGCGGTCGCGGCGAAGGTGCTGCCCGCCGCCCAGTTGCGGGCCATGCACACGCCCCGTTACCTGGCCGACCCGGACTGGGCCCGCGCGTGGGGGATCAGCTGGTTCGCGACCCGCCAGGACGGCGTGGTGTGGATCCAGCACGACGGCGGCCTGCCCGGGTTCACCAGCACGGTGTGCTTCGACCGTGCCCGGCCGCTGGGCGCGATCGTGCTGGCGAACGGCATGGCCCCGACCGCCGAGCTGGCCTTCGCGCTGGCCGCCGCGGCGGGCCAGGAGGCCCCCGGCCGGCCCGCCGCGGGCCAGGCCGTGCTGGTGCCCGCGGCCGTCCAGCCGCTGCTCGGCCTGTACTCGATGCCGGAGCTGGGCGTGACCCTGCGGCTGGAGTGGCAGGACGGGGCGCTGGTGCTGACCGACCCCGGGGTCCCGTCCTACCGTCCCGAGCTGACCCCGGCCGGTGACCAGGACACGTTCACGGTCGGTCCCGGCTTCCGCGAGTCCGGCGAGAAGGCGGTGTTCCGCCGCCGGGCCGACGGCCAGGTGACCGCGATGTTCCTCGCCGCCATGACCCTGACCCGGCTGGACACGGTCCCGGCGGACGGCTGACCGCAGACCGCTGACGGCTGGCCGCTGACCCCGCCCTGACCCGCCCCGACAACCCGCGAAGGAGCCCCGGATGGCTGCTGGCGTCCGCCGGATCGTGCCGGTCACGCTCGGCTGGGAGGACCTGCCCAAGTCGGTGTCCGTGGAAGGCGCCTCCGACGACGAGTACCTGCGCGAGCCGGTGCCCGGCGTGCTGCTGCAGTGCGACGGCGGCTGGCTGCTGCTCGACACCGGGTTCAACACCGCGCTGATCACCGACCCGCAGCTGCGCCGCCGGTTCCACGGCGACCCGGCGTTCCGGCCGGTGCTGCCCGGCCCGGGCGAGCCGCTGGAGGAGGCGCTGGACGCGGCGGGCATCGCGATGTCCGAGATCTACGCGGTGGCGGTCAGCCATCTGCACAACGACCACGCGGGCGGGCTCAAGCACTTCGCCGGCCGGGTTCCGGTCCACCTCCAGCGGGCCGAGCTGGACTTCGGCCTGTCCGGCGCGCCCGCCGTCGAGGCCGACGGCATCTTCCGGGTCGACTTCGACGACCCGGCGCTGGACTGGCGGCTGGCCGACGGCGACACGGAGATCGCGCCCGGGGTGACCGCGGTACTCACCGCCGGGCACACGCCAGGGCACCAGAGCTTCGTGGTCGACCTGGATTCCTCGGCCGGCGGGGGCGGGTTCGTGTTCGCCTTCGACGCGGCCGACCTGACCGAGAACATCGAGCAGGAGCTCGCGGTCGGCGGCCGGATCAACGCGGGCCCCGAGGTCAGCGTGGCCGCCATCCGCAAGCTGAAGCAGATCGCCGCGGCCCGCGGCTACCCGGTCATCCCCGGCCACGACCCAGTCGCCTGGCCCGCCCTCACCACCGAACTAGGCGGCGTCCCGGCCCTCGAGCCGCAGCCCGCCTGACCGGGCACCACCGCAATTCGGGGCTGGCCATTGCCCGCGGCGCGGCCGGCGGCGGGTACTGTTGAGGCGATCCCGTCCGCTGACGGCGCGTGCTTGAGGCTGCGTCGGGTGGTCGCCGCTCAAGACCCTGGCGGCACATCACCGTAACCGTCCCCGATGTGCCCCAGGAGCCCGGCATGCCAGCGATTGATGCCCAGATTTCCGCGCCGCCGGCAGAGCGGCGCGGTTCTTCCCGGCCCAGCAGCGAATATGCCCAGCTTAGCCGCCTGATCAGGGAGGCCGGGCTGCTGGACCGGCGGCCGGGGTACTACACCTGGAAGATCGCGGTAACGCTGGCGTGCCTGGCGGCCGGCTGGACGGCGTTCGGCTGGCTGGGGAATACCTGGTGGCAGCTCCTGGTAGCCGTCTTCCTGGCCGGCGTGTTCACCCAGATCGGCTTCCTCGGCCACGACGCGGGGCACCGGCAGATCTTCGGCACGCCCCGCGCCAGTTATGTGCTCGGCGTCCTGCTCGGCAACCTGGGCATCGGCCTGAGTTACGGCTGGTGGGTGGAAAAGCACCACCGCCACCACACGCACCCGAATCAGGAAGGCGCGGACCCGGATGTCGCGATCGGGGCGCTCGCCTTCAGCCCCGCCCAGGCGGCGACGAGCCGGGGCCTGGCCCGGCTGATCTTCCGTTATCAGGCCTTCCTGTTCTTCCCGCTGCTGCTGCTGGAGGGCATTGCCCTGCACGTCGCCAGCGCCCGCGCGCTGACCGGCCCGCAGTCCCGGCACCGGCCGGCCGAGGCCGGGCTGCTCGCCGTGCACGTGGCCGCCTACCTCGGGGCCATCTTCCTGGTGCTGTCCCCGGTCCGGGCGCTGCTGTTCATCGCCGTGCAGCAGGGCCTGTTCGGCCTGTACCTGGGCTGCTCCTTTGCCCCCAACCACAAGGGCATGCCCATGCTGGACGCGGGGGCCCGCCTTGACTTCCTGCACCGGCAGGTGCTGACCTCGCGCAACGTCCGCGGCGGGATCCTGACCGACTTCGCGCTAGGCGGGCTCAACTACCAGATCGAGCATCATCTGTTTCCGTCCATGCCCCGCCCCAACCTGCGCCGGTCCCAGCCCATCATCAGCGGCTTCTGCAGGCAGCGCCAGCTGCCGTACAGCGAGGCGAGCCTGGCCGGTTCCTACGCCCAGGCGCTGAGCCACCTCAACGCCGTCGGGCAGGCGGCCCGGCGAGAGCCGGCCCGCTAGCGAGGCGACGGGGGAAAGTCGGCGGCGGCGCTGTCCACGAAGTTGCGCGCCACATCGGTGATCCGCTGGTTGCTGGCGCGGGCGTAGTCCCGCAGCATCGTGAAGGCCCGCTCCATGTCAATGCTCAGCCGCTCGGCGAGCTTGCCCTTGGCCTGCTCGATGATGACCCGGCTGGTAAGGGCGGCCTGGAGCTGCTCGGCGGCGGTTTCGCTGCGGCGCACGCTGCGTTCCTGGAGCAGCCCGATGGTGGCCACATCGGCGAGGGCCTGCCCGACGCGCAGGTCCTCCGGGCCGAACGGCCCCGGGCCGGACCCGAACAGGTTCAGCGCACCGATGACCTCGTGCCGCAGCCGCATCGGGAGCGCGTGCACGGAACGGAATCCGGCGCGAGTGGCCGACTCCGCGAACCGTGGCCAGCGCTGATCCGGGCTGTTCAGGTCCGCGGCCACTGGCCTGGCAGTGCGGAAGCACTCCAGGCACGGCCCCTGGTCGTTCTGGATCTGGAACAGTTCCACCACCCCGGCGGCTTCGCTCGAGGCCGCCGCGACCCGCAGCTCACCGCGCGGGTCAGCCAGCACGACCCCGGCCGCGGACACCGCCAGCAGTTCCACGCTGCGGCTGGTCAGCATGTGCAGGAAGTCGATCACGTCGAAATCAGCGACCATAGTGTCGGCCAGATCCACGAACGTGGCGACGAGCAGGTCAGAGTCCATCATGATCGTCCTCTTGTCGCTGGCGGGACAGTAGCGGGGCAGCGCGGCCTGGGCGTTCTCAATGATCACCGTCCGCCGGTGAGTCGGGCGGCAGCCGCAGGCGCCGGGCAACGATGTCGCGGGCCACGTCCGCAAGCCGCCGGTCCTGGGCATAAGCGTAAGCCCGGAGCCGGGCGAACGCCTCCGCCGCGGTGGCGCCGAGCTGCACCGTCAGCATCCCGGTGGCCTGGTCGATCTCCGCACGGTGCAGGGCCAGGTTGGCCGACTGCCCCGGCAGCCCGGCCCCGTCACCGCCCCCGGCTTCCTCGACGCCATGGCTGCCGGCCTCGATCAGCAGCACGGTTGCGGTGTCCGCCAGCAGCAGGCAGTCACGCAGCTGCGCGGCCGGCAGCGGGCCCGCCGAATCCCGGTACAGGCCCATCACCCCGACCCGGATGGAGCCGATCGTGAGCGGGAACGCGAACACCGCCCTGGCTCCGCGCTGCACAGCAGCCGGCGCGAACACCGGCCAGCGGCGGCCGGACTGCGCATCCCCCAGGTCGCTGCCCAGGGCCAGCCCTTCTGAGATCTGCACGTCGTGGCAGGGTCCCTCGCCCAGGGTCAGCTGGAGGTCGGCCAGCCACTCGCTGACCGGGTCGGTCACGTGCATCAGGAAGTCAGGACCCGGGCCGCCCGCGACGGTCACCCACCCCCCGCTCACCCGCGCAGAGGTGACCGCGACCTCGCACACGTCACCGGCCGAGGCAGGCCTTCCGTGCCGGGCCGCGCGCGCCACCACCAGGCCCCACAGGACAGTATGCCGGCCATCAGGCATCCCGAGGTGCTCGCATCCGGGGCCGCCTTCCTGCCAGAGCAGTCAGGCGGGACGTGACCCGACGGCTAATGTTGCCCACCGCGACTCTACTCCCAGGATGCGGGCCCGCGCGGGCGCCGCATTCTGCTGCTGCGCCGCTATCGCGGGTCCGGGATCTTCCCGCATGGCGGCCGCGTCAGCCTCCTGCGAACGGCGATCCTGGCTACCCCTGACCCGGTCCGCTGCGCCTCAGAACTGGACGCCGCGGGTGAGGGCGCCGTCGATGACGAGATTGGCGCCGGTGACGAAGCTCGCCGCGGGGCTGGCCAGGAAGGCCACACCGCGGGCGATCTCCTCGGGCTTCGCCATCCGCCCGGTCGGGTTCAGCGCCATGGCCTGGCTGAACAGGTCTGGGTTCCCCTGCTCGATGCTCTGCCACACGCCGCCGTCGAAGTAGGTGTTCCCGGGGGACACCGTGTTGGCCCGGATGCCCTTGCCCGCCAGCTGGTAGGCGAGACCCTGGGTGTAGTGGATGATCGCGGCCTTGAAGGTGCCGTACGGACCGGCCGCGAAGTCGATCTCCCGGCCGGACACCGAGGAGATCGTCACGATCGACGCGGCGTCGCTGCGCTCCAGGTACGGCATGGCCGCGCGGACCAGGCCGACCGTGCCCAGCATGTCGGTCTCGAAGCTGGCCTTCCAGCTGGCCGCGTCGTCGGGGATGGCCAGCGCGCTGACGTTGGCGACCACGATGTCCACGCCGCCCAGCGCCCCGGCCGCCTCTTCCACCCACTTTTGCATGCCCTGCTCGTCGGCCACGTCCAGGACGTGCCCGGCAACGTTGCGCCCCTGCTTGGTGAACGCCTCGACGGTGTCGGTCACGTCCGCCGCGGTACGCGCGCAGAACCCGACCGCCGCCCCCTCGGCGGACAGCACGTCCACGATCGCGCGGCCGATCCCGCGCGTCCCGCCGGTTACCAGGGCTCGCCGCCCCTGCAGACCCAGGTCCACCTCGTTGCCTCCTTGCTCCGATGCTCTGATGTACCGGCCGTGCCGCTACCTGCTCTGCGCCGCGGCCTCGCGCAGCCGCTGGTGCACGCCCTCGTAGGCGGTCGCCGCCGGGAGCAGGGCCTTGGGCACCTTCGCCACCACGCTGTAGTTGGCGTCGACTACGTTGGCCAGCGGCGCCTGGCTGGTCTGCGACAGCAGCTGGTAGGCGTCCATCTGGTCCAGCCCGTACAGCTCGCTGAGCCAGCGGACCATGCCGACCTGGCTGACCCGCCACGCGTCCTCCAGCGGCCGGCTCGACCCGATCACCACCAGGCTGTCGTCGGTCTCCAGCCGCGGCCAGGCCGGGCCGCCGCCCTTGATCAGGTCCACGATCAGCACCACGTTCATCGCGCCCTCGACCGCGGTCCCGCAGGCCTCGCCCTCGCCCTGCCGGTAGTGCCCGTCGCCCACCGAGAACAGCGCGCCCTCGACGTTGACGCCGAGATAGCAGGTAGCGCCAGCCCGCATCTCCGGGGTGTCCATGTTCCCGCCGAACGTGTCAGGGACCAGTGACGAGCGGACCTCGCCGGCCGCCGGGGCGACCCCGACGGTGCCCAGCATCGGGTCCATCGGCAGCTCTACCCGCAGGTCCGCGGACCGGGCCTGGAAACCGACCGTGCCGCGGGCCCGGTCCACCTCGTAGATCCAGGTGCGCTCGGGCAGCGGGTCCTGCAGGGTCGCCGTCCGGTCCGTGCTCGTCAGCCCGCCGAACAGCGGGATCGTGCACGACGCACCGTAATCCCTGGCTGGCGTCAGCCCGGCGAAGTGCAGCGCCAGGGTGTCGCCGGGCTCGGCGCCCTCGACGTAGAACGGGCCGGTCTGCGGGTTGACGAACGGCATGGTCAGCGACGTGCTCGGCAGGTCGTCGACAGAGCGGATCATGCCGCAGTAGGCGTCGTCAGTCCACAGCCGGAGCATGGTCCCGGGCAGGACCTTGCGCACCGGCGCGACCCCGCCGAAGGTGAACGCGTACTGCTCCCGCTCCGGGCGGAACTCGACAACCTCCATGACCAGCCTTCCTCTCGTGCCCTCTTGCTTCCTCAGGGGCGCAGTCCTCAGGGACGCAGCCGCACGTGCGACCGGTTCAGGTCCGCGACCCGGGCCACGCCCAGCAGCTGCATCGTCCGCTTGAGCTGCCCGGCCAGGATCCCGATGGCCCGGTCGACGCCTCGCTCGCCGCCCGCCATCAGCCCGTACAGCCAGGCCCGCCCGGTCAGGCAGCCCTTCGCCCCCAGGGCCATGGCCGCCACGATGTCGCCGCCGTTCGTGATCCCGGTATCCAGCAGCACCTCGGCCCGGTCGCCGATCGCGTCCACGACCGGGGCGAGCACCTCCAGCGGGACCGGGGTGCGGTCCAGCTGCCGGGCGCCGTGGCTGGACACGATCACGCCGTCCGCGCCGCGGTCCACCACCGCCTTGGCGTCGGCCACCGTGGTGATGCCCTTGATCAGCAGCGGGCCCGGCCAGATACCGCGCAGCCAGTCGATGGCGTCGTACGTCATCGACGGGTCGAACAGCGTGCCCACCAGCTCGGCGATCGTTCCCTGGTAGCTGTGCAGGCTGGCGAACGACAGCGGCTCGGTGGTCAGCAGGTTCAGCCACCAGGCCGGGTGCAGCGCCGCGTCCAGCACGGTGGAGGGAGTGAGCGCGGGCGGGATCGTCAGCCCGTTCCGCACGTCGCGCATCCGGCCCCCGCCGACCTGGGTGTCCACGGTCAGCAGCAGCGCCTCGTAGCCCGCCGCCTTGGCCCGCTCGACCAGGTCCTGGCCCGCGCCCCGGTCCCGCCACACGTACAGCTGGAACCACTTGGGGGTGTCCGGGATCTCCTTCGCCAGCTCCTCGATCGAGGTTGTGCCCATCGTGGACAGCCCGTAGGTGAGCCCGCGGGCGGCCGCGGCCCGGCCCGCCGCCCGCTCGCCCTCGTGGTGCATCATCCGGGTGAACCCGGTCGGGGCCAGCATGAACGGCATGGGCCAGGTCCGGCCGAGCACCGTGGCGGTGGTGTCCACCTCGCTCACGTCGTGCAGCACCTGGGGCTGGAACTCGGCCCGGGCGAACGCCCGCCGGGCCCGGCGCAGCGAGATCTCCTCCTCGGCCGCCCCGTCGGTGTAGTCGAACACGGCCCGCGGCACCCGGCGCCGGGCAATCGCCCGCAGGTCGCCGATCGTGTGCGCGCTGCCGAGCCGCCGCTCGACCGGGTCCAGCGAGATCCGCTGGGGTTGCAGCAACGGCTGGAATTCCGACCACCGGGGCCACCGCCTGCCAGCCAATGCGCCACCCTCCTCCTGATTCCCGCCAGTCTGGCCTGGCCCGCACCGGGCCGCAAGATCAGTTTCGCAGCCCGCCGCACGCCCTGGCTGGGCCGGGTCAGGAAGGAGGGACGAAGGATTACTCGTTACGGCCCGTTGCCGCGAGGCTGATACCAAGGCCGATCATCACCAGCCCGCCAGTTCCCCCGACCAGCGCCAGCCGCCGCGGCGACCGGGCGAACCACTGCCGGGCCGTGCCCGCGGCGGCCGCCCACACGCTGTCCAGGACGAGTGCGATGGCCGGGAACAGCATCCCGAGGATGATCATCTGCGCCGGGACCGGCAGCGAGCCAGGACCGGTCACGGTGAACCCGGGCAGCGCGATGGTCAGGAACACGATCGTCTTGGGGTTGGCCACCCCGACCATGAACCCGTCCCGCAGCGCCCGGCCGCCGGTCACCGGCGGGACCTTCCCGGCCAGCGCGGCGGCCATCGACTGCCGGTGCCGGATCGCCTGGACGCCCAGGTAGACCAGGTACACCGCGCCGGCCAGCTTGACCGCGGTGAACACCTCCGCGGACCGCTGGACGAGCGCGCCCGCGCCGAACGCGACCGCGACGACCTGCACGACCAGGCCCAGCTCGTTGCCCACCACGGTGAACATGGCGGCCCGGCGGCCGACCGTCACCGCGCGGCTGACCGTGAACAGCACACTCGGGCCGGGCACGGCGATCAGCACCGCGGCCACCGCGGCGAACGCCAGGACATGACTGACCGGAATCATCCGGACAACCTACGGCAACCGCAGATCGGCAGCCCACCGGGTTTTCCGCCATCAAGTATCAAGGTTCGCTGAGCAGGGACGCCGGCGGTCGCGCGGCCGGCCGGCGCTGCGGCCGGGTTGCGGCGGGGCCGGCTACGGCAGGGCCGGCAGTTTTCCCGGGGCGAGAACGAGGTCGACGCGGGTGATCCGGCCGCCGGCCGTGGTCAGCGAGGCCACCGTGGTCAGCTGGCCGCCGCTGAGCACGCCCAGGCCGAGGGCGCCGTTGACGCTGATGACCTGGACCTCCGCGCCGGACGGGATCCGGCCGATGAGGCCGAGCAGGAGCCGCGCCACCCGGTCGGCCCCGTGCACCGGCCGCCGGGCCGCGCTGACCTGCCCGCCGCCGTCGCTGGTGAGCACCACGTCCGGGTCGAGCGCGCCGACCAGGGCGGCCAGGTCGCCGCCGATGGCCGCCTCCAGGAACCGGGTCACCGCCGCGGCGTGCTCGGCGGTCCCGACCGTGACCCGCGGCGCCCGGGCGCTGATGTGCGCCCGGGCCCGCGCGGCCAGCTGCCGGACCGCCGCGGGCGTCCGGCCGACCGCCTCGGCCACGGCCGGGAACGGCAGGCCGAACACGTCATGCAGCACCCACGCGGTGCGCTCCGCCGGGGTCAGCGTCTCCAGCACGACGAGCATGGCGAAGCTCAGCGTCTCGTCCAGGGTGACCCGGTCGGCCGGGTCCGGCCCGGGCGGCCCGGCGCCGGCCACGGTCCCCAGGCCGACGACCGGCTCGGGCAGCCACGGCCCGACGTACACCTCACGGCGCCGCCGGGCCGAGCGCAGCGCGTCCAGCGCGGCCCGGGCCACCGTGACCGTCGCCCAGGCTTCCACGTCGAGGACCGGTTCGCGGGCGTCGGCGGCGGCCAGCCGCAGCCAGCAGTCCGACACCACGTCCTCGGCTTCGGCGTGGCTGCCAAGAACCGCGTAGGCGACCCGGACCAGCCGGGGCCTGGCCTGCTGGTACGCGGCGGCCAGCGCGGCTTCCCGGCCGGCCATCACGGGCCCGCCCGCCCCGTGCTGGCCGGTCCCGTGCTGGCCGGCACCGGCCCGGTTGCGCCGCCCGCGGCCAGCCACTCGTCGAAGGTCAGCACGCCGCGCGGGCCAGGGCCTGCCGGCAGCTGCCCGCCTCCGGCCATCGCCTTCCCGGCCGCGCCGGGAAGCCGGACCGCCAGCACCGGCCGGTGCTGGCCGCGGGCCCTGGCCACCCGGCGGACCAGGTCCGCCATCCAGAATTCCTGCGGGCCGGCCAGCTCGGGGGCCAGCCCGGCGGGCCCGGCCAGGGCCAGCTCGACCAGCGCCGCGGCGGCCTCGGCCGCCGCCACCGGCTGGGAGAGCATCTTCGGCGCCAGCGCGACCGGGCCCCGGACGCGGTCGAGCAGCTGGCCCGCGAACTCGTGGAACTGGGTGGTGCGCAGCACGCTGCCCGGCACCGGGCCGGCCAGCACCAGCTCTTCCTGGCGGCGCTTGCCCAGGTAGTACCCGTAACCGACGCGGTCGGTGCCGACGATGGACAGGGCCACGTGATGGCCGACGCCGGCCTGCTGTTCCGCCGCCAGCAGGTTCCTGGTGACGGTGCCGAAGAACGCGACCGACCGGGCCCGCCGGGTCGTCGTCGTGTTGGTCACGTCGATAACCGCGGACACCCCGCGCAGCGCGTCCGCCAGCCCGCGGCCGTCCATGAGGTCGACCCCGGCCGACCGGGACAGCACGACCGCGGTGTGACCCGCCGCGCGCACGGACCCGGTCACGTGCCGGCCGGTCATCCCGGTCCCGCCCGCCACGGCGATCTTCATCGCCCGGCTTCCTGTCCCGCGCCGGCCGTGGCCCGCTCCGCGGGCGCGGGCCGGGCCCGGCGGCCCGCCTCCGCCCGGGACGGCGTGATCAGCACCAGGGCCAGGGCCACGTTCACGCCCAGCGAGACGATGTTGCCGATCTTGTCGGCCGTGCCGAGCTCGTCCAGGTGCAGCAGGTGGAAGACCAGGTGCGGGAGGCTGAACGCGAGCCACGCGGCCCCGGCCAGCCGCAGGGTGCCGAGGTGCGGCCGGATCGCGGCCCAGCCGGTGAGCACCAGCAGGGCCAGGTAGAGGCCGCCGACATCGCGGGTCAGGTGCTCGTTGTACGGGCCGAGCGGGGCGATCCAGGGATGCCCGGCCAGCGGGAAGGAGCGGTAGAACGACAGGGGTGCGAATTCGGCCCAGCCGCCGACCAGGGCGGCGGTCATGGCCAGCAAGGCCGCGGCGGCCTGCTTGATTCTGGTGTGCATACCCCGTTGACGAGGCAGCACCGCCGGTCTGTGACATCCGCCCCCGCGCGGCCGCGGTTACGCCGCCGGGCTGCACGCCGTGGCGGCCGGTTCCGCGTCCGCCGCGGCGGTCTCCTCGCCGAGCGGGATCACGTGGTAGAACATCGCGCCAGGCTCGCGCCGGACCGGGCGGAGCTCGCTGCTGGTGCGGCGCAGCAGCGCCAGCACCGCCTCGTTGCCGTCCGCGACCAGCGCGTTGAACCGGCTGATGCCCTCCTGCCGGGCCCGCTTGCTCAGCTGGGTGAGCAGCAGCGTGCCCAGGCCCCGGCCCTGCCATTCGTCCACGATCGTGACCGCGATCTCGGCCGCCTGCGGGTCGTCGGTGTCCCGCACGTAGCGGGCGATGCCCACGCCGCGGCCGTCCTCGGCGCTGATCGCGCCGAGCGCCTCGTGGTCGTGGTGGTCGACGTCGGTGAAGTAGCGCAGCTCACGGGCGGACAGCTGCTTCTTCGGGCTGAGGAAACGGGTCAGCCGGGACTTGGCGCTCAGCCGCTCGAACCCCTCGGCCAGCAGCGGCGCGTCGGCGCTGCGGACCGGGTTGATCACCACCGCGGAGCCGTCGCGCAGGCACACCGGGCGGTTCCCGCCACCGCTGGAGCGGGCCAGCCGGGCCCGGCTGGCGTCGGCCCGCAGCTTGGCGCTGCGCTGCTCGGCCAGCGCGGCGTGCAGGTAAGGGTTCAGCACGGGTATCACTCGTCCCGGTCGTCGGTCAGCCCAGGCCCGGGCCGGCCGGTCCGCTCACGGCAACATCCACGCCCGGCTGGCTGTTCCCGCCGACCGCCCCCGGGTAAAGCGATCGATCGCTTCGGTTTGGGGCGGGCGGGGCTGGTGTTAGGCGGGGGCCAGGCCGCGGCGGAGCCGGGTCAGGGCCTCCTCCAGCACTTCGGGCTTCTTGCAGAACGCGAACCGGACCAGCGACTCGCCGGCCTTGGCGTCGTCGTAGAACACCGCGGCCGGGATAGCCACCACGCCGGCCCGCTGCGGCAGCGACCGGCAGAACGCGATCCCGTCGGTCTCGCCCAGCGCGCTGATGTCGGTGGTGACGAAATAGGTCCCCGCGGGCCGGTAGACCGCGAACCCGGCCTCCGCCAGGCCGTCGCAGAGCAGGTCACGCCGGTCCCGCAGGTCCCCGTTCAGCTGCGCGTAGTAGCTGTCCGGCAGGGCCAGGCCCTCGGCCACCGCGTACTGGAACGGCCCGCCGCTGACGAACGTGAGGAACTGCTTGACCGTGCGGACCGCGGTCACCAGCTCGGCCGACCCGGTCACCCAGCCGATCTTCCAGCCGGTGAAGGCGAACGTCTTGCCCGCCGAGCTGATCGTCACCGTCCGGCCCGCCATGCCCGGCAGCGTCACGATCGGCACGTGCTCGCCGTCGAACACCATGTGCTCGTACACCTCGTCGGTGATCACCAGCAGGTCGTGCTCGACGGCCAGGTCCGCGATCGCGGTGAGCTCGGCGCGGCTGAAAACCGCGCCGGTCGGGTTGTGCGGGGAGTTCAGCAGGATCAGCCGGGTGCGCGGGGTGATCGCGGCGCGCAGCGCGTCCAGGTCCGGCCGGAAACCCGGCGGGCGCAGCGTGACCGGCACCCGGACCGCCCCGGCCAGCGCGATGCAGGCCGCGTAGGAGTCGTAGTACGGCTCGAACGCGATCACCTCGTCGCCCGGCTCGGTCAGCGCCAGCAGCGCTGCGGCGATTGCCTCGGTGGCGCCCGCGGTGACCAGCACCTCGGTGTCCGGGTTCACGTCCAGGCGGTAGAACCGCTGCTGGTGCGCGGCGATGGCGCGGCGCAGTTCGGGCACACCGGGCCCGGGCGGGTACTGGTTGCCCCGCCCGGCCATGATCGCCGCTGCGGCGGCCTCGGCCACGACCGCGGGCCCGTCGGTGTCAGGGAAGCCCTGGCCCAGGTTCACCGACTGGGTGGCGACCGCCATCGCGGACATCTCGGCGAAGATCGTCGTGCCCATCGGGGCCATGCGGCTGTTCAGCAGCGGGAGTCTCACCCCGCCATCAGATCACGCCGCGACCCGGTCCCGCCCCGTAGGCTGCACTTGTGCGCGCGTGGGTGGTGCATCAGCCGGGGCCGGTGGCCAGCGGGCCGCTGCGGCTCACGGAGCGGCCGGTTCCCGAGCCGGGACCGGGCGAGCTGCTGATCAAGGTCCGCTGCTGCGGGGTCTGCCGGACTGACCTGCACCTCGCCGAGGGTGACCTGCCGCCGAAGCGGCCCGATGTCACGCCGGGGCACGAGGTCGTGGGGGAGGTGGCCGCGGCCGGGCCCGGGACGACCCGGTTCGTGGCCGGGAACCGGGTCGGGGTGGCCTGGCTGGCGGGGACGGACGGATCGTGCCGGTACTGCCGCCAGGGCCTGGAGAACCTGTGCCCGGCCTCGGTGTACACCGGCTGGGACATCCCCGGCGGGTACGCCGAGTACCTGGTGGCCGCCGACGCCTTCGTGCATCGCCTGCCGGACGGGTTCACCGACGAGCAGGCCGCACCGTTGCTGTGCGCCGGGATCATCGGCTACCGGGCGCTGCTGCGGGCCGAGGTGCCGCCGGGCGGCCGGCTCGGGGTGTGGGGGTTCGGCGGGTCTGCGCACCTGGCCACGCAGGTCGCGGTGGCCCAGGGCGCGGCCGTGCACGTGTTCACCCGCGGGACCGCGGCGCGCGAGCTGGCGCTCAGCCTGGGCGCGGCGTCCGCGCAGGGCACCTTCGACCCGTCGCCCGAGCCGCTGGACTCGGCCATCATCTTCGCGCCCGCCGGGGATCTGGTCCCGGTTGCGCTGGCCGCGCTGGACCGCGGCGGCACGCTGGCCGTGGCCGGCATCTACCTGTCCGCGATCCCGGCGCTGGACTACGCCCGGCATCTGTTCCAGGAGCGGACCCTGCGCAGCGTTACCGCGAACACCCGGGGCGACGCCGAGGAGTTCCTCCGGCTGGCCGGGCGGCTGGGGCTGCAGGTCGCCACCGCGGCGTACCCGCTGGACGGCGCGGACCGGGCGCTGGCCGACCTGGCGGGCGGCCGGGTCCGCGGCGCCGCGGTGCTGCACGCCGCGGGCTGACGGCCCGGGCGGGGGCGCCCCGCGCCCCCGGTTCCGTAACCCGTCAACCGTGACCAGCTGCGGTCAGGCCGGCCAGATGCCGTGCTCGGGGAAGACGGCGGCCCGGGTGGCCGCGATGGCCCGGTCGACCGGGCTGGCCGGATCGTGGCCGCCGCTGAAGGGGGTGTAGGTGGCCGGCTCGCCGTCGGTCATCGAGGCGGGCGCAGGCCGGCCGGTGCGCCGCTCCGCCTCGGCCCGCCACTCCGCCGGAGTGGGCGTGCCCGGGTCGACCGGCGCGCCCGCGGCCTCGGCCAGCAGGTGCGTCCAGGTCCGCGGGACCACCTCGGTCAGCGCGTAGCCGCCGCCCCCGCACAGCAGCCAGCGGCCGCCCGCCACTTCGTGCGCCAGCTGGTGCACGGCGGCGTGCGCGGCCCGCTGGCCGTCCACGGACAGGCGCAGGTTCGCCAGCGGGTCGAGGCGGTGCGTGTCGCAGCCGTGCTGGCTGACCAGCACCTGCGGGGCGAACGCGCGGAGCAGCGGCGGGACCACCGCGTGGAAGGCGCGCAGCCAGCCCGCGTCGCCGGTGCCGGCCGGCAGGGCCACGTTGGCCGCGCTGCCGGGCGCGTTCGGGCCGCCGGTTTCGGTGGGCCGCCCGGTGCCGGGGAACAGCGTCCTGGGGTCCTCGTGCAGGCTGATCGTCAGCACCCGGGGGTCGTCCCAGAACGCGGCCTGCACGCCGTCGCCGTGGTGCACGTCGATGTCCACGTAGCCGACCCGCTCGGCGCCGTGGTCGAGCAGCCAGGCGATCGCGATGGCCGGGTCGTTGTACACGCAGAACCCGCTGGCGTAGCCGCGCATCGCGTGGTGCAGGCCGCCGGCGATGCTCGCGCCGTGCTCGGAGGCACCCGACCACATCGCCTCGACCGCGGCCAGCGTCGCGCCGGCGACCAGCGCGGACGCCTCGTGCATGCGGGGGAACACCGGGTCGTCCGGGGTGCCGAGGCCGAAGCCGGGCGGCGGCGGCCGGTCCGGGTCCTGGCCCGCCGCCCGCACCGCGGCCAGGTAGCGGGGGTCGTGCACCCGCTCCAGTTCGGCGTCCGGGGCGGCTTCGGCGCTGGCCACGCACACGTCGTGGCCGAGCACGCCCAGCGCCCGGGCCAGCGCGATGGTCAGCTCGACCCGGACCGGGGCCAGCGGGTGCCCGGGCCCGAAGTCGTATCCGGCCAGCGCGGGATCCCAGGCAAGGTGCAGCGAGCAGGCGGTCATGTCCCCATCCTTATCCTTTCCCGTGACGTCCGGGTAGCCATGGCTAACCGGCGTTATAGTCCTCACCAACCAGGCCCTTTGATCTAGCTGGCTGGCCGTTATCGCCGCAAACGGGGACCCGGGGCGCTAGCGTGACCGGGTGGATGAGGCGAAGATCACGGCAGACGATGTCCAGTCGGACGACGTCCAGGCGGACGTCAGCGCCGGCACCAGCAACGGCTCCGCAGGCCCCAGCCCCAGAACCCGGGCGGAGGATACCGCGGCCGAGGCGGCGGCGACGGCCGGGGATTCCCGGCTCGCCGAGCCGGAACCCGTAGCGGCAGGGCGCGCGGAGCGCAGGAGACTGGCGTTCGCCAGCTTCCTGATGCTGTTCGTTGAGCTGGCGCTGATCAGATGGACCGCGGCGGGCAACGTCTACCTGGCCTCGGCCACGAACTTCGTGCTGCTGGCCAGCTTCCTGGGCATCGGCCTCGGCTTCCTCAACGCCCGGTCGAACCGGGACTTCCTGCGGTGGGCGCCGGTGGCGTTCGCGCTGCTGGTCGGCTTCGCGCTGGGCTTCCCCGTCATCCTGGCCACGCTGGAAAAGGGCCAGAACCCGTACCGGGGACTCGGCGGCATGACCGCGCTGCCGCGGCCGGTCAGCCTGACCATCATCTTCCTGCTCAGCGTGGCCGTGATGGCCGGGTTCGGGCAGGCGGTCAGCCGGCTGTTCGTCCGGTTCGAGCCGCTCGCCGCCTACCGGCTGGACATCGCCGGGAGCATCGCCGGGATCGCGGTGTTCTCCGCGCTGTCGTTCCTCCAGCTGCCGCCGCTGGCCTGGGGCGTGATCGCGGCCGGCGGGCTGGCCGTGCTGCTCGGCCGCAAGATGAAGTGGTATCAGTGGGCCGGCGTCGGCGTGGTCATCGTGCTGCTCGGGATGGACTCGTTCGCGCCGCACGAGCACTGGTCGCCGTACTACAAGCTGTCCGTGACGCAGGCCGGCGGCGCCCACCCGGCGCTGTACGTGACCGCGAACAACATCCCCTACCAGGCGGCCCGGTCGCTGAAGGTGCTGCACGACCAGAAGAAGTTCTACTTCTACCCGTACCAGCACGTCACCACCTCGTCGCTGAAGGACGAGCTGATCATCGGGGCCGGGTCCGGCAACGACGTCGCGGTGGCGCTGTCCGAGGGCGCCCAGCATGTCGACGCGGTGGAGATCGACCCGGCGCTGGTCCAGGTCGGCCGGGAGCACCACCCCGAGCACCCGTACCAGAGCCCGAAGGTCACCCCGCATATCGGGGACGGCCGGGAGTACCTGCAGGACACCGGCAAGAAGTACAACCTGATCCTGTTCGCGCTGCCGGACTCGCTGACCGCGCTGGCCGGCCAGTCCAGCCTGCGGCTCGAGGGCTACCTGCTGACCGAGCAGTCGATCGCCGAGGCCCGGCTGCACCTGGCGCCGGACGGCACGTTCTCGATGTACAACTACTACCAGCCGTTCCTGCTGGCCAGGTACGCCACCTCGATCGAGCAGGCGTTCGGGCACGCGCCGTGCGTGCAGGTCGGGCCGCCGCTCGGCGGGCGCCGGCTGGCCGTGCTCACGGTCAAGGAACAGGGCCCGGTGCCCAACTGCCAGCAGGTCTACAACGGCGCCAAGGTCGCCCCGGCGACCGACGATCACCCGTTCCCGTACCTGCCGAACAAGTCCATCCCGAACATCTACCTGTGGATGCTCGGGCTGATCCTGCTCGCCTCGGTGGTGCTGATCCGGATCTTCGGCGGGTCCTTCAGGCGGATGAGCGGCTACCTCGACCTGGCCTTCATGGGCGCGGCGTTCCTGCTGCTCGAGACCAAGAACATCATCCAGTTCGCGCTGCTGTTCGGCAGCACGTGGTTCGTCAACTCGCTGGTCTTCGCGGCCGTGCTGCTGACCGTGTACCTGGCCATCGAGACCGCGGCGCGGCTGCCGCTGCCCACACCGTGGATCCTGTACGTGCTGCTCATCGCGTCGCTGGTGCTGACCTGGGTGGTGCCACAGGAGTCCCTGCTCGGGCTGCCGATGGTGGTGCGGTTCTTCGCGGGCGGGGCGCTCGCGTTCGCGCCGATCTACCTGGCCAACCTGATCTTCTCGCAGCGGTTCAAGGACGTGGCCACGTCCGGCGACGCGTTCGCCGCGAACCTGCTCGGGGCGATCGTCGGCGGTGCGCTGGAGTACCTGGCGCTGATCACCGGCTACCGGTTCCTGCTGATCCTGGTCGCGGTGCTGTACGCGGCCGCCTTCATCACCAGCCGGACCAGGCTGGCAGCGCTGCCCGCTCAGTAGCGACCGGCCCGGCCGGGCGTTGCCGTCTGACTGCATCGCCCGGCCGGTGCGGTCAGGCGCCGGGGCCGCTGGGCCCGCCGATCCAGCCGGGGAGCGTGGCGCCGGGGTAGGTGCCCCAGCGGAACGTGTAGTCGCGCGCGCTGCCGTGGGTGTAGCGCAGCCGCATGCGCGTGTAGTAGCGGGTTCCGTTCGCGGTCCGCGGCCGGAAGAACGACAGCACCGCCTTGTACTTCCGGTAGTGGCCGGCCGCGCACATCGGCGTGCAGGTGTTCACCCAGAGCACGGCGGTGCGCGGCTGGCCGGGCTGGCTGGTCTTGGCCGCTTCCGCGGTCCAGTACGCCCAGGACGGCGTCTTCACGAACGCGTTGCCGGACATGCAGTCGAGGTACACGGTGCCCGGCTGCACCTGGCCGTCGTGCTGGCCCTTGCAGTCGAACGCCACCGGCCGCGGGGCGGCTGAGGCGGAGGCGGAGCGCGCAGCCCGGGCGGCAGGGGAGGCCGACATCGCCGGGACGGTTCCGCAGGCCACGGAGGCGGCCCCGCAGCACGCCGCGAGGATGACGCCAGCGAGTCTGCTCATGATCTTCCCTTACCCCATGCCCGGCCGCGAGATCACCCTAGTTCACCTTCCCGGCTGCCTCAGCCGGCCCATTCCGGCCGCGTCGATGTGACATGGAGAGGGTTAGAGGCCCCCCGGGATGTCACATCGTCGCGTTAGGGCGGGCGGCAGGGCTGGGTCAGGCCGGGCTGGGGGCGAGGCCGAGGCTGGGGGAGCGGCTGGCGGCCTGGGCGGCGATGGCCTGGATGACAGCGGCGGCGGGCTGGCCGGGGAGCTGGCGGCCGTCGCGGAGGCGGACCGCGAGCAGGCCGCTGGCCGCCTCGCTGGCGCCGATCACCGCCGCGTACGGGATCCTGGCCTCGCGGGCCCGGCGGATCCGCGCGCCCAGGGTGGCGCCGGCCGGGTCGCACCCGGCCCGCAGCCCGGCCGCCCGGGCCTGGCCGGCCACCGATCCGGCCAGCGCCTCCTGCTCGCTGGTGACCGGCAGCACGACCAGCTGGACCGGGGCCAGCCAGGGCGGGAACGCCCCGTCGTACCGCTCGATCAGGTACGCCACCATCCGGTCCATCGAGGACAGCACGCCGCGGTGGATCATCACCGGCCGGTGCCGCTGCCCGTCCGGGCCGGTGTAGGCCAGGTCGAACCGCTCCGGCTGGCTGAAGTCGACCTGCACGGTGGACAGGGTCTCCTCGCGTCCCGCCGGGTCGGTGACCTGCACGTCGATCTTGGGCCCGTAGAACGCCGCCTCGCCCTCGGCGGCTGCGTAGTCCAGACTGGCCTCCCTCAGCGCGGCCCGCAGCTGGCGCTCGGCGTCCTGCCACTGCGCCGCGCTGCCCAGGTAGCCGTCGCCCGGGCCGCGCAGCGACAGCCGGTATCTGGCCACCTCGATGCCGAGCAGTGCGTAGCAGCGCCGCACCGACTCCAGGGCCGCCGCGATCTCGTCCTGGACCTGGTCCGGCCGGGCGAACGAGTGCACGTCGTCCAGGTTGATCTGGCGCACCCGGGACAGGCCGCCGACCACCCCGGACAGCTCGCTGCGGAACATCGCGGCCAGCTCGGCCAGCCGGATCGGCAGGTCGCGGAAGCTGCGCTGCTCGCTGGCGTAGATAAGCGCGTGGTGCGGGCAGTTGGCCGGGCGGAGGACCAGCTCGTCCCCGCCGACCCGGATGACCGGGAACATGTCGGCGGCGAACTTGTCCCAGTGCCCGGACCGTTCGAACAGCTCCCGCTTGGCCAGCACGGGCGAGTACACCCGGAGGCAGCCGGTGCGGGCGGCCTCCTCGGCGGCGAGACGCTCCAGCTCGGCGCGGATCACCGCGCCGTGCGGCAGCCACAGCGGCAGGCCCGCGCCCACGAGGGGGTCGGTGCGGAACAGGCCGAGCTCGCGGCCCAGCCGCCGGTGGTCGGGCCGGCCCTGGTCCAGCGGGCCGGCGCCGGCCCTGGCCCCCGGCGGGGCCAGTGATGGAGATGACATTGGTGCCTCCTTGGCTTGATCGGAGGCCCGAGAAGGGTCAGCTGGCCCGGAACCGCAAAAAGGCCCCGGGAGCTGAGCTCCCAGGGCCTTGTCATCGTGGTCAGGTCACGACAGCACGCGCCGGGATCTCCCCGGCGTCGTCGTCCACTGGCCAAAACACATGCTCTGATATTAACAGCCACCGGGCCGGGCCGGCCTGGGTCAGTCGCCCAGTCCTGAGGTCCAGATGACCAGGCGGGTGCGGTCGCCGCGAAACAGGTCGCGGGCGAACTCCAGCGGTGTCCCGTTCTCGGCGTAGGCGGTGCGCTGCACCTGCATCAGCGGGGCCCCCTCGGGCACTTCGAGCGCCTCGGCTTCGCGGACCCCGGCGGTGACCGGCTCCAGGCTCTCCCTGGCCCGGTAGGGCTTCTGGCCGTACTGGGTTTCCAGCAGCTCGTACAGCGACCCGTCGAGCCGCCGCTCGAGCATGCCCTCGAACAGGCCGGCCGGGAACAGCGAGTGCTCCACGGCGATCGGCGTACCGTCGGCCAGCCGGATCCGCCGCACCTCGTGCACCGGGTCGCCCTCGGAGAGGCGCAGTGCGGCGGCCGCGGCCGGCCCGGCCGGGCGGGTGGCCGCGGACAGGACCCGGGCGCCGGCCACCATGCCGTGCCGCCGCAGCTGCTCGGAGAACCCGGCCAGCGTGGTCAGGTCCTGCTCCACCTTGGGCTCGGCCACGAACGTGCCGCCGCCGCGGCCGACGGTCTTGGTCACCAGGCCGCGCCGGGCCAGCTCGCCGAGCGAGTGCCGCAGCGTCATCCGGCTGACTCCGAACCAGGCGGCCAGGTCCTGCTCGGCGGGCAGCCGGGCGCCGGGCCGCAGCGTGCCCAGGGCTATCTCGCCGGCCAGCCAGTCCTCGATCTGGGCGTGCACGGTGACCCCGGGCGCCCGGATGATCCGGGGCGGGGTACGGATGCTGGTTTCCAGCGCGGGCGGGACGGAGCGCCGGACGACCCCGCGGCGGGTGCCTGGTGACCGGGGCATGCAGTCAATTGTCCCGCAGCCGGACCGCGGGAAATGCCTCCATGATCACGGAAGATCCACCGCCTCGCGACGGCGAACCTTCCGTGATCATGAAGTCCCCTCCTGGTCCGGTTAGGCGCCCGGGCCGATGACCGGGATCGGGTCGTCCGGGGCAGGCGCGACCACCGGGGCCATCACCTTCCGGCGCCCGGCCACGGCGTAGTACACGGCGCCGAGCAGCACGACGAATATCACTACGGTCCACAAGATCGGGACATCGTTCAGGAAGCCAAGGGTCAGCCCGCTGGTCTCGCTCGGCTTGGGGTTGCTGGCCGGCCGCGGCCAGGCGAAGTTGATCAGCATCGCCCCGCCGTAGATCAGGCCGATGATGTTGACCACCGGGCCCCAGCGGCCGAGCCGGAACGGCGCGCTGGTCTTGGGCCAGCCGTGCATTCGGGCCCGCATGATCACGATGTTGCCCAGGAAGTAGCTGAGGTAGATCATCCCGGTGGCGGCGATGGCGATGATGCCCGCGCCGGAGTACTGGATGAACGGGACCGCCGCGAGCAGCGCGACCGTGATGCAGGCCCACGGCGGGGTGTGCAGCTTGGGCGCGACCATGGCCAGCGGCTTGGAGAACGGCAGCTGGTTGTCGCGGGCCATGCCGAAGCACAGCCGGATCGTCGAGGCCATGATCGACAGGCAGCAGACGAAGATCGCCGCGGACACCACCAGCAGGTAGAGCGTGGCGAACCCGTGCGGGAAGTTGGCCTCGATGATCTGGGCCGGCCCGGTCCCGTTCTTGACCGCGGCGCCCAGGTTGGGGATAGCGACCAGGGTGCCGAGCAGGAACACGCCGCCGATGACGAAGGCGCCGATCACCGAGTACAGCACCGCCTTGGGCGCGTTGCGGCGCGGGTCCCTGGTTTCCTCGGCGAGGGTGGACGCGGTGTCGAAGCCGTAGATGACGAACAGGCTCATGAACATCGCGGCCAGGAACGAGCTGCCGTTGACGTGGATGCCCGCGCTGTTGGTCACCACGCCGAAGCCCTGGTGGTTGTGGAAGGCCATGAGGATGATGGCGAACACGAACATGCCGAGGATCTCGAACAGCACGCCGGTGTTGTTGATGATGGCCACCAGCCGGACGCCGTAGA
>DASVBE010000096.1:0-3361 GCA_036375995.1 Streptosporangiaceae bacterium | reverse complement strand
AACTGAACCATTGACGCAGCACCCTAGGTTACTGCCAGAGTGGAAGCTTGTCGCCTAGGGTGCTCGATGGGCGTGGCGCTAGCGGTGATATTCCTCAGCGAGGCTGCGCACTTTCAGTAGTCACTACTACTACCCTAGGTGACTAGGGAGCGCAACCAGGCCGGGTAAGTCAGAGCCCCGCGACGTTCAGCGGAAATCGCGGCTGGCGATGGCAGCGTTATCGAGAGGCAGCCGGAGCGGACGCAGCGCGATGGCGACCAGGTTGACGGCACCGCCGGCATTGCCGGCCCCGCCAGCCCGCTCGATCCGGCCCTCGACGAGCAGCGCGGGCGCGACCACGGCTATCCGGCGGTGCCGTTCCCACACCTGGGGCGGGCAGATGACGTTCACCATGCCGGTCTCGTCCTCCAGGCTGAGGAACACCACTCCGCGGGCGGTGGGCGGCTGCTGCCGGTGCGTGACCAGCCCGCCCACGGCCGCCCGGGTGCCGTCGGCTGCGGTCTTGGCCGAGGTTGCGGTGAGCACCTGGTGCTTGTCGAGCGCGGCCCGGAGGTGCGCCACCGGGTGAGTGCCGTACGTGCTGGTGGCCCACAGGTCGGCCAGGGTCTCCTCGGCCGGCGTCATGCCCGGCAGCGGCGGCGCGGTCAGCCCGGTGGCGGTGCCAGGCAGCTGCCCCTCGCGGAGCGAGGCGGCGGCCCCGGCCGCCCACAGCGCGGCGCGCCTGCTGAGCCCGAAACAGCCGAACGCACCCGCGGTGGCCAGCGCCTCGAGCGCCGCGGCCGGCAGGCGCGTCCGGCTGGCGAAGTCCTCCAGGTCCCGGTAGGGGCGGCCGGCCGCGACCCGTTCGGCCGCCAGGGTGCCCAGGTTGCGGACGGCGGACAAGCCGAGCCTGATCGCGGGCTGGGCCGGGTCTTCCAGCGTGCCCTCCAGCGTGGCCAGCGCGTCGCTGGCGTTCACGTCCACGCCGTACACGGTGACCCCGTGCCTGCGTGCGTCGTTGATCAGGCTGTGCGGGGCGTAGAACCCCATCGGCTGGTTGCGCAGCAGCGCGGCGGTGAACGCGGCCGGGTAGTACCGTTTCAGCCACGCGCTGGCGTAGACCAGGTAGGCGAAGCTGATCGCGTGCGACTCGGGGAACCCGTAGTTGGAGAAGGCCAGGATCTTGACGTAGATGTCCTCGGCGACGGCCGGGCCGATGCCGCGCTCAGCCATCCCGTCGAGCAGCCGCTGCCTCAGCTCCTCGATCCGCTCGGGGGCCCGCTTGGCGCTCATCGCCTGGCGCAGCCGGTCGGCCTCGTCCGGCGTGAACCCGGCGCAGTCGATGGCCAGCTGCATCATCTGCTCCTGGAACAGCGGCACGCCCAGCGTCTTGCCCAGCGCCGGGCGCATCGACTCGTGCGGCATGGCCGCGTCCTCGAGACCGTCGTGGCGGCGCAGGTACGGATGCACCGAACCGCCCTGGATCGGGCCCGGCCTGATCAGCGCGACCTCGATGACCAGGTCGTAGAACTGCTGCGGGCGCAGCCGGGGCAGGGTGGCCATCTGCGCCCGGGACTCCACCTGGAACACGCCCACCGTGTCCGCCTCGGCCAGCATCTGGTAAACGGCCGGGTCTTCCTGCGGGATCGAGGACATCGTCCAGTGCTCGCCGTGGTGCTTGGTCACCAGGTTGAAGCAGTCGTGCAGCGCGGCCAGCATGCCCAGGCCGAGCAGGTCGATCTTGACCAGGCCGGCGTAGGCGCAGTCGTCCTTGTCCCACTGCAGCACGGTGCGGCCCGGCATCCGGGCCCACTCCACCGGGCACACCTCCCCCACCGGCCGGTCGCAGATCACCATGCCGCCCGAGTGGATGCCCAGGTGCCGCGGCAGCCGCTGCATCCTGGCCGCCAGCTCCCGCACGGCGGCCGGAGCCTGATCAGGATCATCAGGGGGGGTGAACCCGAGCGCGCGGCCCGCGTCCCGCAGCGCCATCCGCGGCTGGTACGAGATCACGTTGGCCACCTGGGCGGCCCGGTTCCGCCCGTAGGTGCGGTAGACGTACTGGATGACTTCCTCGCGGCGGCGGTGCTCGATGTCCAGGTCGATGTCGGGCGGGCCGTCCCGGCCCTCGGACAGGAACCGCTCGAACAGCAGGTGGTGCGAGACCGGGTCGACGCTGGTGATGCCGAGCGCGAAGCAGACCGCCGAGTTCGCCGCCGACCCGCGGCCCTGGCACAAGATGTCGTTGTCCTCGCAGAACGCCACGATGTCGTGCACGATCAGGAAGTAGCCGGCGAACCCGAGGCGCTCGATTACCTCGAGCTCCCTGGCGATCTGGGCGTGCGCGCCTGGCACCCGTTCGGCCCCTATAGACCCGTAACGGGCCGGCACCTTGCGCGCGGCCAGTTCGCGCAGCCAGGAGGCCTCGGTGTGGCCGGGCGGGACCGGGAAGTCGGGTAGCCGGGGAGCGATCACCCTGAAGTCGAACGCGCACTGGCGGCCCAGCTCGACGGTGCGCTCGAGGACGCCCGGGTACCTGGTGAGCCTGGCTTTCATCTCCTCGCCTGAGCGCAGGTAGGCGGTGCCCGCCGCGGGCAGCCAGCCGTCCATGTCGGCCAGGCTGCGCCGGGCCCGGATCGCGGCCAGCGCCTGGCCGAGCCGGGCCTGCGCGGGCGCCGCGAAGTGGACGTTGCCGGTGGCCACCACGCCGAGATCGGCCAGCGCCGCCAGCCGGGCCAGCATGTCGTTGCGCTCGTCGTCGCCCGGGTCGTGCTGGCAGGTCAGCTCCACCATCACGTTCTCGTGCCCGAACATCCCGGCCAGCACGGCCAGCTCCCGCCAGGCCGCCTCCGGGCCTTGTGCCGCGAGCGCGGCCGGCACCGCGCCCTTGCGGCACCCGGTCAGCACCACCCAGTGCCCGCCGTGCGCGTCCGCCAGCGCCTCGGTGTCGTAGACCGGGCGGCCCTTCTCCCCGCCGGCCAGCTGCGCGGCGCTGATCACGGCACACAGCCGCCGGTAGCCTTCGGCGTCGCGGGCCAGGATGAGCAGGTGGCGGCCTTCCGGGTCGGGGACGCCGGCCTGGCCTGACGAGAGCCCGATGCTCAGCTCGGCGCCGAACACCGTGCCCAGCTTCGGGCCGCCCCGGCCGGCGAGCCGGGCGGCTGCCTGCGCGAACTGCGGCACCCCGTACATCCCGTCGTGGTCGGTGAGGGCGAGTACCTCGAGCCCGAGCCGGGCCGCCTCGGCGACCAGCTCGCCGGGGGTGGCGGCCCCGTCCAGGAAGCTGAACGAGGAGTGGCAGTGCAGTTCGGCCCATGGCGGGCTGACCGGTAGCAGGCCGACCGGCGACGTGCCGGGCGGCCGGGACAGGCATAGCTCAGCT
>DASVBE010000014.1:0-5350 GCA_036375995.1 Streptosporangiaceae bacterium | reverse complement strand
GAGGGAAATGACCTGGCTGGCACCGGCATCGCCCGGGAGCCGGTGGGTGGCCACGATGATCGTGCGCCCGGCCAGCGGCCCGCGGATGACCCCGTCGATCGCGGCGGCGGCGGCCGGGGCCAGGTGCGCGGTCGGCTCGTCGAGCAGCAGCAGCGGGGCATCCCGCAGGAACGCCCGGGCCAGGGCGAGCTGCTGCCGCTGCCCGGCCGACAGCTCGGCGGCTCGCTCGCCCAGCGGCGTGTCATAGCCGCGCGGGAACGCCTCGATGAACGCCGCTGCCCCGGCCAGGCGGGCGGCGTCCTCGATCGCGGCCCGGGACGCGCCGGGCTGGCCGAGGGCGATGTTCTCGGCCACCGACCCGCGCAGCAGCCGCGGCTGCTGCGGAACCCAGGCGATCTGGGCCCGCCAGGCCTCGACGGGGACGGCGGCCAGGCCGGTTCCGCCGACGCGGATGATTCCCGACGCCGGCTCGGTGAACCGCAGCAGCAGCTGCAGCAGGGTGGTTTTGCCGGCTCCGCTCGGCCCGGTGAGCATGACCAGCTCCCCGGGGCGGATGCTCAGGCTGAGCCGGGCCAGGGCTGGAAGGTCGCGGCCCGGGTAGGCCACGGTCACGCCGTCCAGCCGTATCGTCGCCGAGCGCAGGTCGGGAACCGGCGCCGGGGGGCTGGCCTGCCGCGGCAACGGGGTGTCCAGGATCTGGAAGATGCTGTCGGCGGCTTCGCTGCCCTCGGCGCTGGCGTGGTACTGGGCCGCGACGGCCCGCAGCGGCAGGTAGGCCTCCGGGGTGAGCAGCAGAACCAGCAGCGCGGCCTGGTACGGCATGTGGCCGTACAGCAGCCGCAGCCCGGTCTCGACCGCGACCAGGGCCGTGGCCAGAGCCGCGGACAGCTCCAGCACCAGTGCGGACAGGAACGCGACGCGCAGCGTGGCCATCGCCGCGGACCGGTGCTGCTCGGTGACCGTGGCGATCACCTTCTCCTGGGCCTTGGCCCGCCCGAATGCCTTGAGCGTGGGCAGGCCCTGCACCACGTCCAGGAAGTGCCCGCCGAGCTGGGCCAGCAGCCGCCACTGGCGGCGGGTCTGCGCCCTGGTGTGCAGGCCCACCAGGGCCGCGAACAGCGGGATCAGCGGCAGGGTGACCGCGATCACCACGCCGGAGACCCAGTCCGTGGCGGTCACCGTCACCACCACGGCCGCTGGGACCAGCACCGACAGCACGAGCTGCGGCAGGTATCGCGCGAAGTACGGATCCAGCCCGTCCAGGCCCCGGGTTGCCTGGGCGGCGATCTGGCCGGGCTGCTGCCCGCCGAGCCAGGCCGGGCCCAGCCGCAGGCAGTGCCCGGTCAGCTGGCGCCGCAGCTGGGACTTGATCCGGGCGGCGGCCCGCAGTGCCGTGGCCTCACCGCCATAGGCCGCGGCAGCCCTGGCCACCACCACACCCAGCAGCAGTACCAGGGTCCCGGCCAGGGCTGCCGCCCCGGTACCGCGCGCGGCGGCGGCCAGCCCATGGGCGAGCAGGGCCGCCTGGGCCACGATGAGCCCGGTCACGGCCAGGCCGAGCAGCACGGTGACGATCAGCTGGCTCCTGGCTGCCCGGGCATGCCGCAGCAGCCTCGGGTCGACAGCCCTCATGGCACCGTCGGGTCAGCCGGCCGGGTCGTGCCAGGTGTCCCGCCCGGGCAGCAGCCGGTTGGCTTCCTGGGGGCCCCAGCTGCCCCGGGCGTAGGGGTGCACCGGGACGACGTCGCCGAGTACCGGATCAACGATCTCCCAGGCGGCCTCGACGGTGTCCTGGCGGGCGAACAGCCAGCGTTCCCCGTCCAGCGCCGCGCCGATCAGCCGGTCGTACGGGCGGATGTCGGAGCCGGGCTGCTGGGCGAAGGAGAGCTGCTCGGCCAGTGGCTCCCAGCCCGCACCCGGCTTCTTGCCCTGGAGGGTCAGGCTGACCGCGGTCTCCGGCCAGATCCGGAAGATGAGGTTGTCACCGGGATGCTCGGGCTCGATCCCGAACACGTCGTGCGGCGGGTCCTTGAAGGTGATGGTGATCTCGGTGGCGGTGACCGGCATGGTCTTGCCCGCCCGGATCAGGATCGGCACCCCGGCCCAGCGCCAGGTGTCGGCGGTCAGCTTGACCGCGACGTAGGTCTCCGCCGTCGACTTGGGATCGACGCCGTCCACCTCGTGGTAGCCCTCGTACTGGCCCTTGACCGTGTTCTCCGGGGTCAGCGGGCTCAGCGCGCTCACCACGGCGTGCTTGGCGTCCCCCCAGGAGCCCAGGCCCCGGCCGGCCGGGGGTTCGGCCAGCACGGTGGCCAGCACCTGGAGCATGTGGTTCTGCAGCACGTCGCGGATGGCGCCGGTCCGGTCGTAGAACCGGCCGCGGTCGGCGACGTCGAACGCCTCGGACATGGTGATCTGGATGGAGTGCACGTAGTTGCGGTTCAGCAGCGGCTCGATCACCGAGTTGGCGAAGCGGACGAACAGCACGTTCTCCACCGGATCGAAGGCCAGCCAGTCGTCGACCCGGAAGATGGCCTCCTCGGGGAAGTACTGGTGCATGGTGTCGTTCAGCTGCCGGGAGGAGGCCAGGTCGGTGCCGAACGGCTTCTCCACCATCACCCGGGCGCCGGCGGACCGCTGGGCTGTGGCGATACCCTGCGCGATCCGCCCGAACAGCACCGGCGGCACCTCGAGGTAGTACAGCACCTTCTGCCCCGCCCCGATCTCGTCGGACATGGCCTTGTAGGTGCCGTCGTCGCCGAGGTCCCCGTCGACGTAGCGCAGCAGGCTCAGCATCTTGACCGCGGCCGGGCCGGCCGGGTCCATCCCGTTGAGCTTGAGCGATGCGGTGGCGTACTCGCGGAACTGGGCCAGGCCCCAGCCGCTCTTGGCCACCCCGATCACCGGGACGTCCAGCACGCCGCGCTTGACCAGCCCGACCAGCGCCGGGAAGGTCTCTATCTTGGCCAGGTCCCCGGTGGCCCCGAAGATCACCAGTGCGTCAACTTTGTCAGACATGTCGTCCCTCCCGGCTTGTGGTTCTCCTGTGATGGCGTCCCTGGGCCGCGGCGTCCGGCGCGGCGGGCCGGGGCTCCGGCTCCGGCCCGGCGGCTGGGGGCGGTGCGGGCGGCGGGAATTCGCTGGCGGAGACCCGCCTGCGGAACACGTAATAGGTCCACGCCTGGTAGATCAGGACCAGCGGCAGGAAGAGGACGACCACGACGGTCATCGCCTTGAGCGAATACGGCGGGGACGCCGCGTTGTGCACGGTGAGGTTGTAGGCCTTGCTGGTCGAGGAGACCATCAGGTTGGGGTACAGATCGACGAAGATCGCCAGGATGCAGGCCGCAATGGTGACGGTGGTGGCGGCGAACGCAAAGCCGTCGCGGCGGGCGTAGACCAGCCACACCGCGGCCAGCACGGCCAGGATGGTGAGCAGTTCGATCAGGTTGAGGAAAAACGTGGCGCTGGCGGTCACGTGCGTCCAGACGACGAAGCCGGTGACGGCGGCCGCGGCGAACGGGGCGATGCGGCGGGCCTGGAGCCGGGATCGCTCGTGCATCTCGCCCGTGGTCCTCAGGCCCAGGAACGTGGCCCCGTGCAGCAGGCAGATGAGAACGAAGGTGACCCCGGTGAAAACCGCGTAGGGCTGGAGCAGGTCCCAGAACGACCCGGTGTAGTTCTGCGCCGAATCGATGGGCAGGCCGGCCAGCAGGTCGCCCAGCGCGACGCCGATCAGCAGCGGGGCCAGCACGCTGCCCACGGTCAGCGCCCAGTCCCAGGTTCCCCGCCAGCGGGCCGCGTCGCGCTTGCCGCGGTACTCGAACGCCACCCCACGGGAGATCAGGGCCATCAGCAGCAGCACCAGGGCGAGGTACATGCCGGAGAACATGGTGGCGTACCAGCCGGGGAAGGCCGCGAACATGGACGCCCCGGCGACGATCAGCCAGACCTCGTTGCCATCCCACAGCGGCCCGATCGTGTTGATCGCCGCCCGGCGCTCGGCGTCGTCCCGGCCGACCACGCTGTGCAGCATGCCGACGCCGAAGTCGAATCCCTCGAGGATGAAGAACCCGGTCCACAAGATCGCGATGACGATGAACCAGAACGGGACGAACGCGCTCATCAGGCCCCCTCCTCAGTACTGGACGGCGGGCAGCGGCGCGCTTACGTCGGCCTGCTCGCGCGGGGGCGGAAGCTGCTCACGCGAGTACCGCAGCATCAGGATCAGATCCACGGTGCCGAGCGTGCCGTACAGGGCGACGAACGCGATCAGGCTGATCCATAGCCAGGTGACGCTGACGGTGGGGGAAATGCCGTTCTTCGTCAGCATGATGCCCTGCACGATCCAGGGCTGCCGGCCGCTCTCGGTCAGCAGCCAGCCGGCCGTGTTCATCAGGAACGGCAGCACCGCGGCCCAGGTCGCCACCCACAGGAAGGCCCGGGAGGTGGCCAGCTTTTTTCGCCAGATCGCCCACAGCCCCCACAGCGAGATGAGCAGGGTCAGGGCCCCGAGGTAGGCCATTACCCGCATGCCCCAGTACTGGATAAATACGTCCGGCACGTAATAGCCCGGCCCGTACTGCTTGTTGTACTGCTGATTCAGCGGGGTGAGCCCTTCGACCTTGCCGTTCCAGTGGTTGGTGGCCAGCAGCGACAGCAGGTGCGGGATGGCGATGAGCTCGGTCGGGGTCTGGTCGTTGTTGCCGCCGCCGATCTGGAACAGCGAGAACGAGCACGGCTGGCAGGTGGTCCACTGGGCCTCGGCCGCGGCGATCTTCATCGGCTGGAACCGGCCCTCGACCACCCCCAGTTCGTCGCCCACCAGCATGGTCAGCAGAATCGCCGGGACCAGCACGATCAGCGCCATCCGCGCCGAGCGGATGAACACCGGCCGGTCCCCGCCGTGCCGCAGCTGCCACGCGGAGACCGCCAGCATGACCATCGCGCCGGTGACCAGCGAGGCGAACAGCACCTTGGCGTAGCCCCACACGAAGACCGGATTGGTGAACACCGCCCAGATGTCGTTCAGCTGCGGCTTGCCGTTGACCATGGTGTAGCCGACCGGGTGCTGCATCCACGAGTTGGCCGCCATGATGAACAGCGCCGACAGCACGGACCCAGCTGCCACCAGCCAGATAGCAGTCAGGTGGACCCGGCGGGACAGCCGGTTCCAGCCGAACAGCCACAGCCCGAGGAACGTGGATTCGAGGAAGAACGCGGCCAGCCCCTCCATGGCCAGCGGGGCGCCGAAGATGTTGCCGACCAGCCGGGAGTAGGCGCCCCAGTTCATCCCGAACTCGAATTCCTGGACCAGCCCGGTGACCACGCCGATCGCGATGTTGATGAC
>DASVBE010000290.1:0-10884 GCA_036375995.1 Streptosporangiaceae bacterium | reverse complement strand
GGTGAGCTTGCCCGCTAACCCGGGCGCGGAGAATGCCACGACGATCCTCCGCTCGCTGCCGCGCTCGCGCAGCGCGCACCACACCGGCACCTGCGCAGGCTGAACATCGATCTGCCAGCGCCCGGCGAACGGCCTCAGCAGCTCCTCCGGCCCACCCGGGTCGGGACAAGGGCCGCTCAGCCACCCGGGCGGGCCGGTGAGCAAGATCGGAGCCGGCTTGCCGTCGCGATCGCTGGCTGCCGGTTCGGGTGTCCCGTGTGCGAGCTGGCTGCTGGGATCATCCATATCGGGTCGCCTCCAGTCAGGCGATCAAGGGCCCGGCCAGCGTGTACGCGCTGGCCGGGCACGCTGCCTTGCGGCGGTGCGGGCGCACCGTGCACACAGCAACATACGTTGATATGCGCTGTGATGCGATAGCTAACGTAAACTAACGCTGTATAGCACTGTCTAGCTTCGCGTCGCGCGGCATTCATATGCTCGGCGGAGTGAAGATCGACGTCGACCCGGGCCGCGCGGACTTCCCGTTTCAGCAGCTAGCTGACGGGCTCCGGGCCGCCATCGCGGACGGGCGGATCACCCGCCGCATGCCGCCGATGTCGGAGGTCGCCGCCGATTCCGGCGTCGCGGTCGGCACCGTGCAGCGCGCTTACGCGCTTCTCGTCGAGGAGGGCCTGATCCGCACGGTCAAGGGCCGCGGCACATTCGTTGTCGACCGATAGGCGGGCCGGTCAGGCCCAGTCCGGTCCGTAGCGGGCGAGTGCGGCCCGGACCCGGCTGAGTCCCTCTGCTCTCCAGCAGTCCCTATCGGGCAGCTGGTCGTCGTGGCACCAGCGCCACGTGGTGGACAGCGCCCACATGAGGACGCGGCACTGGCGGATCAGGTCCTGGTCCGCGCCCGGATAGTGATCTCCGGCTTCTTCTGGGGCATGGGCAATGTCGAACTCGACCGGCCCGCGGCAGCAGGTTCCGAGGTCCACGAAGAGTGGCCCGCGCCTCGTGCGGAGAACGTTGCCTGGGTGCGGCTCGCCGTGCAGCAGTTGCTCGCCCGCGCCCCGGCGGTGGAGAGAGCCGCTCAGCCTGCTGAGCGTGGTGCTGAGCAGTTCCCGGTCGGGAGCGGGCAGCTCGGGAGTGCGCTCCTGGTCGTCAACCTCTCGCTGCGCGCCGGCGATCCGCTCGGTGACGTGCGGCGCCGCCAGACCGGTCAGGCGGAGGGCGGCATGCAGCCGCATCAGCGCGGTTGCGTAGCTGGCGGGCGCGATCTCCGGTCCCGTGGGCTCGTAGTACGTCCAGAACGAGATAACGAAGCCATCCCGCGCATAGACACGGTCTCCGGCCCGGGGCTCGAGTTCGGCCACCGGGCCGCCGGCTACGGCGAGACGGCGGGCCACCTCTGCTTCGAGCTCCGAGTCGGCCAGATGCGCGGAGGGGGCGACCCGGGCCACGACGTCGCACGGGATCAGGCGCAGCACGATGCGGTTCGAGTTGTTCAGGACGACCGCATCGTCGGCGTACAGGCCCAGCGCAGAAGCGGTCGCCGCCGCGGCCGCAACGGCACGGCGAGCTTCCGGTGCGTCCATGCCGCTCTAGAGCTTCAGGCCGATCAGGGTGGGCTCGGCGGCGAGTTCGACACCGAACCTGGCCAGTACGCCGTCCCTGATCTCGCGGGCCAGGGTGACCAGGCTGTCCGCGGTCGCGCCACCGGGGTTGACCAGCGCCAGCGTGTGCTTGCCCGAGATCCGCGGCCCGGGGCTGCCGGGGTAGCCCTTGCTGAAGCCGGCCTGCTCGATCAGCCAGGCGGCGGGGACCTTGACCTGGCCGCCGGGGGCCGGGAACCGCGGGATCCTGGTGCCGGACGCGACCGCCGACTCCAGCCGCTCGGCCTGGGCCTGCGTCAGCACCGGGTTCGTGAAGAACGAGCCCGCGCTGCGGGTGTCCGGGTCGGCCGGGTCGAGCACCATGCCCTTGCCGCGGCGCAGCCGCAGCACCGCCGCGCGGGCACTTGATAGCGGCACCCGGTCGCCTTCCGCGGCGCCCAGCACCCGCGCCAGCTCGGCGTACCGGACCGGCGCCGACCGGGGATCCCGGGCCAGCCGGAAGGTCACCTCCAGCACCACGAACCGGCCCGCCTGGCCGCCCTCCTTGAACACGCTGGTCCGGTAGCCGAAGCCGCACTCGGCCGCCGTCAGCTCAGCCACCTCGCCGGCCTGCCGGTCCCAGCCGCGGACGGCCGCGATCGTCGCGCTGACCTCCTGGCCGTAGGCGCCGACGTTCTGGATGGGGGTCGCGCCGGCCAGCCCGGGGATGCCAGACAGGCACTCCAGGCCGGACAGCCCGCGGGCGATGGCCCAGCGCACCACGCCGTCCCAGTCCTCGCCCGCCGCGACCCGCACCGTCACCGGCCCATCCGGGCCGCCGCCCACCTCGCTGATGCCGCGGGTGCCGACCCGCACGACCGTGCCGTCGAACCCCTCGTCGGCGATGACCAGGTTGCTTCCGCTGCCCAGCACCAGGACCGGCTCGCCGCGCTGGTCAGCGGCGCGCACCGCGGAAACCACGTCCGCGTCGGTGGCCGCCTCGGCGAACCTGGCCGCCGGGCCGCCCAGGCCCAGGGTGGTGTAGCCGGCGAGCGGCACCTGCTCGCGGACGATCACCGGTCCCCCATTCCGCCGCCGCCAGGCGGCACGCTCGGACCGGCCCAGCATAGAGCGCTGTGCTTGCGGGTCGCTTGCTCCCGGGCTGCCGGAGAGACAGTGCTGGCTGGCTCGCTCCGGGCCGCTGAAAGACGCTGCCTTCCCTCGGCGCTGCTGCCGTCCCCCTCCGCTCAACACCCCTTCGGGCGGCATCGCCTAGACCGAGACAGCGCGGCAAAACCGCAGAACAGCCCGGCAGCCGGCCGGAATCTGTGCTGATATGGCCGGGAAATGGACACCAGGGACGAAGACCAGGAAACCGGCACGCTGCCCGCCGGTCCCCCGCCTGGCCACGGCGCCCCTGGAACCGCGGCGCCACGCCGGGCCAGCCGGGCGCTGAAGCTGGCCGGGCGGCCGCTGGCGCTCGCCGGCCGGCCGGTCACGGGGCGGCTCGCGGTGGGCCTGGCGTTCCTGGCGGCCGCTCTCCTCGCCGCCGGCGTGCTGCGGTTCGGCTGGTCCGCGCTGCTGCCTGCGTACTGCTACCTGGCGCTGGTCAGCGTGCCGCTGGCGTGGATCGACGCGCAGTCCGGCCGGCTGCCCGACCGCCTGACGCTGCCCTCGTATCCCATCGCGCTGGCCCTGCTGGGCGGGGCCGCGCTGGCCGTCCCCGAAGGCGGCCAGCACTACCTCCACGCACTGGCCGGCCTGGCCGCCTGCGCAGCGTTCTACGGCGTCCTGTGGCTGATCAGCCCGGCCAGCATCGGCCTGGGCGACGTGAAGCTGGCCGGCGTCCTCGGCCTCTACCTCAGCTGGTTCGGCGCCCGCGCCGTGCTAGCCGGCCTGCTCGGCGGGTTCGTGCTGGCCGCAATGGTGGGCGTGGTCCTGATCGCGGCCCGGCGGGCGACCCGCAAGACGCACATTCCGTTCGGCCCGTTCATGCTGGCCGCAGCGCTTGCCGTGCTGCTGACCCCCGCCCTGTCGGGCTGACCCGCAGAGACGGCAGACCGCCGCGGAAACTGCCTGAGACCAGGCCGCGCAGTCATCCCGCGGCCTATCCTGCCGAGCTTTGCTTGCTGCACGTCCGCCTGGGGCGTGAAGCGCCGCTTCCGTCCGCCCCCGTACCGGCGGCCTTCGTGCTGACGGGGTGGAGCGGGGCGGCCGCGTTCTCCGGGCGGCCGGCCCGCTTTACCCCGCCAGCATGCCACCTGCCAGCCCCGGCCAATGCGAAGCACGGGCCGGTTAGGGCAGGCGAACCACAGCTCGTGAGCGTGTCAGCACCTTCGAGCCGTTCGACCGCGCGGTCAGCGCCAGCCGGACCCGGTTGCCGTCGAGCTTCTCCTCGACGACGCCGGTCACCTCGACAGACGCGCCGGTGTCGTCGTCCGGCACGATCACCATCGAGGAGAACCGGACCCCGAACTCCAGGACCACGCCCTGCGGGCCGGCCCAGTCGGTGACGAACCGGCCCGTCTGCGCCATCGTGAACATGCCGTGCGCGATCACGTCGGGCAGCCCGACGGACTTCGCGATGCGCTCGTTCCAGTGGATGGGGTTGAAGTCGCCGGACGCGCCGCAGTACCGGACCAGGCTGAGCCGGGTCACCGGGTAGCTGACCTCAGCCAATTCGGCGCCGGCCGCGACGTCGGCGAAGCGGATTTGATCAGCCACGCTGGCCCCCTCAGGCGCCGCCCCGCTCGACGATCGTCGAGTGTGCCGTGCACACCAGCTCGCCGTCGAGCGTGCGGAACTCGGTCTTGTTGGTGAGCAGCGTGTTGCGGCCCGCGTCCCGGATGTCGGTGATGGTGGTCTGGGTCGTCACGACGTCGCCCGCCGCCAGCGGCCGGACGTACTCGAACGACTGCTCGCCGTGCACCACCATGGCGTAGTTGAGGCCCAGTTCCGGGTCGGTGGCGGCGCGGTTGCCCGCGGCCGCGGTGATCACGATGGGAAACGTCGGCGGGGCGATGACGTCCGGGTAGCCGGCCGCCTGGGCGGCGGCCACGTCCCGGAACACCGGGCTGGGGTCGCCGATCGCATCGGCGAAGTCCCTGATCTTCACCCGGCTGATCTCGTACGGATCCGATGCCGGGAACGTGCGGCCCAGGAAATCCCGGTTGATGGGCATGGCCGCCCCGGCCGCTAGCGGGTCTCGCGGTGCGGCTGGTGCTTCCGGCAGTTCGGGCAGTACTTGCTCAGCTCAACCCGGTCCGGGTCGTTACGCCGGTTCTTGCGGGTGATGTAGTTGCGGTGCTTGCACTCCTGGCAAGCCAGCGTGATCTTCGGCCTGACGTCAGTCGCAGCCACCAGTGCCTCTTTCCTCGGCGGATGAAACGGGGACGGGGCGAGGGCAGAACCTCGCCGCGGTAGGTGAACACGGAGCCCGGCCGGTGATGTTCCCGGGGGCTGGTAGCGGAGGCCGGACTTGAACCGGCGACACAGCGATTATGAGCCGCTTGCTCTGCCTGACTGAGCTACTCCGCCGCACCCGCCTGACTCGCGGGGGATGACCTAGCTTACAGCGACTCGGCCGCGTCCCGCGCCACGCCCCGCCCGGGAGCGAACCTGTCCGCACGCCTAGCACTCAACCACGTTCAGGGCCAGGCCGCCACGGGCAGTTTCCTTGTACTTGTCCTTCATGTCCGCGCCGGTCTCCCGCATGGTCTTGATCGCCTTGTCCAGCGACACATGATGCACGCCGTCGCCGCGGACCGCCATCCGGGCCGCGGCAACCGCCTTGACCGACGCGATCGCGTTCCGCTCGATGCACGGGATCTGCACCAGGCCGCCGACCGGGTCGCAGGTCAGCCCCAGATTGTGCTCGATCCCGATCTCGGCGGCGTTCTCCGCCTGCTCGGGCGTGCCGCCGATGACCTCGGCCAGCCCGGCCGACGCCATCGAGCAGGCCGAGCCGACCTCGCCCTGGCAGCCGACCTCGGCCCCGGAGATCGACGCGTTCTCCTTGAACAGCACCCCGATCGCGGCCGCGGTCAGCAGGAACCTGACCACCCCGTCGTCGTCCGCGCCGGGCACGAACCGGGTGTAGTAGTGCAGCACCGCCGGGATGATCCCGGCCGCGCCGTTGGTCGGCGCGGTGACCACCCGGCCGCCGGCCGCGTTCTCCTCGTTGACGGCCAGCGCGTACAGCCCGACCCACTCCATCGCGTGCAGCGGGTCGGACGGGTCCGCGGTGCGCTCCAGGGTCTCCCGCAGGGCCCGGGCCCGGCGCCGGACCTTGAGCCCGCCGGGCAGCACCCCGGTCGCGGCCACGCCGCACGTCACGCACTCCTGCATGACCGCCCAGATGGCCAGCAGCCCGGACCTGACCTCGGCGTCGGTCCGCCGGACGGACTCGTTGGCCAGCATCACGCCGCTGATCGGCAGCCCGGTCGCGGCGGTGTGCGCGAGCAGCTCGGCGCCGCTGCTGAACGGGTACGGGACCGGCGTCGGGTCGCGGACGATGGCGGGCTGCCCGGCCTCGTCCTCGCCGAGCACGAAGCCGCCGCCGATCGAGTAGTAGGTGGCCGTGGCCACCTCCGCGCCGCCGGGGTCCAGCGCCGCGAACCGCATCGCGTTGGGGTGGAACGGCAGCCGCTTGCGCCGGTGCAGGATGATGTCCGCGTCCGGGTCCATGTCGATCTCGTGACCGCCGGGGAGGGTGAGCCGCCCGGTCTCGCGGATCGCCGCCACGGCCGCGCCGGCCGCCACCGGGTCAACGGTCTCCGGCTCCTCGCCCGCGAGGCCCAGCAGCACGGCCTTGACGCTGCCGTGGCCATGCCCCGTCGCGCCGAGCGACCCGAACAGCTCGACCCTGATTTTAGAAATACGGTTATCCGCGCCGCGGGCCCCGATCTCCCGCGCGAACCGCACCGCGGCGCGCATCGGGCCCACCGTGTGCGAGCTTGACGGCCCGATCCCGATACTGAACAGATCGAACGCGCTGATCATCGCCCTCCTGCCGTCAGCCAGCGCCGTTGCCGGCTATCCCTGCATCCTCGCACTGGCCGGGTCGAACGGCGGGGCCAGGCTGACCGTGGCCGGTGACACCTCGCCGCCCACGTTGACCTCGTACCGCCCGGCCCTGATCCAGTCCGCGGTGACCGGGCCGGAGGCCGGGTCCCACAGGTAGGCCAGGCCCACCGGGCGGCCCACCGCCTCGCCCCAGGCCGCGGAGGTCAGCTGGCCGGCCGCGACCCCGTCCCGCAGCACCAGCTCACCGCCCCACAGGGTCACCTCCGGGTCGCTGGCCACCAGCGAGACCAGCCGCCGCCGCGGCCCGATCTTGCGGGCCTTCTCCACCGCCTCGCGGCCCAGGAAGCCGACCGCCGTGCGCAGCTTGCAGGCGAACAGCAGGCCGGCCTCGACCGGCCCGTAGTCCGGGGTCAGCTCACGGCCGAAAGCCCGGTAGCCCTTCTCCAGCCGCATCGACTCGATCGCGTAGTAGCCCGCGTTGACCACGCCGAGCCCGGCGCCCGCCGCCATCAGTTCCTGGTAGACGCCGGCCGCGAACTCCGCGGGGACGTACAGCTCCCAGCCGAGCTCGCCGATGTAGCTGATCCTGGTCGCCCGGACGGTGGAGTAGCCCAGGTCGACCTCGCGGCTGGTGCGCAGCGGGAAGTCGCCGCTGGCGAAGCTGGCCCGGGACAGGCCGGACAGCAGCTCCCGGGACCGCGGGCCCATCACCCCGTACACGGCCAGCGCCGAGGTCACGTCGGTGATCGTCACCTGGGCGCCGCGGGGCCGCTGGCGGCGCAGGTGATCCTTGTCCCGCTCGGTCGTGGCGGCGCTGCTGACCAGCAGGTACTCCGACGCCGAGAGCCGGGTCACGGTCAGGTCGGACTCGTAGGTGCCGCGGTCGTTCAGCAGCCCGGTGTACACCACCTGCCCCGGCGGCACGGCCACGTCCGCGGTGCACAGCCACTGCAGGGCCTGCTCCGCGTCCGGCCCGCTCACCAGGTACTTGGAGAACGAGGTCTGGTCGAACACGGCCACCGCGGACCGCGCGGCCCGCTGCTCGGCGGCCGACCACGGCAGCCAGTTCTGCTTGCCCCAGGAGTAGCGGATCTCCGGCGACTCGCCGGGCGGGGCGAAGAAGTTGGCCCGCTCCCAGCCCATCCGGCTGCCGAAGCTGGCGCCGGCCGCCTTGAGCAGGTGGTAGGCCGGTGACCGGCGGAACGGGCGGGCGGTCTGCAGCTCGCGGTTCGGCCACGGCACCGCGTAGTGCAGGCCGAGGATCTCGCCGACCCGGTCGTGCAGCCACTGCACGTTGCCGTTGAACGGGGCGAACCGGCGGATGTCGACCGCGGTGGCGTCCATGCCGGGGTCGCCGGTCATGATCCACTGCGCGGCGGCCTGGCCCGCGCCGCCCGCGCAGGCGATTCCGACCGAGTTGAAGCCCGCGCAGACGAAGAAGTTGCGCAGCTCGGGGGCCTCGCCGAGGATGAACTGGTTGTCCGGGGTGAAGCTCTCCGGGCCGTTGAGGAACAGCTTGATGCCGGTGTCGCGGAGCACCGGGATCCGCGTCATCGCGCTCTCCATGAGGACCGAGAAATGCTCCCAGTCCTCACCGAGCAGCTGGAACTCAAACGGGTAGGGCAGCTTGTCCGGCGCCACCCACGGTTTGGCCTCGGGCTCGAAGCCGCCCACCACCAGGCCGCCGACCTCCTCCTTGAAGTACGTCCAGCCGTCCGGGTCGCGCAGCACCGGCAGGTCCCGGTGCACTCCCGCGATCTGCTCGGTGACCACGTAGAAGTGCTCGGCCGAGTGCAGCGGCACGTTCACCCCGGCCAGGGCGCCGACCTGCTTGGCCCACTGGCCGGCGCAGTTGACGACGATCTCGGCTTCCACCGGCCCGGCGTCAGTCGTGACGCCGGTTACCGCCCGCCCACCGTAATCCTCACTGGTCGTGATGCCGGTGACGCGGACCCGCTCGGCGATGACCGCCCCGCGCATGCGGGCGCCGCGGGCCAGCGCCGCGGTCAGGTCAGCCGGGTTGGCGCGGCCGTCGCCGGGCAGCCACAGCGCCCCGGCCAGGTCGCCGGTCTCCAGCACCGGGTAGCGGTCGCGGGCCTGGGCCGGCGTGATCAGCTCGCAGTCCAGGCCGAACGCCTCGGCGGTGGCCGCGGTCCGGCGCAGCTGGGTGAGCCGGTCGTGCGTGCGGGCCACGGTCACGCCGCCGCACCGGCGGAACCCGGTGCCGAGCCCGGTCTCCGCCTCGAGCCGCTCGTACAGGCTGGTGGAGTACTGCACCAGCCGGGTGCCGCTCTCGGTGGCCCGGAGCTGGCCGACCAGGCCGGCCGCGTGCCACGTGGTGCCGCAGGACAGCTGGCCCTGCTCGAGGAGCAGCACGTCGGTCCAGCCGGCCTCGGTCAGGTGGTAGGCGACGCTGGTGCCGATCACCCCGCCGCCGATGATCACCACCCGGGCCCGGCCCGGGAGCCCCTTGGCGGGCCCAGTCATCGCAGTGCCAGTCATCACGGTGCTAGTCATCACGGTGCTAGTCATCACGGGCCGCCTCGTCCAGCAGGCCCGCGAAGCCGGCCGAGGTCATGCCCGCGGCGGCGCCTTCCCAGCGTTCCATCGCCCACGCCCAGAAGTCGAAGTCGATCGGGCTGACCGCGTGCTGGATCGCGCCCCACAGCGTCCAGCCGTACATCCCGGCCAGGCCCAGCAGCCGGGCCCGGGCGATCTTGTGCCGGACCGGGCGGCCGTAGTAGGCGGTGACCAGCTCGGCCAGGCCGTCGGCGGGCAGGCGGCACTCCCCGGCGATGTTGCCGAGCTCGAAGCAGGCGTCGTTGTTGCCGGCGTACTCGTAGTCGATCAGCCAGATTTTGCGGCCGTCGTCGATGAAGTTGGCCGCCAGCAGGTCGTTGTTGCACGGCACGGTGCCCTCGTCGCGCACGGCCAGGGCCGCCCGCATGGCCCCGAACTGCGGGCGCAGGTCGTGGTAGCCGTCCGGGATGCGCATGCCCGCTGCCGCGGTGACGCCCGCGTACCGGGCCTGGATCTCGAACATGTTGAAGTCGTTGCCGAACCGGCCGCCGGCGTGCAGGGTGCGGACGGCGTCCGCGATGCGCGTGAGGTTGCCCGGCTTCGCGACGTCCTCGTTGGTGAACGTGACGCCGTCGATGTAGCCGATGACCAGGATCCCGTCGGCGGGCCGGTAGTCGATGACCGGGGCGCCCGCGCCGGCCTCCGCGGCGGTGACCGAGTTGCGGTACTCGCAGTCCCGGTCGATGGCCAGCAGCTCGGACCCGGCCGACCAGACCCGGGCCACGTAGCCGCCGTCCGGCGTGACGACGTGATAGTTCCGGTTGGTCAGGCCGCCGGGCAGCTCACGGACGGTGCGCGGCCTGCCGGTCAGGGCCGGGACCCTGTCCAGCAGGTCGTCGATGGCGGCGGAGCCCGGGGGCATAGCGGCAGGCTAGACGCCTCACGCGTCAAAGGTCTAGACGTAACCGGGGGGTGCCCGGGTGGTCACACGGCCCGATCTGGGCGGACAGTACCCGGATGAATGTTCATTTAGGGTCTGGACAATTACGCCGGCCCGATCGTACGCTCTGCCTCACTCTGGCCCCCCACCAGCAGGGGAGGATCCCCATGACCGATAGCGCCAGCGCAACCGCATCGGCTCCGGAAGAGCGCGATTCCGCTGATCTCGCGCAGTTCGGTTACAACCAGGAGCTGAAGCGCTCGCTGGGGGTGTTCAGCTCGTTCGCGGTCGCGTTCAGCTACATCTCCCCGTCGACCGGCATCTTCACCCTGTTCGCGCTGGGCCTGGTCACGCTGGGCGGGGCGTTCATCTGGACCTGGCCGGTCGTGGCGGCCGGCCAGTTCGTCATCGCGATGAACTTCGCCGAGGTGTCCAGTCACTTCCCGGTGGCCGGCTCGGTCTTCCAGTGGACCAAGTACCTGGCCAGCCGCCGGTACTCGTGGTTCAACGGGTGGATCTACCTGTTCGCCGGGATCCTGACGGTGACCGCGGTGGTGGCCACGCTGCCGCTGGCCCTGCTGCCCGCACTGGACGGCCTGGGCTGGCACGCCATGGCCGCCGGGACGCTGCACCAGCAGCTGGTGACCGCGGCGATCACGCTGGTGGTGATCACCATCCTGAACATCTACGGCGTCCGGCTGGTGGCCATCATCAACAACACCGGCGTGCTGTTCGAGATCCTCGGCATGTTCGTGTTCGCCATCATCCTCATGGCCTTCCACAACCACCAGGGCTTCGGCGTGGTGACCAACAGCGCGGGCATCC